>NZ_JARESO010000045.1:0-69132 GCF_046030175.1 Paraburkholderia sp. RL17-373-BIF-A
GGATGGCAACGGTTGGCTCTTGCAGGAGATTACAGCGCGCTTGTCCGCAGATATCAAGGTGGGCGACCCTAGATTCACCACTGAGGTGGTGAAAGCGATTTTCAGTACGACACCTGATTAGGCATTGCGGCGATAGGGGGATGGTGACTGGGGTTGCGCGCTGCCGGCGCTTGGGCTGAGCATCAAGACATCGGCCAAACCGTGTTCCGAAGCGAATAAATTAGTTTTGCTACGGATCGGAGACCGAAATCTAGAATGTCAGCGAGTGGAGTTTTCGCACCTCGTCAAGTAGCCATTGAAACACAGACTGTTCGGAAGCAGGGGACTGCTGGACCTCGGAAGACAGCTTGCCCAACGTCGCATCCTGGCGCGACAACATTCGGCACATTCGTTTCGCGACTTCAGGATTGGTTTGGAGGATTGGCGTAAGGTCATCTTTCTGGAGTTGATACGCGGCACATTTTGTGAGCGCGGTAATCCGGACCTTTGTCGACAGGCCAGCAAGCAAGCCCGCCTCACCAACGGCATCACCAGGGCCGAGACGTGTCACTTCAAACTGGCCGGAGGTCTCGTCAGCTGTCACAGACAGCACGCCGGAATCAACAATGCTCAAAGTATTTGGCGCGGTATCTGCAGTCACGAGTACTTGTCCGCGGTCAAGCTCCCGTCGTGTGAGCCTGGCTGCCAGTTGCCTGATCTCGTCGTCTTCCAGCGCTGTGAACAGGTCGACATTGCGAAGGAGCCGTTCCCTGGAATCAATCGGATTGCGGGAGGGCCCCGTCACGCCGAGCGGATGCAGGTCAATCCCCGCTGCGGCCAGATGTCGATAACAAAGGTCGTACAGATCGTTGGAGGCTGGGCGTTTCCTTTCCATATCGTCGACATAGGCTGTAACCTCATACTGAATCGAATTGACATTTGTCTTTTTAACCTGAGCGTGGGGGGCGGGTGTCTGCAAAATGAAACATGTTGCCGCCAGCGCATTTTCGAGTGCTGCGAGAACGGTCCTGGGGCGCTCTTCAGGCGATATCTCCAGTAAGACACTGATGGCATGCAGCGAGGGCGGCCGGCTATGGTTCATGATCTTTGTTTTTGCAGCCAGGGCGTTTGGCACGATGACCACGTTGCCTTGTGACGTCAAAAGATGCGTTGCACGCCAGTTCATCTCAAGCACCTTGCCTTCATCACCGTCGATAGCAATCCAGTCGCCCACCTGATACGGCTCGGTCGTGTTAATGACGATACCAGCGAAAACATCACTCAGCGTGCTCTGGATTGCAAGGCCAAGAACGATCGCCAACGCCCCTGAAGTTGCGACCACGCCTCGTATTGGCAAGTCCAATACGAAGGCGAGGGCCGCGACAATTGCGGCAAGAAAAACCACCGCCCCGAACACATCCTGAAAAAGACGCTGCTTACGCCACCGCTTCGGCAGCAGCAATGCGTCGAGCGCAAGTGACAACAGGCGCGCCCCGTTGAGCCACCAGATTATTTCAAGAACCTGTTCCGCAACGTGCTGAGCAGATGAATGCACATCGGGTACGGGCGAAACGGGGCTAAGTCCTGTGGTGAATAGCAGTAGAGTCAGCAGAGCGAAAAGAAGCAGTCGAATGGATAGCCGGGTGTTTTCATTCTCCGGACGCCCGAATCGCCAAAGTAGCATGTCGACTATTACGAGCGTGTACCCCGCAAGTAATGGATGGCTCATGGTTTCCGTGTTCGTTTCATCGTAATCGGCCCCGCGGCAGGGCGCCGTGTCCCATCGCACGCGTTGCACCGGACGGCGTTGTTCAGCCCTCGAGCGCAGCCAACGCAGCCTCCGCAACTGCTATGTCCTGCTCGACGGTTCCTGCGCTGGTTCCGACCGCACCGACAATGCTACCGTTGATGACGATCGGGATGCCGCCGCCGAAGATGACAACCTTACCTACACCACTCTCCTGGATGCCGAAGAGCGGCATGCCCGCCTGAGCGAGCTTGGCCAGGTCAGCTGTGGCTTTTTCAAAAATTCTTGCTGTCACCGCCTTATTGATGGCGAGTGAGATGCTGCCGATGAGCGCGCCGTCATGGCGCAAGAAAGCCACCAGATGTCCACCAGCATCGACCACCGCGATGTTGTAAGCGATTCCCAGGCTCGCAGCCTTTGCCTCCGCGGCGGACAACATCCGCTTGGCGTCTTCGAGCGTAACGGTGTCGTATCGTCTTGGCATATCGTCCTCGACATAGTAGGTGGATCGCGCCAATTGCCTTTCGAGAAGACAGCTGCTTTGTCGCTCACAACTTCCGCCATGCACGCACTGATGCCTGCGCGATTATCCCCACTCCGAAGCCGACGAACCCGCAGGCTTTGGCGTAAAACTAAGCTACCACGTTCGTAATGAGCGAGCAAATGACGAGAGTCTGGAAGTTCTCGGCGCCGAGGCGTCCCGCGACTTCCGGCAACTGGTGGTTTGGAGTGAATTGTGGCGTATCAGGAATAACTCCTTTTACCGAGCGATATTTGCGTAACCGGATCGGGAATCTACAGTGCTTGGTGATCAGGCCACTCTAGATGCCGTAGAAGCCGGTTTTTCGAGAGGCCTTTACGGATGTGGCGCCGGAACCGGAATGTTGCTTCGGTAGTTCAGGCGGATTCGTCGAGTAAAAGCCTCATTGCTTATCTGGATTGTCAATGGAGCATTGCAATGGTTCGTACACACCAACCGGGTGAGTCTGCCTTCAAAACTATTCTGTCCGAGGACATTGAGTGGAAGCAGTTTCCGGCCTTTCCACCTTCGGCCCGTCTCGCCGTCCTTATCGGCGAACCCTCGGAGCCCGGCCCCTATGTGATCCGCGTGAAAGTGCCGGGCGGTGTCAAGCTGATGCCCCACAAGCACCCGGAAGACCGCATCTACACGGTGATGTCGGGCATCTTTTATATCGGGCTCGGCGAGCAATTCGATGGGAGCAAGGTCGAGGCGTATCCACCGGGCAGTGTCATCGTTCTACCTGGTGAGACCTGGCACTTCCACTGGGCCAAATCCGGCGAGTACGTCACGCAGGTCATGGCGATTGGGCCGCTCGGCCTCGATTATCACGATTCTGCCGACGATCCACGCAACCAGGCGCCGAGCGGAGACTGAGCTTCGCCGGAATTACTGTTGCTGTCCGAGTCGACGCTCACGGCCGCGACATGGCTGGATTCGCGAATCCGCACGTCTGTAACGGCTTGGGGTAGTTTCGCGATGTCACGCTCGATGTCAGTGTCGAGCTGTTTTCCAATGTCGAGAATCCGGTTCTGGATGCCGCTGGACGAAATGCCCTTGTCCAGCGGCAGCACTTCCTTGAGCATGTTCGCGGCCTGCCGGTATGGCAAATGAGCTGCCCACTTCGCCTGGAGGTATTCAAGCTCCGGAGTGACGCGCCAGCTTAGGTCTTTGGACAGGAGATGCACTACGTGCTGTGCCGTCCGCGCAGTCCGCTGGCAGGCACACGGCCACAGCCGCGGACTCTTCACCGTCACTTTGCCGTAGACGGTGCGCAGACCGTCGAGCGGCTGTCATCGTGCTCTCAGGCCGAACCGCAGTTCCGACAATGGGTCTGGCCTGAGAGCACGACTGCACCTGTTTCGAAATGAGCTCGGCTTGCATCTGTGCCAGCAACGGCCGTCCCTTCCGCGAGAGTCAGGCCCAGTTCGGCAAGACAGCAATCAGGGCGCTCAATCAGAGCCAGAACTCCGTCACCTTCCTCGACCGTGTCATTGTCTCCGTCTGTAGGTGTTCATAATTGCCGCTAGCCGTGTTCACTGGAATGCTAGCGGCTAAGACGTCGAATGCCCCGCTGCGTAAGGTGAAGACACGATCGGCGCGATTCGATGCCTGTTGCGATGGTGCAACAACCGAGATGAAGCGTGTTCAGTAACTCTGCGAGCGTGGTCCTTGGCGGTCTCGGATATCGAATCTCGCGGCGGATGTGATTCGAAAGATGCTTGCCATAATCTGCAATCTTTATTGAGCGGGGTGCCACGTTGCCAGAAACAGGTTCTGTTCTTGGTGGACGAGTTCTGGACCAAACTTTATTGCTTGTAAGAGGGGATATTCTGAACGACACGCATGGTGGCGTTCCGCGATTACCCAACTGTGCCAAGCGCCCGCTCTAAGTAAGGGGTATTGCTGGTTCGAGGCTCAGCGCGTTGTTCGAAATGAATTGTCAGGCGTGTGTAAGGCACGCTAGCATCATTAACGAACATGCTAGCGCCCTATGAACATTCGCTAGCAGCAATTCTGACCACCTACAGCATTGACGATTGCGACCTGTAGCTCGCGGGCTCAGGTGGCAGGGGCGGTGCTTGAGAAGCTTCCAATGATCGACGCCCCAAAACTGTCGTGTGCGATACGCAAAACCGGGTGTTGACGACTTTACTTCGTTTTTGGTGACGACTTTACTTCGTTTCACGAGAACAACGCCGGTACGCTCGTGAACTATGGCATGCGCTATCACAAGGGGCTGCCGATCAGCAGCAGCATTGCCGAGTCTGCGGTGAATCTGGTGGTCAGCCATCGCATGGCGAAGAAGCAACAAATGCGATTGACGGACGAGGGAGCGCACTGGCTGGCACAAGTCAGAGTTGCTGTTCTCAACGAAGAATTCTCGGTTAAGAAGCTTGCCGTGTTGACCAACACTTCTGCAGCTGCAAACTCGCCGAGTGCGTGCCGAGCGGCGTGAATTGACCTCCCACGGTTTGGTTCACTCTCATCAAAATTGACGCAAAGTTGTCCAGCACTGCTCGCTGTGCTTTATAGACTGGTCTTTGGGTCCGGACGACTTTAAGTCATTGACAGCCGGCGCGACCGAATTGATGCTGACGGGCATGAGATATCGACTGGACAAGATGTATTGGGACCAGCACGAGCTCGCCGTACACATCCTGTCCTCGCGGACCGGGGCTAGGCGCCGGGCAAGCTGAACCGCGACTTTGGGCTTGCCGTCCCCCGACGGCCTTGAACTTGATGACGTGAATGACACCCCAGGCCGAGGAACACCCTTAGTCTTGGGCAATGCTTAGGCGAAGCCCGTCGAGTCCTCATATCTAGCCTGGCCGTAGGCCAGCCCGCTGGGCAGCCACCTGAATACCGTAAACAGTCGAGCCAGTAATTACCCCCGTCATCAACACGCCGATGAAAGCAAGCAAAACCGCGATGATCCGACCAAGCGTTGTGGTCGGCACGACGTCGCCGTAGCCGATGGTCAGCGCAGTGACCGCGCAAAAATAGAACGTCTCGCCCAGAGATGATTGCGTACGTGTGACCGTGTTGACGGCCCCTCCACCGTAATACATCGCGATCGACAGAAAGAAGAAAAGCACGACCAGAATGGCCAGAATGCGGCGCAGGTGCCAGAGGACCTTGGCAACCTCAGCAGCCGCAGTACGCGGCGAGATCTTGGCGTGAAGGTTGTCCTCGTTGCCACTATCCATGTCTCTTAAGCCTGTCAGGTTGATTCGGGCTCTCTTTGAGAGAGAGCCGCGTCCACAGAACCAACATAAAACGTTGTGTCCGGCGGAGATATTGCATGTTTACGTAATCCGAGGCAAGTGCGGGTGTCTGCCGTCGTGGCTGAACAAGCGTCGAGCGCCAACAGCCTCGCTGGATTCATTGCATATACATGTAATAGCCGTTCTTCGCCAAGCCAACTATCATCGGGAGTTCGGGACTTGGAACCGTTCAGTTTGTCAATACGGCTTGGCGATTGCACTGCGGACCTCGATGTGACCGCAGTCCGGATGACCGTCCTGCCGGGCAATTCACGGCAACCGGTTCAGCAACTCGTCCTGGAGAAACGATATGGCTTCGAAAGGGAAGTGTCTGTGGCTCTGTCGAGTTAACGCGGTGAAGTAGATTCGGTCGGACCGTAACGCATGATGAGCATGATGGCAAAGACGAGGCGGCTGGTTCGTCGCTCGGTATATCGCAGCGATCATCGGGATCTGGGTGGCGCTCATCACGCCTGCATCGGTTACGCTTGCCCTTCGGGTAGGGCAGATCGATCCCGCACATAAGGGCACTTCGCTGGCGTTTGTTGCGAGTCTTGGCGCCCTTGCCGCCCTTTTTGCCAATCCCATTTTTGGCGCGCTAAGCGATAGTTCGACCTCGCGGTTCGGGCAACGGCGTCCTTTTATCATTGGCGGCATGATCGGTGGCACGTTGTCGATCTTTTTTATCGGGTTTTTTGCCACCACCGTCAACATGGTGACAGTCGGGTGGGTCGCCGCGCAGCTCTGCTTCAACGCTGCGATCGCCGCTACAATCGCAGTCTTGCCAGAGCGCGTTCCGACCGAAATGCGCGGCAAGGTGTCTGGATGGATGGGAATGACCACGCAGGTAGGCGTAGTCGGAGGCGTCTTCCTCATACAGCTTGCTGGCACAGAGGGATACGGGCCTTTTGTTTGGCCGGCCGTGGTTGGTGCGCTGATGGTTTTGCCGTTTTTGCTGACCCTGCGCGAGAAGCCCAGGAGCAAGGACGAGGTGGTGCCGTTGTCGCTGAAGTCCATCGCATCGTCGCTGTGGATCAATCCAGTCAGACACCGCGATTTCGCATTGGCGTGGTTGGGTCGATTTCTGGTCTGGACGTCACTGTACAGCCTGACGACGTACAAAACATATTTCCTTATTGACACTCTGCACTACACGACGAAAACCGTCGCCCCAGTGCTCACCGTAGCGATGTTCACGCTAGCTCTCTGCATTGCGGCCTCCAGCATCCCGTCCGGATGGCTCTCCGATAAAGTTGGCCGCCGCAAACCGTTCGTCGTCGCTGCCTCTTTGCTTTTCGCAGTCGCAATGGTTATTGTCGCGTACGCCGGATCAGTTAGTCAGTTCGTGGTTGGGGTCGGCGTTGCCGGCTTGGCCCAAGGGATGTATCTGGGCGTCGACTACGCTCTGGTATCGGAGGTTTTGCCTGACAGCAGTGAACAGGCAGCGAGGGGCATGGGTTTCTTCAATCTATCGAGCACGATTCCGCAGACGATCGCTCCCGTGCTTGCCCCGGTCCTATTGAAAATCGGCGCGACAGGCACGACCGGCAACTATGCTGCTCTCTTCGGCGCGGCGGCCGTGTTTGCAGTCGTTGCTGCATGTGTTACTCAGCAGATCAGAGGTGTGCGTTAGTCGTCGAATGTTGAAGTCCTTAAAAACTGCTAATCGTGTCCATAGACTACGCTAATGTAAGACTGTATTTTGACGCCGCAAAATAAGGCATAGCAGCGGTTTCGCACGTCTTTCTAGGCGTTGCATTTCAGCAACGCAGCACGCTCGGACCTCCGTTGATTTTGCTAACGCGTTCGTCGTGTCCGCTAATTCGGCTAATGCGGTTGTAGAGGAGCGCGATAGGTGCATTCGCTTGAAGCGGCAGCAAGTGCAAATACCCGAGGTCATTTTTTGATCTTCGGAAGGTGGCCATCTCAGTGCGCAGATCAAAAATGCCATACAGTACGGCACGTTGTGTGCCACATCGGGCCTTCAACATCCCCTTGTGTGGATGTTGGTCAGCACGGCGTCGTCCTGCGCTTGGTCAGTCGTGTCGGGCAGTGAGTTCGCGTTGTGGTAGAAAAGCCGCGCTAGCAGAATGAATGGGCACGATTTGCGCTTCAACGGACATCATTAGCAGAATTTGCGAACTTCAACATTTGTGAACACCAACAATTGGAGCGTCAATGTCGCAGTCGAGGAAGCTATCTGATAAGGATGACTACTTTTTGACTAGGAAAACAGCCGACGCTCGTCAACTTGACAAGGCCGTACAGATCATCGACGAAACCCCGGCCGTTCCAGTGTCAGCTGCAATCGTTGAGCCTGGTCCAGATGAAAAATGAACGACGGGCGAGACTGGACGAGCAGTGTCTTCAGTTCCATGCTGGTCGTGGTCCGAATGAAGGTGTCTACCGTTTTGACCAGCTGATGCAGGACAATGACCTCGCGATCAAGGTAAGTCTGGTCGAAATCGTAAATTCCGACTTCGTTAAGCCTTGCGAGGTCATCGTAGCTCTGCCGCGTCAGCGCATCGCTGATCTTGCTTCGTTGTGGAGTCGCTCCGAGTCTCTGCAGCAATTCGGCGGTTTCCTGAATGACCTGTCCATGCTCGTCAACCATCCGGCTCGCGAAGCTTTGCACGCCTCTCAACCGAGTTCTGCGCAAGGCTATTTGCCCTGCCGCGATTTCCGCCTGATTCGCCACAAGGATGATACCGACGATCTGTGCATTGGTCAGCCCGTCATCCTGACCAAATGCGCAAATGGATGATGCGAGGAGCAGCAGCAGCGCTCCAGCGGTACATTTCACGTTCATTGCTCACCTGAAACTTGTGTTCCGGTCGTTGACGCACCGTTCAAGCCGCACGTCGGCAGCACAGTTGACATGCTATACCGGCGAGCCGACGAGTGCACCAGACGAACAAAGAACGCCACGCGAGTTGCCCGCAGCTTCCAGAGCTCGGCTCCAGCCGGCGCAAGCAATCAGGGCTGCGATGAGAAGAGGCAGGTTTCTCTTCTCAACGACCGGGTCCGTGGCGTCTGCGGAAAGGGCGCGCCGTTCTGCGGGCAGCCCCGCCGCCACGGAGTTCTGCTGAACGGTCGATTCAGGTCAGAGCGACACGATCTGCCGCAATAGTTCCAGCGCTTTCATTTCGTCAAGACGACCGGTTCGTGCCTTACCTGCGAGCGTCTTGATCAGCGCCTCGGCGATCGGCTCAATACCGATCAGATCGCCAAGGCTGGTCACGGGAGCAGAACGGCGCGGCTCCGCGATGACCTCTGTGATGGAGGCCCGCATCGAGGAGCAGTGTCCTGCACCACACACACGCGACAGGCCCTAACGCACGAACTGTCGCGGCAGCTTTAAACAGTTCCACGCGCAGCCGCCTCAATGCCTTTTCATGGTCCTTCCTGGGCAGCTCCTTGTTTCTCGCGGACCAGTCCATTGAACCAAGGTCCAATGGCGGCGGTTCTTCGAAGGTTATAGGCTGAGTGGGCGAGAAATCTTGTCTGCGGGAGCACTAGATTGCCGCCCACCTTCCCGCAGCCCATCGCGCGGCCCTGTCGGCGGTATGCGCCACCGGACCGCACGCCCCCGCGCGGCTTTGGCCTGATCGCGTGTCAGGAGAATGACGTGAAGTCGCGACCGCAAGCGGATATTGCCCGCATCCTGCTGATCATCGTGATTCTGTCGCTGCTGATCTTCGGCAGTCTTTATATCGTCCGTCCGTTTCTGCCGGCGCTGATCTGGGCGACGATGATCGTCGTTGCCACCTGGCCCGTGATGATCGGTATCGAAAAGCGCGTCGGTGGCCGCCGCTGGATCGCCGTCACGGTGATGCTGGTCGGCCTGCTGGTCGTGATCGTGCTGCCGCTCTACGGGGCGGTGTCGACGATCGCCGAGCACGGCGGCGACATTGTCGACCAAGCCGAGGCGCTGCCGAACTACTCGCTGCCTCCCCCGCCCAGCTGGCTGCATCAGGTGCCGCTCGCCGGCGAAGGCCTCGCACGCGAGTGGCAGCGCCTGTCCGACGCAGGTCGCGGTGGCATCCTTGCACAAGTGCAGCCTTATGCGCTGATAGCCGCGAAATGGCTGCTCTCGCAAGCCGGCACGGTCGGCTTGCTGGTGATCCACCTGGTGCTGACCCTGATCATCGCCGGCATTCTCTATTCGCAGGGCGAGGCCGCGTCCAGCAGCGTGGTGCGTTTCGCGGCGCGCATCGCCGCCGAACGCGGGGCGGCGGCAGTGCGGCTTGCCGGATTGTCGATCCGCGCGGTCGCGCTCGGGATCGTCGTAACGGCGGTCGCGCAGGCGACGCTCGCCGGGCTGGGCCTGTACGTCGCCGGAATCCCCGGCGCGGGGATCCTGACAGCGCTGATCCTGATTCTCTGTCTCGCGCAGATCGGTCCGGGCCTTCCGCTGATCGGTGCCGTGGTCTGGCTGATCTATCACGACCAGCTTGTCACGGGAATCGCGCTGGGGGTCTGGTCGGTGTTCGTCGGGCTGCTCGACAATGTGTTGCGGCCGCTGCTGATCAAGCGAGGCGTGGACCTGTCGCTGCTGCTGATCCTGATCGGGGTGATCGGCGGGGTGATCGCGTTCGGGATCGTCGGCCTGTTCATCGGCCCGGTGATACTCGCGGTGACCTCCACGCTGCTGCAGGCGTGGATCGACGAGGAGGCGCCACCGGCGCCCATCGAACCGGCGCTCACGAGCACCGGCGACCCGCCGGATCGCGAGCGGCGGTAGCGCCACCGACGCGCCGCGCGTGATACGGCGAGTGCGTCGGGTAACGCGCTTGACATGAATGTACCGGCGGTATGCCGTTTCCCGGGGACGTTATGAGTTTTTGTACCGTCAAGGCGTATTTGATGAAGTCTTCAAGCAAGCAGAACGTTCAACGCCACACATACCGATGCACCGGCGTTGCCTGAATCGCGCACGATGAGCGCTCGGTGTGGCGCGCCCGCCTGTGTTGCGTCGAGCTGAGGTCATTTACCCCTAACGGAGCAAAAGCATGGGTACTGGAATCGTGGACGTAGCGGAACAAAAACGCCTGAACGACGCGCGTGAGGCCCAGGTGCCGTGGAAGAAGTGGGGGCCTTACCTCAGCGAGCGGCAGTGGGGGACAGTGCGAGAGGACTACAGCGACAACGGCGATGCCTGGAACTACTTCACCCATGACCATTCCCGCTCACGTGCCTATAGGTGGGGCGAGGACGGGCTCGGCGGACTCTGCGACGAGAGACAGCAGCTGTGCTTTGCGCTTGCGTTGTGGAACGAGCGCGATCCGATCTTGAAGGAGCGCCTCTTCGGCCTCACCAACAGCGAGGGCAACCATGGCGAGGACGTCAAGGAATATTACTTCTACCTCGACAGCACGCCCACCCACTCCTACATGAAGTACCTCTATAAGTACCCGCAGCGAGAATATCCCTATCGGGACTTGATCGAGACCAACCGGAGGCGATCGCGGGAGGAGTTCGAGTACGAACTGCTCGACACCGGTGTCTTCGATGATGACCGGTATTTCGATGTGTTCGTCGAATACGCGAAGGCGGATCCGGACGACATCCTCGTTCGTATTTCCGTGCACAACCGCGGACCAGAAGCGGCACGGCTGCGGGTCCTGCCGACGCTATGGTTCCGCAACACATGGTCATGGGGTGAGGACGATCGCAAGCCCTCGCTGCTCGATGCGGGCCCAGGCGCCATTCAGGCCACGCACCCTGAACTGGGCCAGTACTGGCTCCATTGCGATGGCTCCCCGGAGACGCTCTTCACCGAGAACGAGAGCAATGCGCAGCGTCTGTGGGGCCAGCCCAACGCGTCTCCCTACGTCAAGGATGCGTTCCACGCCTACGTCATTTCGGGACAAGGCGACGCGGTGAATCCCGCCAGGACCGGAACCAAGGCCGCGGCCCACTATATCTGCGACGTGCCCGGCGGCGGCAGCACGACCATCCAGCTGCGTCTGATGGCAACCAAACTGGACAATGCGTTCCGCGACTTCGAGAACATATTCAATAGCCGCATCGCCGACGCTGACGAGTTCTACGAGCGGATTGCGCCCGCATCGTTGACCGAAGACCAGCGCCGGGTGCACCGTCAGGCGTTGGCGGGAATGCTGTGGAGCAAGCAGTACTACTACTTCGACCTGCAGCTCTGGCTGCGCGAGCACCGTAGTCATCCATTGCTCGAGGCCCAGCGCCACGACGTGCGCAACACCGAGTGGTTCCACATGTTGAATGCCGACGTGATCTCCATGCCGGACAAGTGGGAGTATCCGTGGTACGCCGCCTGGGACCTGGCCTTCCATACGGTCTCCCTGGCGCTGGTGGATTTCGATTTCGCCAAGGAGCAGCTGCTGCTGATGCTGCGCAGCCTGTACGTCCACCCAAGCGGGCAGATTCCAGCCTACGAGTGGAACTTCAGCGACGTGAATCCGCCAGTGCATGCCGCTGCCACGCTCTGGCTGTACAAGTACGAGAAACAGCTGGGTCGGGCCGACCTGCGATTCCTGGAACGCTCGTTTCAGGGGTTGATGCTCAATTTCAACTGGTGGGTCAATCGCAAGGACCCAGCGGGCCGCAACGTCTTCGCTGGCGGTTTTCTGGGTCTGGACAACATCGGTGTATTCGATCGCAGTGCACAGCTCCCGACTGGTGGCTCGCTGGAGCAGGCGGACGGGACGGCGTGGATGGCGTTCTATTGCCAGAGCATGCTGGAGATGGCCATGATTCTGACCGAGTACGACCCGATGTACGAGGAGGTCGCCTTCAAGTTCGTCCAGCATTTCATGTGGATCGCCTATGCGATGGACCGTCGTGGCGAACATAGCGATGAGATGTGGGACGAGGAGGACGGTTTTTTCTATGATCTGTTGCGGCTCCCCGACGGCCAGACGATGCGTTTGAAAGTGAGGTCACTGGTGGGATTGTTGCCACTGTGCGCGTCCACGGTGTTCGAAGCGGAGTCTGTCACGCGGTATCCGAAGCTGATGGAGCTGATTGCGCAGTTTCGAAAACGCTACCCCGAGCTGGTTGCCCATGTGGCTCCGACCGACGCGGGTTTCATCGGCCATAGGGAACGGAGACTTCTATCGATTCTCAACAAGCGGAAACTCGAGCGCGTGCTCGGTTACCTGCTCGATGAGAACGAGTTCCTGGGGCCGCACGGCATTCGTTCGCTTTCTCGCTATCACCTGGAACATCCGTTCGTGCTTCACGTCGCTGGACAGGAGTACAAGGTGCAGTACCTGCCGGCCGAATCGAATACCGGCATGTTCGGTGGCAATTCGAACTGGCGCGGCCCGGTGTGGATGCCAGTTAATCTGCTGATCGTCCGGGCGCTGATGAATTTCTACACTTTTTTCGGCGATGACTTCAAGGTTCAATGTCCGACCGGCACGGGTCCGCACATGACGCTGTTCGAGGTAGCGCAGGAGCTTGTCCGTCGGCTGACGGGTACGTTTCTGCGCGATGCCGACGGGCTACGGCCCGTCTACGGCGGGGCGGCCAGATTCCAGGACGATCCGCATTGGCGCGACCTGATCCTGTTTTACGAGTACTTCCACGGTGACAATGGCGCGGGCCTTGGGGCCAGCCACCAGACAGGCTGGACGGGCCTCGTCGCCCCTCTCCTGGACCTGTTTGGGCGTGTCGATGCGCAAACTATGCTGGAAACCGAACGCGCGCGTGTGATGGCGGGGATCGTAAGGGGGCAGGTGGGCGGAGAAGGGATCGGCGAGAAGTAAAGGAGAGGATATGTTCGACTTACGCTACCCGGCGCTGTACCAGATCAACACCCGCGTCTGGCTGACCGGGTTGTCTCGCGTGCTGGGGAGGAGCGCGACGCTGGACGATATTCCGGATGCCGAACTGGATCGCCTTGCCGAGTTGGGCTTTGACTGGATCTGGTTGCTGAGCGTCTGGCAGACCGGCTACGCAGCGCAGGCGATCTCGCGTGCGAACCCCGAATGGCGTCGCGAATTCGCCGAAACGATACCGGACCTCTGCGACGAAGACATCGCTGGCTCCGGGTTCGCCATCCAGAGCTACACCGTCCATCGCGATCTGGGCGGCGCCGGGGCGCTCTCCCGATTGCGGCAGCGTCTGCAGCAACGCGGACTGAAGCTGATGCTCGATTTCGTGCCGAATCACATGGCGCCGGATCACGACTGGATCGATGAGCATCCGGACTACTTCGTCCACGGGAGCGAGGCGGACCTGGCTCGCTCACCGCGCAACTACCGCCGGGTGCAGACAAGGAACGGTCCGCTGGTGCTTGCCCACGGCCGGGATCCATACTTCGACGGATGGCCCGATACGTTGCAGCTCAACTACGGCAATCCGGAGTTACAGCAGGCGATGATCGACGAGTTGCAAAGAATCGCAGGGCAATGCGACGGCGTGCGATGCGACATGGCCATGCTGGTCTTGCCCGACGTGTTCGAACGCACCTGGAACATTCGCGCCGATCCCTTCTGGCCGAAGGCGATCGAATCCGTGCAGCGCAAGCATCCGCAGTTCCTGTTCATGGCGGAGGTCTATTGGGACCTGGAATGGACGATGCAACAGCAGGGCTTCGATTACGCCTATGACAAGCAGATGTATGACCGCCTGCGCGATGCGCACGCACGGTCGGTGCGCGAGCATCTGCACGCCGGGCTCGATTACCAGGACAAGCTGACCCGCTTTCTGGAAAACCACGACGAGCCCCGGACCGCGGCGGCCTTCGAACCCAGCAGGCACGAGGCAGGCGCCATCATCACGTTTCTTTCGCCTGGTCTGCGCTTCTTTCACCAAGGCCAGTTCGAGGGCTGCAGGAAACGCATTTCGCCGCACCTGGTCCGGTCGCCACAGGAGCCTATCGACGCAGCGTTGCAGGCGTTCTACGAGAGCCTGTTGGCGGTGCTGCGTCAGCCCGTCTTTCGGGACGGCGCGTGGAACCTGCTCGAATGCGTGCCGGCGTGGGAGGGCAACTGGACCTCGGATTGTTTCATCGCGTGGTCCTGGCAACGAGCCGACGGCGACCGGCGGCTCGTTGCCGTCAACTACGCCGACAACCAGAGCCAGTGTTACGTGCGACTGCCGTTTCCCGACATGGCCGGCCGCACGGTGCGGATGAAGGACATGATGGGGCCGGCCAGTTTTGATCGCGACGGCAACGATCTCATTTCACGCGGTCTTTACCTGGATCTGCCACTATGGAGCTACCACGTCTTCGAAATGACCGCATCGTGAAGGCGCGCACGACGCCAGGCGTGAGAGCATTGCAACCCGAGCTGTAACCCGTTGGCGAAACCGGGGCAACTCCAGCTCCACCCGTCGCGACGTGCCCACGGCGCCATTGCGTTATTACGGGCCGCGACCGTCCGCTGACGTGGGACAAGTCCGAGTCTCCGCCCGGCACGTTGCAGATCCTTGTAAAAGCGCACCAGTCGTGGCGCGAATAGTGGCGAGCCCAAGTGTTTCCACGTTCAGCCAGCGATTGAACCAGCGGTATTGGAGCGCGACCGCGACGGTCTGGAAATTTCCACCGATGCGTGTCGATAACCCACGCGACCATGCGAGTTTGGTTGACCATTGTGCAGCAAGTGGAACCGACAACGTGATCCCATAGCGAGTACTGCTTTGCAGATCTTGGTTCTCGACGCCATTGATCATTGTCCGGCCGCCCGTGAGATACGTAACGTCCGCGGCAATCCACAGTCCGGGCCGCCAGCCGAATCGATCCGACCGTGTCGGGGAAAACCACACTACGCCTCAAGATCCGCGCCGCGAGCCGCATACTGGCGGCATATCCTGGAAGGCTGTGTTCACATTTGCGACGGTGCCAAATGCGCGGGCAAGCGATGCAACACGAGATAGCTGTCGGCGAGCTTGTCATATCGAGTGGAGACGCGGCGAAAATGTTTGATGCGGTTGAAGCGATATTGGACCAAAGTTCAATTGCCTTTTAACGCAAACGAGATCAATACTCCTTTCAGCCATTATGAGTTGCGAACCGTCGTCTGCTCATCGACGAATGCTTGTCTCATATTCGCAATGGCCCAGCGTCGTGCGCGCCAGGCGGATCTCGAAGACGACGTCAACGATTTTGAGCAACCTCGGGCCGCAAGAGATACGTCACGGCAAGGAAGTGGCGGGCCTGATCGGGACGGTGGTGACGTGCACGGTTCCGGTTTCGGCTTTGCGCCTTGACGGCGTGTTCACCGCCGTCGATAGGCGGGTCGGCGAATATTCGAAAGCATTTTTTGGGGCTTTTCGCAATGCAACGAATTGTTCGATTTTCGATCGGCCTGGCGATCTCGTCGCTGGCAATTGCGGCAGCGGCGCAGCAGCCCATCATTTATCCCGCCCGGGGGCAGAGCCCGGAACGCCAGCGAACGGACACCGCAGAATGCCAGGCGTGGGCTCAGCAAACCACCGGCGTCAATCCTGTCGCGCTCGCGCAGCAGATGGCGAGCAGCCCACCACCACCCTCGCAGCAAGGCCACTTGTTCCGCGGCGCCGCGGGCGGTGCGTTGTTCGGAACGCTGATAGGCGGCGCCGCTGGCGGCCATTGGGGCGAGGGAGCGGGAATCGGCGCACTCGTCGGAACGATGGGGAGCGGCATGCGGATGCGGCGCGAGCAACAGCAAGCGGCCATGGAGCAGGGAAGCATGCAGCAACAGGCGTCGAGTCAGCTTTCGACATACAACCGTGCGGTGGGAGCGTGCATGACCGGCCGTGGCTACACAGTCGAGTAGTCACTGGCGCTGGTGATCCAGTCCATCGAGCGCTTGCTCGCTGATTCACGACAGTCAGGAGTAGCAGCTATGTTGAAGACACTGCGGACAAGCACCCTCGCGATCCTCGTTTGCTCGGCGCCGTCATGGGTGCTCGGCGCAGACTTCGACGGTAGCAAGCCGCTGTTGTGCGCCACTATCGATGCGCATTTCTGCGGCGTCGGGGAGGTTTGCTATCGAACGGTGCCGGCGGTCCTTGGCGCGCCGCAATTCATCCGCATCAACTTCGCCAAAAAAGCCGTGATCGGGTCGCAGCGCACCACCGAGATCCGGCACATGGAGCCGAGCGAGGGCCAGTTGCTCCTTCAAGGCACCGAGCTGGGCTACGGCTGGAGCATTGCACTCGATACCAGGACGGGCAGCATGTCCACGACCCTCGTCAACCGTGAAGACGTGTTCGTGCTCTTCGGCGCCTGTACGCCGTCGTAGCTCGCTCGCGGCTCCGGATGCCGCGCCAATCGCGTCGCGCGGGAGGCACGGACCCGGATCGCCCCGGCGCCGATGTCGCACTTCGAGCACCGGGTTCCGCTGTTGTCATGGAAACGGCCACATGCCAGCGTCATCGGAGATTCTCCGTTGCACGTGCTCCTAATCGGACATGCGTAGATCATGAACAGCGAGGATGTCGAGAAGCAGCACGCAGAGCTCGTCGCGCTCGCCATCGTTTCGCTCATCGCGGGCGCGGCCTGCGGAGCGCTGGGAACGCTTTTCCGGCTCTCGCTCGCACGAGCGGACCAGGCGCGCGACGTGTTCATCGCGTGGGCGCGCTCCGAGCATGCCGTCGTCGGCTTCGTCCTCGTGCTGCTCGCCGCGTCGGCATCGACCGCACTTGCCGCGTGGCTCGTCAGGCGTTTCGCGCCGGAGGCGAGCGGCAGCGGCATCCCTCACGTCGAGTCCGTGCTGAACGGCGACCAACCCACCGCGCCCCTGGCGCTCATCCCGGTGAAGTTCGTGGGCGGCGTGCTCGCCATCGGCGCCGGGCTCGCGCTGGGCCGCGAAGGTCCCACGGTTCAAATGGGCGCCTCGATCGCTCATTTGCTCGGTACACTCTTTCGCCGCAATGCGGACGACTGCCGGGTCCTGCTCGCGGCGGGCGCCGGTGCCGGACTTGCGACGGCATTCAATGCACCGATCGCCGGCGCGGTATTCGTACTCGAGGAACTGGTGCGCCGCTTCGAGACGCGTACGACCATCGCGGCACTCGGCGCATCGGCCGGCGCAATCGCGGTGGCGCGCTTGATGCACGGCGACTCGCCGGACTTTCAGTTCGCGGCGCAGCCCTTCCCGGGCTTCGGCACGGTGCCGGCGCACCTCGCCCTCGGCGTCGTCGTCGGGCTGCTGGGCGCCGCCTATTGCCGCGCAATACTCCTGGCGCTCGCCGCCTCCGACCGGCTTGCACGCTGGCCGGTCGAAACGCGCGCGGCGCTTGTCGGTGCAGCGGTAGGACTGCTCGCGTGGCTTGCACCGGACCTGGTGGGCGGCGGCGACGCGGTCACACAGCGCGCCCTCGCGGGCACAGGCGCGCTTTCCGGCATCGCGCTCACGCTCCTGATCCGCTTCGGGCTGGGTGCCGTGTCATATGCAGCGAATACCCCGGGCGGACTGTTTGCGCCGATGCTCGTGCTCGGCGCACAAACGGGCCTCGCGTTCGGCCGGATCTGCACGCACTGGTTCCCCGGGGTGGCCGCTGATCCGACCGCGTTCACCGTGGTAGCGATGGCGGCCATTTTCGCGGCCGTCGTGCGCGCGCCGATTACCGGCATCGTCCTCGCCACTGAAATGACGGGGAGTTTCACCCTACTTTTACCGATGCTCACCGCATGTTTCAGCGCGATGATCGTTCCCATCTTGCTGCGCTGTCCGCCGATCTACGATTCGCTGGGCGAGCGCCTTCCGCATAAAAGCGGGCACGCAGGGAAACCTGCGCAATGATGGACCCGTCGGTGAGTTGGCGCTCTCACTGTGGGTATTGACCTGGGTTGCGAGTCCGTACCGGACGCGACGACGCTGCTCAATTTCCGTCGGATGCTTGAGGCGAACAAACTGGGGGAGCAGCTCTTCGCCGAAGTGGGCCGGGTCCTGCAAGCCAGCGATGCAGTGAACGGGACCTGAAACCGAGGGCGAGCCGTCAGACCTCGTCCAACGGTCTCCTCGTTGAATCGCCGCTACCAGCGGGGCGTCGGTTGCGTCGGAAAGCAGTGCTCCGGCTGTCGGCCTGGACTCGGGTCGGCTGGCCTGATAGCGTTTGCTGACAGATGACGTGTCCGTCGCCGTGTCGTATATGGCCCAAGTTTGTCTACACCAATACCCGCATGGGAAAGAAACGATTCCGGACACGGGCAGCAGGCCTCGTGCCCGATCAACGGTGCGTTGCGGTGCTACCGGACGCGAATCGTGCGCGTCATCGCGGAAGCACGTGGGCAGCGCGCGATGATCGAATCGCTCGACGCAACGAATGCAGGACATTCATCAGCACGGTCAAAGCGGGCAGCCCGCGCGAATTAGGCGCCCAGCTATTCTGAACTTGGCCTGCATCGCGGCCCATCTCACAGTCAAACCTTCGTTTCACACATTAACAGTGCGTGCGGGTCGGATATGGCCGATTCCCCGCAGGGAGGGCGGTGTCCATTCCATCTAGGCCGGTCAGCGACCGCCCGGCTTGCCTGCGTTACGCCGAGCTTCGCTGGATCGTGTCGTAATAGGTGCGGACTGTTTTCTCGCACGGCGAAGGAGCGATGCCGCCACGCCTGCGCGGTGCTTCGCAACGGGCGGCCTGCACGACCGGTAGACCGACTCATCCCCCCGGCGCGTCCGCGAGCGGAGCAGGCGCGATGTTCTGGTTCAGGCGGAACAGGTTCGTCGGGTCGTACTGCGCTTTGATCGCGCCGAGCCGCCCGAGCTTGGTTCCATACGCCGCCTGCAATCCTGCGAAGCCCTCGTCGCCGCCGAGATAGTTTACGTACGCACCCGGCGCCCTGTACGGCCCCAGTGCGTCAAGCAGCTCACGCGTCCACGCAATGTTCCGTTCGCTATCCTTTGCATCGGACCATGCAGACGTTACCACGATATTCCACGGCCAGTTGCGATGCCCGAACGCGGTCGCCGATTCGGGAACGCGACTCCATGCGCTGTTGCCATAATTCTCCAGGACGACCACGGTATGCCGTGACGGGACATGCGCGAAACGATCGACCACGATGTCGATGGCCGCGTCGTCGAGCGCCTTGAAGTAGCTCGATTTCCAGTAACTGTGCAGGCCCGGCGGCCACAGGAAGTCCGCCATGCGCTGCGCATCGTTGTATGGCGTGGGTGCGAACTTGTCGACAAGGGGCGGCCCGTATTCGCGCAATCGCCGTAGGATTTTCTCGCCTTCTTCCACCGGCCCGGCGTAGACGCCACCCAGACCAGCGACCGGGGCGCCGCGCATCGGTGGAGGCAGTGAAGGATCGTCCGGCATGTGGAACAGAAGCGCGCCTAGCGTCGATTCGTCCGGTGCTTCCGCTTCGAGATCGCGCCATCTGCGGATTGCACCCGCCGCTGCTCCGGCGGGATGGAGCACAATGCCAGCGAGCACCGTTCCGGCCGGGTGCACCTTGAATTCGAACGAAGTCACCACACCAAAGTTGCCTCCGCCGCCGCGTATCGCCCAGAACAGATCCTCATTCTCGTGGCTGCTGGCCTTCACCCTGCGACCGTCGGCGAGCACGACCTCGGCGCCCAGCAGATTGTCAAGCGCAAGTCCATGCTTGCGAACGAGCCAGCCGAGGCCACCGCCCAGCGTCAGTCCAGCCACGCCGGTGATTGACACGAAGCCGCCCGTGGCGGCAAGGCCATACGGCTGGAGCGCGTCATTGACTTCGCCCCAATTGCAACCGCTTTCCGCACGCACGGTGCGCACCGACGGATCTACCGTCATCGCTTTCATGCGCGACAGATCGACCACGACGCCGTCGTTGCATACGGCATATCCGGCGACGTTGTGACCGGTGCTGCGTACGGCAAGCGACAGGTTGTGCTTGCGCGCGAGCACCACAACCCTTGCCACGTCGTCGGCGTCGACGCAGCGCGCGATCAGCACAGGACGCTTGTCAATCGAGACATTGAAGACGGCACGCGCCTCATCGTAATCCGGATCCTCAGACTGAATGAGCTCACCCCGAAAGCCGGATTGCCGAATTTCAGAAGAATTGATCATCGCATCCTCCTTCGGCGACTTGCTAATCAATCAGTACGCCTATGTGGGCGTCAAGCGCTACATAAAATATCGCGAAGTCCCGCGCCGATGACGCATACAGAGTGCATTAGAAAAAATGGACAACTGACGATTTCTAGTCGTAACTCTGGCCCAATGCGGCCCAGCTTCACTCTAGGAAAATGTAAGCCGCATATCAAGGTTCGCGACAGGATTAGGGCGGCTGAACCCATAGTCGTTCAATCAGCACTTAAGACGTACAACATCCGGGACCCCAAGTGTTGATGGAAGCCATTAAAAACCCCGGGATGTTCTCTGCCAGGTCCACGTAACACGTCGTTGTCCAGTCCACGGAAACTGTCGCCGAGCGAGTTCGTCAAATTCTTGGTTCAACAGCGACGCGCGCTTGCACGACGCTGTGTGCTCCCACTCGACTCCAGCGCCGCTTCTGAATACGCTGGGTGAAGCGCGAGACTTGAATTTTCACCGAGGCTAACTATCCGCTATCCAGGTTATTTGATCTGTTGATGGCGCGCGGGTTACGTTACGAAAACGAAGACCAACCGCGCGAGCCGAATCGAAGCGCGTGGCTTGACATGCGACAAAGCCGTCCGGGGCATTAGTTATGAAGCCATTCGGAGGAGACGCAATGCCCGACATCGACTTAATGAAGCGAGAAAGTCGCGTTTTCGAAGCCGGAGCAAACTTTTTTGGTCTAAGCCATTTTCCGAGGTTCTTGACGACAGCAATGCCCGCCCACTTGTCGCGAAGAATGCGGGGTTATCGCTACTTGTCCAGCGGTCTCATGCGCCGATAATTGTCAATTTTGACCTTCCCCCGGATCGAAATGCGCGACCGAATCGACGATGAGATCACCTTTCGCAAGCTGGAAGTCCTGCTCGCATTCATGGAGACCGGAAACCTGTCGAAGGCAGCCGAGGCGCTGAACGTGAGCACGGTCAGCGTGCATCGAGCGCTGCACTCGCTCGAACAGGGCGTACGATGTGCGCTCTTCCGGCATGAAGGCCGCAACCTCAAGTCGACGGAAGCTGCGCAAATGCTCGCCGATGTGGCACAAGAGGTGCTCACTCTGATGTCCGCCGGCATTCACGCGACCCGTGAGGCGGCGGGGTATTCGTCGGACCGGCTGAAGATCGGCTCGCTGTACTCGCTGACCATCAGGACCGTGCCTGACATCGTCGTCGACATCAAGGTGCGGCGGCCGACGCTCCAGGTCGAACTCGTGCTCGGTTCGAATGCCGAACTGCTCGACAAGCTGAAGCAGGGCACCATCGATGCGGCCCTGATGGCCTTGCCGGACGGCGAGCCCGAAGTCGATTCCATCCCACTTTTCGAAGACGACATCTTTTTCGCGGCGCCTGCCGGTTCACCATACGCGAACCAGGAGGCGGTCGATTTGCGGGACTGCCGCGACGAGACCTTCGTTTCCCTCGGCGAGGGCTTCGTGACATATCGAGGCTTTATGGAGGCATTTCGCGTCGCGGACTTCACGCCGAAGGTGACCATGAAAGTCGGCGATATTTTTTCGCTGATGAACCTTGTGAGCGGCGGGGTCGGGTATACGCTATTACCAGGCCGCGTGCGTGGCGTGTTCGGCGACAAGGTGCAATTCATTCCTCTCAAGCCGCAATACCTGATGCGCCAGTCAATCGGTGTCAGCTTTCTCCACGCACGCGAGCGCGACCCGAACCTGTTGGCGCTGATGGCCGTCTGCCGTCTTTGCACGAGAAGGGCTGGCTGAGGTTTCAGCCCTCACTCGCGCACCCGTTCCCGCTCGATCAGCGCGCCAAGGTCCGGCAGCGCCGTCTCGCTGCAACTCACCGCGATCCCCTCTGTGAGAATCGCGCTGCTCAACCGGGTCAGCACGTTGGCCGGCGGCATCTCGACGGCGAGGCGTGCGCCTCGTTCCCACGCAAGCCTCACGGTGTCATGCCAGCGCACCTGCTGCGCCATGTTGCCTGCAAGATCGGCCGCGATGCGTGGGCCGTCAAAAAGCGGGCGTGCAATGTTGCTGCTCAGATACACGATACGAGGCGCGCGCACGGTGATCTGGCCAAAGGCATCGGCGAGCGCCACCGCGGGTGCGTCGAGCAAAGCGCAATGCGACGGAGTCGCCACGTCGAGACGCTCGCAGCGTTGCGCCCCGTATTCGATCGCAAGCGTCGTAAGGCGGTGCATGGCAGCATCGCTTCCTGCAACGACCATCTGCGTTTCTGCGTTAATGTTCGCAAGGAACACGGGCGTGGCCTCGCTGTTCACTTGCGCGATCAGTCTTTCGAGCGCCCGCTGCGTCATGCCGATGATCGCAGTCAGGCCGTAGCCGCTCGGGTAGGCGCGTTCCATCAAGTGGCCGCGCAACTCGACGAGCTTCACGGCGTCGGCGTATTGAAGCGCGCCCGCGATCACGGCGGCCGGATAGGCGCCGATCGAAAGCCCCGCCACCATGTCGGGTTCGTAGCCGCGGGCGCTCATCACGCGTGCCTGAGCGACGCCCGCGATCAAGATGCAAAGTTGCACCGCGACGGTAGAGCGCAGCGAATCGGTATCGTCGAGCGATGTGACGTCGTAGCCCAACGTGTCGCTCGCTTCCTGCAGTGTTCGAGCGGCTTCGGCGTGAGACGGGAGCGCATGCAACATGCCCGGGCGCTGCGAGCCCTGACCGGGGAATGTGAACAGTACGCTCATGATGCGCCAACCCAGGGATCCGATACGAGCAAGGGTCCATGCCCCGTCTTCAGCAGAACGCGATCCGCGTTGCCGGCCCATTCCGCGAGCGCGAACCCGCCGTGGCCTGTGTCGACCTGCATGTCGATGCGCGCGGGCGACGCTTGCAGCAACGCGAGAAGCGAGCGGGCTTCGTCGCGCGGTAGAGGCTTCGATGCGCGCAGCAGCAGATCGAGGTCGCTGTCCTGCCGCAGCGTGCTCACGCCGCTCGCAAGCGCAAAGCCGACGCTGCCGGTGATGCCCCACGTCAACCGAAGCCGGTCGAGTTCTGGCGCCAGGCGACTCAGTGCGCGCACGCAGGGCAGGGCCGCGAGTGCGGCGTTGGTCCGCCAGGCGCCGCCTTTGGCGAGCGCCTCGGGCGTGACGCTGAGACGAATGCGCTCGCGCGCCACGTGAGCGGCGAACCGCTCACTGCGTGCACGACCGCGAAGCCCGACCGGCACCACGCCCTGCTCGCCGACCGCTTCGCGCCGCATGACCACCGGCGCGTGCGAAAGCCACTCGCGCGAAGCCCATCCAGGTACTTCCGATGTCGAACGAAGGTCCTCCCGCTCACTGATCCACAGGAGGTCGTGCGGGCGAAGCGGTTCGTGAGCGGTAGACATGAGGATTCTCCCAGGCCATCAAGCGTCCATCAAAGCCTTAGTCGCAAAGAACAACAGCGAAGGTCCGAGCAGGCAGCCGACGCCCGTATGGAACGTCGCGATCAGCGCCCCGTAAGGCACGAGCCGACGATCGGTCGCGGCGAGACCCGCGCTCACACCGCTCACCGTGCCCGCCAGGCCGCCGAAGATCATCGCGGAGCGCGGCGTCTTCAGTCCCATGAAACCGGCCGCGAGCGGCGTGCCGATCATCACGATGATCGCCTTGATAAGGCCCGTCGCGATGCTGAGCGCGATCACATCCGAGCTCGCGCCGATCGCCGCGCCCGTCACCGGTCCCACGATATACGTGACGGCGCCCGCGCCAATGGTCGTCATGCTGACAGCATCGGTGTAGCCGAACGCATGCGCGATACTTGCGCCGACGATGAACGGCAGCACGGTCCCGAGCAGCAGCGACACCACGCCAATGAGTCCCGCCTTACGCGCCTCGGTGGCCTGCACCTCGAACGCGGTCGCGACGATCGCGAAGTCGCGCAGCATCGCGCCGCCCATCAGACCGATGCCGGTAAAGAGCGGCAGGTCGGCGATACCCTTTTGCCCGCCGGTGAAGGCGCCGCCGACATAGGCGAGCGCGAGGCCGATTACGATGGCGATTGCCGAGCCGTGCACGCGGCCGAAGGTCAGCTTGCGCGAAATCAGCGACGACACCCACATGATGAGGCCCACCAGCGCGAACGCAGTGACGAGGCCGTTCTGAATCAGATTTTTATCGAGAATTTGCAACATGACTGACTCCTGATTCAGATTTCTTCAAGATGCGGAGCGTTCACGAACGATGTGCTATCGCGACCGGTGCGGGAAAGAACGGCAATGCAGCATGCGCAGACGGCCGCAGCCCCCAATGCCGAAAGCAGTGCGACGGGGCCGCCTTTGAGCGCGGCGACGACGTTCTGGTTAGCCGCCATCGCGACGACGACGGGGATGTACATGGCGCCCCAGAAGCCGACCCCAAATTCGGTTTCCTTCGGCAGCAGTCCCTTCTTTTGCAGATAGAGCTTCAGGAAAATCAGCAGCAGCATCGCGATGCCGACGCCGCCGACGTTCGTCTTCACGCCGATCGCGACGCCGAGCAGGTCGCCGAGAAAGAGTCCCGCGAGATGGCAGAACGCGAGAAGTGCAGTTCCATAGATGATCATTTCATGTCTCCTGTAATACCTTTATTGGCTTCTGACGAGCCGGTGCGAGAAGTGACGCTCTACCGCCATTGCTCCCGCAGCTTGCGGCGAACCGTCGCGGAGGCCGCGCGGTGCTCGCTGCCGAGCCGACTTTCCAGACCGCGCGACGGGTCGTTGCGGATGTCGTCGAAAGCGGCTTGCAGCGCCTTCTCGACGGTGGTCTGATCGGCGTTGGTCGGCGCATCGGCGTTGGTTACGCTCAGGAGTTTCCAGAGCAGCCCGAGCGATGCGTAGTTGTCGATGTCGTAGGCCATCGGCGGGACGCGCGCCGTGAACGCTTCGAGATCGGCGACCGAGCGGAGCGTGACCCGCGCCGCCGATTCCTTGCCCATCGCGTGGACCATGACCTTCGGATCGGCGAGTGCGATGAGGCGGTTGGCCTGATAGCCGTGCGCGAGAAACGCCCCCGACATCGCGCGCCCGACGATCAGCCCGATCACCGGATGGCCCGCGAGACGCGCGCTGGCGTAGGCATCGGCGGCGGCGGCGAGCGCCTGGTGGATGCCGTACGCTTCCTCGCGCCGGCCGTACGCCTGGCTCGCCACGTCGATCACCGCGACGATCGCGCGTTTCTCTTCACGCTTGCAATCCGCATCGACGACCTCACGCACCGCGCGCGCCACTTCCCATCCTTCGACGAGACCGACCTCGCCGCCGCGCGCCCGCGGGAACGGATTGTCCGGATCGGGCACCACGGCGATGAAGCGCGTGGGATGGTCGCCCAACCGCGCATCGGCGACTCGCACCGAAGGCGGATAACCAGCCTGCAGCGGCGCGCTGTAAGTGAGCGCGTCGAGCCAGACTGCGCCGCGCTTCGAAAGCTCTTGTGTGCTCATAACTGAAACCCCTTGCCGTAGATGGCGGCCGCCTGTTCCGGCGTGGCCTGCACGCCCGGATCGACCTCGGAAAGCCGCGTCAGAAAACCCGCGACGCGCTCGCTGCGGCATGCCTCGGGCCGCCCCGCGCGAAAGCGTTCGATGACGGCCGCGCGGATCGCGTCGGCGTCGTCGGCGACGTAGTCGTCGACGAGTCCCGTGCGATGCCGCTGCTCGCAGCCGGTGAAGCTCCAGATCATCGGACGGTCGCGCGAATCGAATTCGGCGATGCCCGCTTCCTGTTCGATGACCGCCGGGCCGTTGAGGCCCAGGCGCGCTTCGCGGGTGCCGATCAGATAGCTGCACAGTCCCGCCGCGATCGACATGCCCCCATAGCAGCCGATCGGCCCGGCCGTGATGCCGATCACCGGCTGGTAGCGCCGCAAGTCGACGACGCCTGCGTGAATTTCCGCGATCGCGGCGAGCCCGAGATTGGCTTCCTGCAAGCGCACGCCGCCCGTTTCGAAGAGGATGACGGCGCGCGTCGGGATGCCTTTGCGGTTGTCCTCGGCGGCGAGTTCGAGGCTGCCCGCGATCTTCGCCGCCGACACCTCGCCCATGCTGCCGCCCTGGAATCCGCCATCGATGCCAAGCACGACGGCTGGCTGCCCGTCGATGGTTCCCTTCGCGACTACCATGCCGTCGTCGGCCTGCGTCACGATGCCTTGGCGCATGAGCCACGGCGACGTGATGCGCTGGAACGGATCGATCAGTTCGCTGAAGGTGCCTTCATCGAGCAGCTTCTTCGCGCGGCTGCGCGCGTCGAGCTCAATGAAGCTCTGGCGTTCGAGCAGTTGCTGTGTATCCATGATCATCACGCTCCGCCGGTTGATTTCAGTTGTTCAAAGACCTGCCCGATGCGCATCTGCACGACCCCCGGCGTCGCGCCCGAATCGTTGATTTCGAGCTTCGCGGCGGGGAGCGACCCATCGCCGAAGATGCGTTCGAGCACGGCCTGCCAGAGGCGGCCCTTGCCGTCGACGGAAGTCGTGACGCTCACGACGGTGCGGTGCGCCGTGTTCGCTTCGAGCAGCACTTCGAGGTCGCCCGAGGCGACGACGCCCGCGAGCGCGCGGCCTTGTACGGGTTGCCCCGCCGGGAATTCAAGGACGATGGTTTCCATGTGTGTTCCTATGTGTTCGACGTGTGAGCGGCTTCGCGTTGAAGCCGGTCGAGAAAGAGCGTGGCGGCGAGCAGGTCGGCGGCTCCCCCGGGCGATACGTGCAGCTCGACGAGACGGCGGTCGAGCACCTTCAGTTCGCGGCGCCCCGCGAGCGCCGCGGCGCCGCCTTGCTCCAGAACGCTCCGCGCGCCGTCCTGCATCTCGACGAGCGCGTCGGGTCCGCCGCGCGCGAGCACGCAGGTGTCGTCGAGGCTCGCCATCACGGCGAGCAGCGCGTTCAGGCGCGCGGCCGTTTCGCTGTCGCCGCGCATGCGCGAACGCACGAGTTCTGGCAGCGCGACGTCCACGACGTGCGGAAAGCCGGCCTGCGCCTGTCCGCGCGCGCCGCCGACGTTGTAGTCGAGGCACGCCTGCTCGCCCTTGTTGCCGGTCAGCGCGGGCGCGTGGCGATCCTGCACACGCGCAATCGATCCGGCGCGTGCGGCGACTGCCTCCGGCGCGAGGTCCGCCGGTTCACGCGCTGCGCCGGTCACGAGCAGCCCGAGCGCCCAGATCGCGCCGCGATGCGTATTCACGCCGCCGGTCGCATCGAGCATGCGCGCTTCGCCAACGCGCCCGATTCCGCCGATGCGCTCACGCAGCGCGAGCAGCGGTTGCGTTTCGATGCCTGCACGCGCCAGTTCGACGAACGTCGGCTGCAATGCGAGTGCCGATGCGCACATCAGTTTCCAGTCGAGATCGAGATGCGCGCCGCGGCTGTGGATATCGACGAGTCCGGGCTTCGGCGCGAGCGTGACTTCGTCAATCAGCGCTTCCACCACATGTGCGCCGAAATGGTCGGCCAGGTCCGGCGCCTGGCGCAGCGGCTGCGCCGCGTTCATTGCGAGGTTCTCGCGCATTACCAGCTCCGAAAGCGTGCGGGCGGCTCGTACAGCCCGTCCGACCAGTCGACGATATCGGCCATGCTCTTCGCGGCGAGCAGCGACCGGCTCGCTTCGCTGCGGTGGATGCCGAGGTCCTCGGGCAGCGCGACGAAGCCATCGCGGCGCAGCGCCGCGAGCTTGCCTGCGTCGCTCTTGAGACCGATCGGCGTGACGCCCGAGACGGCCGCGATCATCTCCTTGCGATGGTCGAGCGAGCGCGCCTTGTAGAGATACGCGATGCCTTCCTCGGTCAGCACGTGCGTGACATCGTCGCCGTAGATCATCACGGGCGCGAGCGGCATGCCGGATTCGCGGCCGACCTCGACGGCGTCGATCGATTCGACGATGGTCGGCTGGCCGCCCGCCTGGAACGTCTCGACCATCTGCACCACGAGCTTGCGGCCGCGCTCCAGCGGGCTGTCCGTCTGCAGCAGATCGAGCCACGCGGGCGTCGCGTGGCGCCGGCCGTGCGGATCGTGGCCCATGTTGGGCGCGCCGCCGAAGCCGGTGAGCCGCCCGTGCGTCACCGTCGACGAGTTGCCTTCTCCATCCATCTGCAGTGTGGAGCCGATGAACATGTCCACCGCGTATTGCCCCGCGAGCTGGCACATCGTGCGATTGGAGCGCATCGAGCCGTCGTGGCCGGTGAAGAAGATGTCGGGCCTTTGCGCGACGTAGGCTTCCATGCCGAGTTCGCCGCCGAAGCAGTGCACGCTGTCGACCCAGCCGGTTTCGATCGCGGGGATCAGCGTCGGATGTGGGTTGAGTGTCCAGTGGCGGCAGATCTTGCCCTTGAGACCGAGCTTCTCGCCGTAGGTTGGCAGAATCAGTTCGATCGCGGCCGTGTTGAAGCCGATGCCGTGATTGAGCGACTGGACCTGATGCTTCTCGTAGATACCGCGAATCGCCATCATCGCCATTAGCACCTGGATCGGCGTGATGAGGCGCGGATCGCGCGTGAAGAGCGGCTCGATGAAGAACGGCTTGTCGGCCTGCACCACGAAATCGATCCACGAGCCGGGGATATCGATGCGCGGCAGGTCCTTCGGATTGTCGACGATCTCGTTGACCTGTGCGATCACGATGCCGTCGCGAAACGCGGCGGCTTCGACGAGCGACGGCGTGTCTTCGGTGCTCGGACCCGTGTAGAGATTGCCTTCGCGATCCGCCTTGTAGCCGGCGCACAGCACGACGTTCGGCGTGAGGTCCACGTAGAGCCGCGCATAGAGTTCGATGTAGGTATGGATCGCGCCGATTTCGAGGATGCCGTCCTGCAGGAACTGCGAGATGCGCAGGCTCTGCGCGCCGGCATACGCGAAGTCGAGCTTTCTGGCGATGCCGCGCTCGAAGAGATCGAGATGCTCGGCGCGGCTCACGCTCGGAATGATGAGATGCAGGTTGTGGACGACTTCCGGATCGACCTTCGCGAGGGAACGCGACAGGAAATCCGCCTGTTTCTGGTTGTTGCCCTCGACGACCACGCGGTCGCCCGGGGCGACGAGCGCCTGCAGGACATCGACGATGCGTTCGGTGGGTAGCACCATGCCATCCGCGATCGATGCAACCTGCGCGAGGCGGCGATGTTTTCCCGCACGGCGCGTGGCCCAGCGGGATTGGGTCTGACTTTGACTGGACATGTGGACTCTCGCTCAAGACATGAGGCAAGTCTAGGGAGCGAGGTGCACCGGTTCAATGACGCTCGGGACGCGTCTGTTATCCCAAGGGTAATGATCATTCGACGTGAACGCTGAAACCGTGACAGAACGGGGCAGGGGGCTTAACCGCATCGCCCAGGGGTTTTCCCGGTTTCGCTGACGGATGTGCTCGACCGCGCGATGGACATCGTCCGGTTGATGTGCGAGGAATTGCAGGCCCGAGTTCCCGAGCCTCGGCGAGGGCTTCCTCCGTCGAATGGTTGAGTGAAATACGGATAAACCAACAGCGTGTCATACGAACCGGTGCCGGTTCGTTGTTTCGGTACGGACGCCGGTTTGGCTTTATGCCGTTGCGACAGTATTTCCGGCAGAAGCTCGCGGAGTGCAAAATAGAGGCAGCGGCACCGCAGATTGCCAAGACGCACGGCGCAAACCCGGCGATGGACCTTATCCTGCGGTCCTTTGTCCGCTCGGGGAGACCGTTGTCATGGATGACCTTGGTTACTTCGGTCGCACACAATCGTGACGGCGACTGATATCAGCCCTGCGAAGGCGCATTGAGTGTTTCGGTTGGCAGAGGTGCACGCGTTATCGTGGTCGAAAACGATGCGCTCGCTGACCTGAAGTCGCGATCTGCCACACGAATCCCGGTGCTTGACCAGCTACGACAGACCATCTACCTCGGTAGCTTCTCCACGAGCGTATCGGCCGCGTCGGGGACTGGCAACCAGTCCGACATACGTTGCTGTCGCATCGTGATCCTACTCCTTGCGATCGTTCGAGAATCAAGACAATCGTTGACCTGGCTTTGTGCATTCACTTGACGGCGGGTGGTACCGGAATCATCCCCGGGAAGACATACGCCTGCAGCATGGCAATCACGCCGATCACCGCCGCGCCAGCGATCGAATGAAAGAATACAGTCCGGAAAATCGGTCCAAGCGCGAACGACCGCTCCTTCGGATCGTCGTAGCAGGCGGCGCACGCGACCATGATGGATTGAGCGTCGATCATCTTGCCCATTACACCGCCCGTCGAGTTTGTCGCCACGATCAGGATGGGGTTCAGGTTGAGTTGCTGTGCGGTGATGCGCTGCAAGCTGCCGAAGAGGGCGTTTGACGCCGTGTCGGAGCCCGTCAGGAATACACCGAGCCAACCCAGGTACGCCGCGAAGAACGGATAGAGAACCCCGGCACCCGTGAATGCAAGACCGAGGACTGCGTCGGTGCCTGAGTAGCGCGTCAGGAACCCCAAGCCGAGTACCTGGGCAATGACCAGCACTGGGATCTTCATCCTGCGCATGGTCTGCATGAAGGCGTCCTTCCATTGCGTTGCGCTCAACCTGAGTGCGAGACCGGAAAGCACCGCTGCGACAAAAACGCCTGTGCCCGCGGCGGACAACCAGTTGATCGTGAATCGGGCCGCCTCCGCTTTCGCGTTGACGGGTACGACAGGCGGCATCCGTTGCACGAGGTTATGCAGCGCGGGCATGTCCCACACAGGCAGCGACAACGACCCCTTGAGCGGAGAGCCGAGCAGCGTCGTGGAAAATGTGACTCCGGCAAATAGGTTGTTGAGGAACTTCTTGAATTCCGGTACGCCCCACAGTGCACAACAGGCGATCAGAATCACCCACGGCATCCACGCATAGGCGGTTTCGGCGGCTGAGTAGCTGTACTTCCACGCGGTGCTTTCTGTCGTCGTGGTTGCCGTGCTCTTGTTTGCCAACGCGAGTGCCTCACGTTCGGAGCGGAGCAGGAAGCGTGTTTTTGGTTGCCAGACGAAGCGCAGGAACAGCGCCGTGCAGATCACCGAAAAGACGCCGGATACCACGTCGGTCATCAAATGGAGCGCGGTGCTCCCGGAAGCATAGAACTGCATGAGCGCAAACGATCCACCCGCGCACAGCATTGCCGGCCAGACTTCGAAGACTTGCTTCCATGACCCGCCTTCCATCTTCACGAACGTCGCGACCAGCCAGAAGGGCACGAGAACCGACACGAACGGCAACTGGTGGCCCGCCATCGTGGAAAGCGTGACCTGATCGAGTTCGCTCACGGCCGCGAGTGTGATGATCGGCGTGCCGATCGCGCCCCAGGCGACCGGCGCGGTATTGGCGAGCAGATTCAGCACGGCGGACTGAAATGGCTTGAAGCCGAGGCCCACCATCACTGCCCCTGCGATCGCGACGGGTGTCCCGAATCCCGACGTGCCTTCGATGATTGCGCCGAATGAGAAGGCGATCAATACGCACTGCAGTCGGCGATCGAACGAAATGTGGACGATAGACTCCTTGACGATCTCGAACTTCCCGGTAACGACGCTCATTGTGTACAGGAACATTGCGGCCAGGACGATCCAGATAATTCCCAGAAGTCCAGAAAGGGAGCCCAGCGCAAAGGCCGAGATGGCCGTCACCACCGGCATCCGGAAAACCAGACACGAGATGATAAAGGCGGCGACGACGCCGAAAAAAGCAGCGTAGGGCGCCGAGATGCCGAAGTGCACGTTGCCCTGCGTATCACGGCGCCGGTGCAAGGCAATGAAATAGAGTAGTGTCAGAATCGGGATCGCGGCAACGATCGTGGAAAGGAATGCATTGCCCAACGGGTCATAGGTCTGCTGGTACATGGCTTTCCTTTTTGATCTTAGGATTCGCGCCCCGCTCGTAGTCCATTCGAGGTCTCACAACCACCGGGAAACTTCGATAGCGCCAAGGCAACGCTATTTCCTTACAGATTACGACTGATGCTTTGAGGTATAGCGGGCGAAATCATCGATTTCAAGTTTTGCGGCTGCCACGGCGAGCGCCCGCGCTATCCGGAGACCGTATCAACCAGGAGCTTGAGGTTGAGTATCACGATGACGCCCGCTACAAGCCACGCGAGCAGCGTCATCCATCGTGGGGTGACGCAGGCGCCCATTTTGAGTTTGTCCGATGTAAAGCGCACGAGCGGGATAATGGCGAACGGAAGCTGCATCGAGAGGATCACCTGGCTTAGCACCAGAAGCTGCGCCGTGCCTTTCTCGCCGTAGAGAGCGGTGACGACCACGACCGGCACGATTGCGATGCCGCGTGTGACCAGCCGACGCGCCCAGTAGGGCATGCGAAGCCTGAGAAAGCCCTCCATGACAATCTGCCCCGCGAGCGTCGCCGTCACGGTCGAATTAAGCCCCGAGGCGAGCAGCGCAAGCGCGAACAACGTCGATGCAATGCCGAGCCCGAGCAACGGCGAAAGAAGCCTGTAGGCCTCACCGATTTCGGCGACGTCCGTGTGGCCGGTACCGTGAAACACGCTCGCTGCGACGATCAGGATCGCCGCGTTGATGAAGAGCGCGAGCATGAGCGCAATGGTGCTGTCCGTCGTGGCCCATCTGATCGCATCGCGCCGTCCCTCATCGTCGCGCGCGTATGCCCGGGTCTGCACGACCGACGAGTGCAGATACAGGTTGTGCGGCATAACCGTCGCGCCGATGATGCCGATTGCGACATAGAGCATCTCGCGGTTGGTCACGATTTCCGGCGAGGGCACGAAGCCCCGCAGCACGGCCATGACCGGCGGTGCCGCTGCGACGATCTGCACCGCAAAGCACACCGCGATCACGAGCAGCAGCGCGATCACGAAGGCTTCGAGAAAGCGGAAGCCCTTGTTCATCAGGAGCAGCAGCAGAAAGGCGTCGAACGCGGTGATAAGCGCGCCGGCGATAAGCGGGATTCCGAAGAGCAATTGCAGCGCAATAGCCGTACCGATCACCTCAGCGAGATCGCATGCGATGATCGCCGCTTCGCAGGCGAGCCACAGCATGATATTAACGGGCCTCGAATAATGCGCGCGGCACGCCTGCGCTAGGTCGCGCCCAGTCGCGATCCCTAGGCGCACCGATAGCGCCTGCAGCAGGATCGCCATGAGATTCGACAGCAGGATCACCGCGAGCAGTGTGTAGCCGAAGCGCGAGCCGCCGGCAATGTCGGTTGCCCAGTTGCCCGGATCCATATAGCCGACGGAGACCATGTAACCGGGACCTGCGAATGCGGCAAGCCTGCGCAGCCAGTGCCCACCCTGCGGCACGGTGATGGAGGAATGCGCTTCCGGCAAGCTTCGATCGAACTCGTCGCCCGGCCTCGAGAACCTCCAGGCGAACCGTGACACGGGCAGTTCTTTATCGTTGGACATGTGATTGCTCTGCTGGAGCGATGTTGGGTCAGGAAGTTCCCCAACAGTAATTATGCCAAACGCGCGGAAAAATCACGCGTCCTTCAGGACGTGAAGCAACTGGCTCATGTCGGGCCGGAAACTGCCGCTCACGAGTCGATTCCGAACGGCTCAAAGGGTCGAACCCGGCCAGCCGTTGAATTGGAGCAAAATGAATGAAGCGGCGCAGAGCGGACAGTGGCGCAGCACTCAGCGCGTGATCATTTGAATAGTATGCGATTTCTGTTTGGGTTCGGGCCGTCTGGAACCCTCATGTCTATTGGGACGCTTTTGCACGAAAAATTGGATCAAGCATGAAGTGGCGCGGATTTCCGACGCGTGCCTCACGGCTAGACACGAGGGGGAATCGCGCATTGAGGCGCGCTGGGGTTGGGTGCAGCCTGTTTTCCGGAAGAACAGGGAAGTGGACGTGCTGCTCAACGGCGGAACATTGAAGCGCGCCGGTACGCACAGTTGTGCGTCATTGGTTCTGCCATGCGTTGTTCGAAAGAGGGAGACGTCATGAACAAGCTTACGTCCGTTCTCGTGCGGGGTGTCGGTTGTGCTGGGATGCAAATCGCCGACCCGCCCGCGTCGCGGCCCGTCGGCCACTTGTGACAAATTCAATTCGCGATCCACAGTTCTTTGCGTGACGAGGGTAACCCGGCTTGCACGATGCCCTTTAAGCGTTGAGTGCACGGTACTTTCGCTTTCAGATGAGCCTGCGCGACATAGCGGGCTCACTTTTCACTCCTCGCGCTTGAACGAGTCGCAGCCCTGTCCGGTGCTATCATGACCTCTCCAGCCGGCTTACGTGAGGTCCGCCATGAATATTCTCTTGCCGGTGGACGGTAGTGAGTTCACGCAACGCACACTTGACTACGTTGCAAGCCATGGCACGCTGTTCGGGCCAGGACATACCTATACGGCATTTACGGCTGTCGCTCCAATTCCCGTACACGCGACACGGTATTTGAACCGTCCTATCGTTGAAGAGTACTATCGTGACGAGGCTGAGAACGTACTGGCGCCGTTGCGCGAGTCAGCAAAACTTCATTCGCTCTCCATTACGACTCAGTACGCCATCGGTCACGCTGCAGAAACCATCGCCGCATTCGCCAGGAACGAGCATCAGGATCTCATCGTGATGGGTTCCCACGGCCACTCGTGGATTGCGAACGTCATTCTTGGCTCGGTAGCGACTGGCGTGTTGGCACGCTGCGACGTGCCGGTACTCCTCGTTCGCTAGATCGGAACCACGCAATAGCGACAGTCGGATTCTCCTGTCGTCGGCCAGGAAGCGGCATTCGCCTGCACCGTCGCTCCGACATTCATACGTCGTTTCCACCCAGAAAGTGGATATTCAATTCACGCGGAACGACGCCTGGCGACTCAGGCGGTGAGGTGCCCGCCGGACAGGCGACGTTAACCAAGACAACACGCTTGATACCGAGGAGGTAATCCGCTCGCGTGGCTCGCCTTCAAAAAACTGACCATTGGGTTTGGGGAATGTAGGAATTGGCCCCTTTGCGCGCTAGCCCCGATCCTCCGGGAATTCCTCGCTGCATGATGGTAGACCAATGCAGGCGTCTTTAGGCTCTGGTGTACATAGGTGGCGTGGCCAAAATGTTTCTTATAGATATGGATGCCTTATTGATTGAACAGGAGCGCATTCCAGTCCGAGGACGCGGTGGCGTCTTTGAGCCCGAGAGCGGAAAGGTCGAACTGACAAGTCCACTGTCTGGTCGGCCCGATCCACCACCCGATACAGATAGACCCACCGGCCACGGATCTTCAGATAGGTCTCATCAATACACCATGACCGCCCTGGCGGGGCGTGCCAAAACTTTGGATGACCTGCTTCAATCTTTCAGCCACATCCACAACATGAATCAGTGACGCTCGCCCACGGTGCAGCTCGTCTGTTGATTGGCCACGATATCAAGCGCGGCCTTTGCCTCTTCGACCCGTAATCCATCCGGCAACGCCACACCGTTCTTGACCGCCGTCACCTCGGCCAGTATTGACACCGCGATTTCGGGCGGCGTCCGGCTGCCGATAAAAATGCCGACGGGTCCACGCAGCCGGGTAAGTTCTGCGTTACCGAAATCGAAATACGTTTCCAGCCGCTCACGCCGCGCGGCATTGCTTCGGCGCGAGCCCAGCGCGCCAACGTAAAACGCGGGCGTTCGCAGCGCCTCCATCAGAGCGAGGTCGTCGAGCTTCGGATCGTGTGTGAGCGCAATCACGGCGCAGCGCTCGTCGAGTTTCATATCGAGCACGGTGTCGTCCGGCATCGTACGTACGAGCGTCGTGCCGGGTATGTGCCAGGCGTCGGTGTACTCCTCGCGCGGATCGCAGACGGTCACTTGATAGTCGAGCCCGAGTGCGATCTGGCAAAGATATCGCGAGAGCTGACCGGCACCGATGACGAGCATCCGGTAACGTGGACCGTGAACGGTCAGGAGCCTGCGCCCGTCGAAATCGAGGCCGTCCGTCGAGTGCGCCGGCACGAGCCTTGCCGCGCCGCTCTTCATATCGAGCGAGCGCGCGACGAGTTGCCCGGCAGCCACCCGCCGGCACAGATCGTCGATGCCGCTCGCGCGCGTCAGCGGCTCGAGCACCAGCTCGATCGTGCCGCCGCACGGCAAGCCGAAGCGGTGCGCCTCGTCGGCGGAGATTCCGTATTTGAGGACTTCCGGGCGCGTCGGTCCGATGCCGAGCCGGCGCACGCGGTCGATCAGGTCGTCCTCGATGCAGCCGCCGGATACCGAGCCGACCACCGAGCCGTCCTCGCAAATCGCCAGCATGGCCCCTTCGGGCCGCGGCGACGAACCCCACGTCCTGACTACGGTGACAAGCAGCACGCGCTGGCCGCCCTCGATCCAGCGAACGCTCGCCTTCAGCACTTCGAGATTGACGCTATCCATGAAAATACCGGGTGATTGCCTGACCGTAACCTGGGCTTCGGAAGTAACCCGTCAGTGTCGCGACAGCGCCGAGCGCAAGGACATTTCTCGCGCGGCTTCTGGCGTGATGGTTCTGTTGAGCATGAAACAGGCGACACCGGCGGCCAGCATCGGCAACGCAGCGAGAAGAAAGATCGTTCCGATCGGCGTTCCGATGGCAATCAGGACACCCGCGAGCAGCGGGCCGAGGATGGCGCCGATGCGCGCCACCGCGAAGGAGGCGCCGGTCGCGGTCGAACGGATGAAGGTCGGATAGATCATGCTCGAAATGGCATTGAGGCCGATATTTCCCCCCAGGACCAGCAGACCCGAGACCAGCGCCATCGCCATGGTGAGACTGGCGCCCGTACCCACGGCCAACCCGAGGGCCGCCACCGGAATGGCGCCGAGGATCATCGTCAGCGTCATCACCCGTACGCCTTTCTTGTCGATCATCCAGCCGAAGAACCAGCTGAAGCCGGCACCAAGCTGGAAGAGGGCCTGGCTGCGGGCCGCATTGGCGAAGCCGATTTCGTCGGTCAGCAGCGTCGTCATCCACTGCGACAGGAAGAAGTGGGTGACGAAGGAAAAGCCAAGCGCCAGCCACAGGAAAGCGGTCATGGCCGAACGGCCCTCGGTGAAGAGGTGCGTCACCGGCACACCCGTGCGCGCCTGCTCCTGGATGGTAAAGCGCGTGTCGTCCGCGAATTGCGCACTGGGTTTCAGCTTACGGGCATAGGCCAGGATGCGTTTGCTGGAGGGGTTGCGCAGGATCAGGTAGCGGATGGATTCCGGCAGGCCGGCGAACAGGATGATGCCCGCCACCACGGCACCTGCGCCACCGAGATAGAAGACCGAGCGCCAGCCATAGGCCGGGATGATCTCCGCCGCGAGAAGGCCGCCGCCGGACGAGCCCGCGGTGTAGCCGAGATAGAGGAGGGTAATGATCAACCCCCGCTTACCCGAGCGGGCGTAGTCCGTGATCAGCGAGACCGCCATCGGCATGCCGCCGCCAATGCCGAGCGCAGCGCAAAAGCGCAGGATCGACAGTTCGACCAGGTTGTGGGCGAACGGCACGGCGAACGTGAAGGCGCCGAACAGCGTGGTAGCCAGCAGGATGGCGCGCCGCCGGCCGATGCGGTCGGCCAGCATGGCGAAGACGACCGAACCCGCCATCCAGCCGACGATGCTGACGTTGAACACGGGCGTCATCAAGGCCCGGTTGATGCCCCATTCCTTGATGATGCCGGGGGCGGCGTAATTCAAAGCCTGATTGTCGAAGCCGTCCGCCAGCATGACGAGGGCGCACAGAACGAAGAGGGTCACGGTGAACCAGCTGCGTTCCTGCGTCTCGACGACCTGGGCGATATCGACGGTATTCTTTTGAGTCATGGCGGTCTCCGGATGCCTCTGCTCCAACGGCTGTTTACCTTCGGTTGGCACGTTGGTGCTCATTCGCCGTGGCCGCCCGAAGCTTCACGCACCGGTGTTTCCGGCTTCACGCCGCCACGCCGGTTGGTCCAGGTGCGCTCGCCCGTCTCGCGCCAGCCGCCGGAGGTCGCCGCCTCTGCATACTCATCCCAGCGCTTGTCCCAGTCGCCCAGGTGATAGCCATGCCAGGGTGACTGCGGCGTGAGGGAGGGGAGTTGCAGCTCTTCCCAGATCTTGCGTGCCGCGCTCATGTAGGGCTCCGTGGGCAGCGCCAGCGGCGGCATGGCGTGCTTCAGCGTCGCGTCGATCAGCAGCGTACTTTCGAGCGGCGCGCGACCGGACTTGGGGCCGTGACCGCTGGCGCGATAGGGTGTCACGTGCAGGTCATGTGTGAAGTCGGACCGATAGGCCAACGACCAGAAGATCGCATCGGCGTTTTCCGGGTTGATATCCTCGGAGACCGCGATGACCAGCTTGCCGCACTGCGCCTGCAGCGTCGCGGCCCCTTGCAGGCCGCGCCAGACCTCCGCCTGCTGCGTGCCGCGCGCGAACTGGAGGAAGATCACCTTGCGCAGGTTGGTCAGCGGCTCGTGCATCACCACCCGCTCGATGCCGCGCACGCCCATCACCTTGCGCAGATGCTCGAGATATAAGGGCTCGTAGGCCACTTTCTTCAGCACGGAACTTTCGCTGGGCGTGACCTGGCTGATGATCGAGACGAACACCGGCTTCTTCTTCATCGTGATCGCGGTGACGTGCATGGACATGTTGTAGTCTTCGAGCGCGATGTGGCCGTGGCTTTCGCCGAACGGGCCTTCGGGCTCCAACGCATCGGTGTCGATCAAGCCTTCGATCACGATTTCGGCATCGGCGGGAACGACGAGATCGATGGTTTTACAGCGCACCACCTCGACCGGCGCGCGCATCAGGCCGCCGGCAACGGCCATCTCGTCCTGGTCGATCTGGAGCTTCTGCGGCCCGGTGAACAGCACGGCGGGCGCGCAGCCCAACACGATCGCACACGGCATCTGCTCGCCCTTGGCCCGATATTTCTCCCAATGGAGATAGCCACCGGCACCCGACAGGCGGCTCGCCATGCGCACACCCAAGCGGTCTTCCGACTTCAGCGCGGCGCGGTAAGTGCCCATGTTCTGGACGCCGCTGTCGGGATCTTTGGTCACGCAGAGCGTCGCGGTCAGATAGGGCGCCGCGTCAAAGCCTGGCGTGGAAACCGGCACCGGCAGGCGCGACAGGCCGTTTTCCTTCAGCGCATCGCCGCTGATCACCACCTCCTGGCAGGGCGCCTGCTCCACCATGACGGGTGGAACCGGCTCGGCGATCGCCTCCGTCCAGGCCTTGCCGATCTGCTCGACAGGCAAGCCCAGGCCGGTAGCGTAGATCTCCGGCGAGGCGGCAAGCCCGCCGATCAGCACCGGGATGTCATAAGTCCGGCCGTCGCCGTCGACCACGTTGGTGAACAGGAACGCGCGGCGCTGATCTTCGTGCAGCCCGCCCTGGAACTGCCAGCGCGCTAGCGGGTGCAGTTCCGTATCCTTGTTGATCGGCCGCTCGATGCGAGTCAGCAGCCCCTTGGCTTCCAGCCGGGAGATATGTTCCTGCAGATTACGCGGAGCACCGCCGGCCGTTGCCGTTCGCGAAAGATCGTGAGGCGATGATGACATTCTGTCTCCTTAGCGTGAGACCCAGCAGGTGGGTAAATTGGTGTGATTGTATGATTGCATAACAGTATTACGGATGTCAACGCGACGCCACCCACTGACGCACGGCGCCCCGGCGGCGCCTGGATTGCTGTCGAACGAGTGCTGGGCGGTGGTCTTGTAATGAATCCGGCTGGTAGCCTGCTGCCGAAGCGGCATCGCTCAGAGGCCGCCCATGCACAGGTACTTGATCTCGAGATATTCCTCGATGCCGTACTTCGAGCCTTCGCGGCCGAGGCCGGACTGCTTGACGCCGCCGAACGGCGCGACTTCGTTCGAAATCAGGCCGGTGTTGATGCCGACCATCCCGTATTCGAGCGCCTCGGACACGCGCCAGATCCGGCCTATGTCACGGCTGTAGAAGTAGGCGGCAAGACCGAACTCGGTGGCGTTCGCCGCCTCGATTGCTTCGCGCTCCTCGTGAAAGCGGAAGAGCGGGGCGACCGGGCCAAAGGTCTCCTCGCTGGCAAAGCGCATCGACGCGGTGACGCCCTCGACCACGGTCGGCTCGAAGAAGAGCTTGCCGGCCGTATGACGCTTGCCGCCGGCGAGCACGCGCGCGCCGTGCGCCACCGCATCGGCGATATGCGCTTCGACCTTCTCGATGGCGGCCTCGTTGATGAGCGGGCCTTGCGTGACGCCGGCCTCGAACCCGTTGCCGACCTTGATGCGGCCGACCGCCGCCGCGAATTTTTCGGTGAACGCGTCGTACACGCCGTCCTGTACATAGAAGCGGTTCGTGCAGACGCAGGTTTGCCCGGCATTGCGGTACTTCGAGGCGAGCGCACCTTCGACTGCCGCGTCCAGGTCGGCATCGTCGAACACGATGAACGGCGCGTTGCCGCCCAGTTCGAGCGAGAGTTTCTTGACCGTCGGCGCGCACTGACTCATCAGCAGTCGGCCCACCGGCGTCGAGCCGGTGAACGAGAGCTTGCGCACGATCGGGTTGCTGGTCATCTCCGCGCCGATCGCGCGCGGATCGCCGACGACGATACTGAACACACCGGCCGGCACGCCGGCGCGATGCGCCAGTTCGGCCAGCGCGAGCGCCGACAGCGGCGTGGCTTCGGCCGGCTTCACGATCATGGCGCAGCCGGCGGCGAGCGCGGGCGCGACCTTGCGCGTAATCATGGCAGCCGGGAAATTCCACGGTGTAATCGCGGCGCAGACGCCGATCGGCTCCTTCGTCACGAGCATCCGCTTGTCGGTGGCCGGCGAGGCGAGCACGTCGCCGTCGACCCGCTTGGCCTGCTCGGCGAACCATTCGATGAACGACGCTGCATAACCGATCTCGCCTTTCGCTTCCGCGAGCGGCTTGCCTTGCTCGGCCGACATGATCATCGCGAGGTCGTCGGTGTTCGCGACCATCAGCGCGTGCCAGCGCTTCAGGATGGCCGCGCGCTGCGCCGCGGTGAGTGCGCGCCAGCCGCGCTGCGCGCGTTCGCCGGCTTCGATCGCACGGCGCGTCTCGACGCCGGTCATCAGCGGCACGTCGGCGATCTTCTCGCCGGTGGCGGGATCGTTGACGGCGAAGGTGCGGGCGTCGTCGGCGCCGCACCATGCGCCATCGACATAGGCGAGCGAGCGCAACAGGCTCGGATCGGCGAGCCGGGAAAGCGGATTGGATTCAGTCATGATCGTCGCAAAGGGCGGCCCCGCCCACGCTAGCGGCGCGGCGGGCCTGAGATGTTGATGAAAGCGGGCGGCGCACGCGTTACTGCCGCATTACTGCTCGGGTTGCTGTTCCTTCCAGCGCTTGACCACACCCGTCTCGATGTCGAACAGATCGAGCATGCGGCCGACTGTGTGATTGACGATGTCGTCGATCGATTGCGGCTTCGAGTAGAACGCTGGCACGATCGGCGCGATCACCGCGCCCATGTCCGAAAGCTGCACGAGCGTGCGCAGATGTCCGCCGTGCAGCGGCGTCTCGCGCACGCCGAGCACGAGACGCCGGCGCTCCTTCAGCACGACGTCGGCCGCGCGGCTGATCAGCGAGCTCGTGATGCCGGTGGCGATCTCGCTCATCGAGCGCACCGAGCACGGCACGATCAGCATGCCCTTCGTCTTGAACGAGCCCGAGGAAATCGCCGCGCCGATGTCGCCGGCCGCATACCAGTGCGACGCGCGCGCGCGCAGATCGGCGGCGCGCATGTCGGTTTCGTAGGTCATCGTCAGCTCGGCGGCCTTGCTGATCACGAGATGCGTCTCGACGCCCGCCTCGGCGAGCAGTTCGAGCGCGCGGATCCCGTAGATCACGCCGGACGCGCCGGTGATGCCGACGATGATCCGTTCAGGAGTGCCGTTATTTGTCGCCACGATCGCCCTCGACGCCGCGCACCGGCGAATTCGGCTCGACGCCGCTCTTGCGGCGCGCCTGGTAGGACGCGTCGCGCTGCATCCACTCGCCGCGCGTCGCCTGCTCGGCGTTGCGGTCCCATTCCTCGGTCCAGTCGCCGAGCGAGTAGCCGTACCAGGGCGACTCCGGCTTCAGTGCCGGCAGGCCGAGGCGTTCCCACAGCACCTTGGCGTTCTCCATGTATTCCTTCTTCGGCAGCGCGAGCGGCGGCATGGGTGTCTTCATCGTCGCGTCGATCAGCATGGCCGAATCGAGGCCGCTTGCATGATCCGAGCGGGGACCGTGGCCCGCCTCGCGGTACGGAATCAGCTTCACGTCCTCGACCGGATTGCAGCGATAGCCCATCGCCCAGAACACGGCGTCCGCGTTGTTCGGATCGATGTCGTCGTCGATCGCGATCACGAACTTGCCGATCGCGGCCTGCAGCGACATCGTGCCGTACAGCGCGCGCCAGACCTCGGTGCGCTTCGCGCCGCGCTCGAACTGGAGGAACACGAAGCGGCGCAGGTTCGTGAGCGGCTCGTGCAGCGACACCTTCTTGATGCCGCGGATGCCGAGATGGTCGCGCAAATGACGCAGGAACATCGGCTCGTAGGCGAGCCGTTTGATCACGCTCGATTCGGACGGCGTGACCTGCGAGATGATCGAGGTCAGCACCGCGTCCTTGCGGCGCGTGATCGCCGTGACTTCGATGGCGAGGTTGTAGTCCTCGAGCGCGACATAACCGTGGCTCTCGCCGAACGGACCTTCCGGTTCGAGATACGTCGGATCGACATAGCCTTCGACGACGACTTCCGCCTCGGCCGGCACCAGCAGATCGACGGTGCGGCCTTTGACGACGCGAATCGGCGCACCGGCGAGACCGCCGGCGACGCTCAGCTCATCGACGTTCGGGCGCAGCTTCTGCGGACCTTGGAAGGCGACGACGGGCGGCGCGCCGAGCACGATGGCGACCGGCATCTTCTCGCCGTTGGCCGCACACTTGCGCCAGTGGTCGAGGCCGCCCGCGCGCAGGTTCACGAGCATCATCATGCCGAGGCGCGTGGCCGACTTCAGGTGGCCGCGATAAGTGCCCATGTTCTGCACGCCGGTTTCCGGATCGCGCGAGATCACGCCGGTCATCGTCATGTACGGCGCGGCGTCGAAGCCCGGCGTGGAGATCGGCAGCGGCAGCGATTCGAGTCCGTTGCCGGGACCTTCGAGGTCTTTGCCCTCGATCACGATGTCATGCACGGGACCGCTTTCAACGAGGACGGGCGGGATCGGATTGTCGATCGCGTGGTTCCACGCGTCGCCGATGTCGTCGAGCGACGGCACGTTCATGCCGATCCGGTAGATCTCCGGATTCGCGGCGATGCCGCCGACGATGACCGGAATGTCGTACTTGCGGCCCTTGCTGTCGACGATATTGGTAAAGAGGAACGCCTTGCGATCGGCTTCCGGAATGCCGCCGCGGAACTGCCAGCGCACGAGCGGATGCATTTCGGTGTCTTTGTTGACCGGCTCGTCGATCCGGTACAGCAGGCCTGCCGCTTCGAGGCGCGCGATGTGTTCGTGCAGGTCTGCGTAACCCGGGTTCGTGGAAGACGTGGAAGTAGTGTCTTGATCAGCCATGACTAGAAGTCCCATGAAGCGCAGCGTTGCGCTGCGCCTCTATTGCTTGAAGTGTTGCCCGAGGCGGGCAGGGTACTGCGTGTTCGATTCGTGCCGCACCTGCCGCTGGTGCGGCACCGCGGCGGCGTATCAGCGGCGCATCGACGTCATTGCGTTCGCGAGCGACGCGCCCGCGACTTCGCTTGCGAGCGAGAAATCGGGAATCGTGATCTCGCGGGAGTACGTCTTCAGCGCCGCGATGGCGATCCGATCGCGCGTGCAGATCGAGGCGACCATCGCGTCCGCGCGCTCGCTCAGACTCGCGGCCGGCACGACTTCGGCGACGATGCCCCACTCGCGCGCGTTCGCGGCGTCGATGGTCTCAGTCAGATAGACCATGTGCGCGGATGCCTTCGGCGGAACCTTGTAGCGCAGCACGGACATCACGAGCGTCGGCGGCAGGTTTTTCTGCAGTTCGGGCAGGTTGAAGCGCGCGTTGTCCGAGGCGACCGCCAGGTCGCACGCGGTGACGAGCGCGCAGCCAAAACCTTCCGCATCGCCTTGCACTTCGGCGAGGAGCGGCACTTCGCTTTCGTGCATCGCGCGGTAGACGTCGAGAATCGGATCGGCCACATTGCGGCGGTACTGCGCGGACGTCGGCGGCGTGGCCGGCGGCGCGCTGACGGCGCGGCCGCGGCAGAACGCGGGACCCGACGCGCGGAGGCGGATGATTTTCACGTTACTGTCGCGGCCGGCCTTGCGGATCTCGGCGGCGAGCGCGCGCATCGCGTCGAGCGTCAGCATGTTGCCGAGGTCCGGCTGGGCAAGGGTGATCCGGTATTCGGAATCGTGGAGCGCTGCGGTGAATTCGGTCGTCATGGAGAAGAGGTGTCGTTAATGAAAACTGGGAATGAGCGCTCGCGATGCGCAAGCGCCCGCGCCGGTCAGCGCGCGTAGGCGCCGGCCTCCTTGAGTTTCTGGAATACGCGCTGCGGAACGAGCGGCGCTTCGGTGAACTCGACGCCGTATTCCGAAAGCGCGTCCTCGATCGCCGCGACGATCGCGGCGGCCGCCGGAATCGTGCCGCCTTCGCCCGCGCCCTTGACGCCGAGCGGATTCAGCGGCGACGGCGTTTCGAGGTGCACGATGTCGATGTTCGGCACATCGGTCGCCATCGGCAGCAGGTACTCGCCGAAGTTCGTCGTGGTCGGCTGCGCGTTCTCGTCGTACTGCATCCATTCGAGCGTCGCGTTGCCGATGCCGTGCGCGACCGAGCCGATCACCTGGCCGTCGACGAGCAGCGGGTTGATGAGCTTGCCCGAGTCGTGCGCCATCACGTAGTTGAGGATCGTGATATGGCCGGTCTCGCGATCGACTTCGAGTTCGACGACGGCGGTGCCGTTGCAGTAGGTCGACTGCGCGGGCGAGAAATACTTCGTTTCTTCGAGACCGGCAGTGAGGCCCGCCGGCATCGTGAAGCCCGGCATGCCCTGCGAGATCTTCGCGAGCTGGCCGTAGCTCATGCGCTGCTCGATGCCCGAGCGGCGCGCGACGTGTCCTTGCGCGAGGATGAGGTCGTCGGTTTCGCACTTCCACAGGTGGGCGGCGAGCGTGAACATCTTGTCGCGCACGGCCTGGGCGGCGATGTAGACCGAGTTGCCGGCATTGACCGTCGCGCGGCTCGCGAACGTGCCGACGCCCATCGAGATGCCGCCCGTATCGCCGGTGACGACATCGACCAGTTCGAGCGGTACGTTCAGCTGTTCGGCACAGATCTGCGCGAAGGTCGTCTTGTGGCCTTGGCCTTGCGGCGACGCGCCGGTAATCACGGTGATGCGGCCGGTTCCCTGAATGCGCACCGTCGCGCCCTCGAACGGGCCCATGCCGGTGCCTTCGACAAAGCTCGCCATGCCGATGCCGACGAAGCGGCCCTGGCGGCGCGCTTCGGCCTTGCGCACGGCGAAGCCCGCATAGTTCGCGCGCTCCAGCGCCGCTTTCTGGCAAGCCGGATAGTCGCCGCTGTCGTAGCGCAGCGGGCTACCGTCGCGATAGATGAAACCCGCGTCATACGGCATCTGTTCCGGCTGGATCAGATTGCGCCAGCGCAGCTCCGCGCGATCCATGCCGAGCGCGCGCGCGGCCTTGTCGAGAATCCGCTCCATCGCGAACACCGCCTGAGGGCGGCCTGCGCCGCGCACCGGCGAAGTGGCGCACTTGTTTGTGTAGACGACGTCGAGCTTTGCGCCCATCGCTGGGATCACGTAGGGGCCGGGCGTCGTCGTGATCGAGATATACGGGGTGATGATGCCCCACGGCAGGAACGCGCCGTTGTCGTGCACCATCTCGAGTTTCACGCCGCGGATCTTGCCGTCGTTTCCGAGCGCCATCTGCACCGTCCACCACTGGTCGCGCTCCTGCGTGACTGCGAGGAAGTGCTCGCGCCGGTCTTCGATCCATTTGACGGGACGCTTGAGCGCGACCGCCGCGATCGCGACGAGCGCCTCTTCCGGATAGAAAGGCAGCTTCGGACCGAAGCCGCCGCCGACGTCGTTCATCAGCACGCGCAGCTTTTCGGCATCCCATTCGAGCAGCTCAACGAGATTCTTTTTCTCGTGATGCGGCGCCTGACCCGACGACCAGACCGTCAGCTCGCCGTTGGTGGCGTGATATTCGGCGATATAGCCGCGCGTTTCCATCGGATGCGCGGAGCCGCGGTTTTGCCAGTATGTTTCCTCGACGACGTGCGGCGCATCCTTGAAGGCCGCGTCGATGTCACCGAAACCCATTTCGATATGCGCGACGACGTTGTCTTTCGCGTCGGTGTGGCAGAGCGGCGAGTCCGGGCGCAGTCCGTCGCGGCACTCGGCAACGGCGGGCAGCGGGTCGTACTCGATCTCGATCAGACCGCAGGCGTCTTCCGCGATATAGCGATTGTCCGCGACGACGAACGCCACGGCTTCTCCCGCGAACGTTACTTCCGTCGAGGTGAGCAGTTCCTGGGTGCGCTCGAAGCGGATCGCCGGGTTCGGCAGCATCGACGGCGCGCGGCCGCGTGCGCGGCCGGTCAGGTCCGCGTGCGTATAAACAGCGTGCACGCCCTTCAGTTCGCGGGCGGCCGTGCAATCGATCGAGACGATTTTCGCGTGCGCGTGCGGGCTGCGCAGCACCGCGGCTTGCAGCATGTTCGGCAGGTGTACGTCGTCCACATAGGAGCCCTGGCCTTGCAGCAGCTTCTTGTCTTCGGTGCGCATGACGCGCCGGCCGATGTAGCGCTGGTCGGTGGGGGCACCCTTCAGGTCGGAATGGTCCATTGCGTTACTCCGTAGCTTGGGCTGCCGGCGCGGCGGCACGCTGGTCGCGGATGCGCTGAGCGGCGAGCAGGGCAGCCGCGACGATCGGCTGGTAACCCGTACAGCGGCACAGATTGCCCGTGATCGCTTCGCGGATCTCGGCTTCGGTCGGCGAATCCGTTTCGTTCAGCAGTTCGGTCAGCGTCATCAGCATGCCGGGCGTACAGAACCCGCATTGCAGCGCGTGCGTTTCGGTAAAGGCCTGTTGCAGCGCGTTGAGCGTGCCGTCCGCCTGGGCGAGCCCTTCGACTGTCGTCAGCGAATGTCCATTCACCTGGGCGGCGAGCGTCAGGCAGGCGCGCGCGGTGCGGCCGTCGATCAGCACGGTGCAGGCGCCGCAGACGCCGTGTTCGCAACCGTAGTGCGTGCCGGTGAGATTGAGGTCGTGACGCAGGAAGTCACCGAGCATGCGACGCGGTTCGACCTCGTGCTCATAAGCGGTGCCGTTGACGACGACTCTGACGGTACGAGTCTCCATGTGCATCTCCTTTGTCACGCTACGATTGTGTTGCGACGCGCGAGAACGCTGTCTTCAGCGCTCTTTCGGTCAGGACGCCGGCGAGATGCTGGCGGTAGTCGGTGCTGACGTGCGCGTCGGTCATCACGTCGAGCGCGCGCGCCGCGTCGCTCGCGATGCGCAGCGCGTCTTCGTCCATCGGGCGGCCGCGCAAGGCGGTCTCGACCTCGTGCATTCGCACCGGGCCGGGAGCCACACCGCAGATCGTCAGCGACACGCGGTCGAGGCGCTGTTGCGCATCGACGGTGCAGAGCGCCGCGACGCCGACGATGGCGTAATCGCCATGACGCCGCGCGAACTCTTCGAATGCGTAGCCATGGCCTTCGGGCCAGATGTCGAGCGAGATGCCGGCGAGCAGGTCGCCTTCCTCGAGCGCGGGCGTCATATACATCAGCGCCCAGTCGGACATTGGCAGCTCCCGGGTCGCGACTGCGCCGTCTTCGTAGCGCACGATCGTCAGGACACCGTCGAGTGCGGCGGTGAAGCATGGCTGCTCGGACGACGGATCCAGCTGGCACAGGCTGCCGCCGAGCGTGCCGCGATTGCGGATCTGCTTGTGGCTGACGAGCTGATACGCCTCGCGGATCAGCGGCGCGCGCTTCATGACGAGCGGCGACAGTTCGATGTCGCGCTGCCGCGCCATCGCGCCGATGTGAAGACGGCCGTTGCGCTCCTCGATGCGGGTGAGTGCCTCGACGCCGTTCAGGTCGATCAGGTGACTCGTCATCAGATACCGGAAGTTCATCATCGGCATCAGCGACTGGCCGCCGGCAAGCACGCGCGCATCCTCGAGTGTGCCGAGCAGCTGCGCGGCCTCGTCGACGGTGGTCGGCGCGTGATACTGGAATTCACTGGGTTTCATGCGTGCTCCGATAGTGCGGTGGCTTCCTCAGTGGGGCTGCTTGCGCCCGAAGAGCCGCGCGAAGTAATTCCGGATCGACTGCCACATCGCTTTGCGCATGAGTGCGCCCGCATCGAGAGGCACGACCGGCGCCGGTGCGGGGGGCGGGCGGCGCGCTTCGGTGGCCGGCCTGGGTGCAGCCGGTTCAGCGGACACGTTCGAAGCCTCCGGTTCACCCGCGGTGTTCAGCGCGGCGGCCGGAGTGGCCGGAGTGGCCGGAGTGGCCGGAGCCTGCGCCGCGGCGTGCGCTGCGTCTGCCTCGATAAGCGCGGTCAGGTTCTTGGCGAACTGGTTCAGCAGTTGCTGCGAGAGCGCCTCGATCATCCCGGCACCGCGTCCGTACTGCGCGACCGTGCCCGACAGGTTCACGTCCGAGACGACGTCGACTTTCGTCTTGCCATCGCCGGCGTCGGTGACGGCCGCGTTGATCTGCGCATCGGCGCCGCCGCGGCCCTTGGTGTCGGTGCCGCTTGCGGACACCACGACCGTGCGGTTGGCGTCGTTCTGTTCAGCAATCTTGAATTTGCCCGCGAACTTCAGCGTAAGCGGGCCGAGCTTGACGGTGAAGCCGCCCTTGTAGCTGCCGTCGGGCTGCTGTTCCTTGAGTTCCGCGCCCGGAAAACACGGTGCGGACCGTTCGATGTCGATCATGGTCTTCCAGACGTCGGACGGCGGTGCATCGACGATGAAAGATGAACGGATTGTGATTGCCATACTGCCTCCTCGGGCGGTTGGCCCGTACGGGCGCCGCTCCACTTATCTGGTAACTACCGAGTCGCGCGGCGCGTGAAACTGTCCCAGCGCGCGGGCACGCTCGCGTTTTATTTCATTGAGCGAGGGTCGACAGGAAATCGTCGAATACCGTTGCAAAAGCTTCGTGCATGTCGAACGCTCCAAAGTGCGCCGCGCCCGGAACGACTACGAAGCGGCTCGTCGGCAGCGCGTCGGCGATCTTCTGCGATACCGCTGGCGGAATGCTCGCATCGGCATCGCCCGCGACGACGAGCGCCGGTGCCGACACGCGTGGCAGTTCGCCCAGGTTGTCGAGCAGCGAGATCGCCTGCCAGTTCGCGCTCCAGCTGTACCAGTCGTCGGCGGCGAGGCGCGCACGGCACTTCTGGACGAGGTCGGGGCGCGGCGTATCGGCGGCGAACCAGCGCGTGATCGTGTCGTCGATCACTTCGGACATCGAGCCTTGCCGGCTCATGTCGCCGCGCATGAGAATGCGCGGGCGCACTTCGTCGGGAAATCCGCCGGCCGTTCCGCACAGAATCAGCGCACCGGCCAGCTCGGGAAACTGGATCGCGACACGCTGCGCAATCATGCCGCCCATCGACACGCCTATCAGGGTTGCGCCGGCAAGCCGTTCCTGGCGCAGCACCGCGGCGACGTCGGTCGCATGATCGGCGAGGGTGATGGGGGCGGTGACGAGGCTGGAGTCGCCGTGGCCGCGAATATCGATCGCGACGACGTCATACGATGCGGCCCAGTGATCGACATACTCGTCCCACCAGCTCCGGTCGACGCCGATCGGGTGAAGCAGAACCAGCGGCCTGCCCGTCCCGCGGCGGGAATAGGCGATGCGACCGGCTGGGATTTCGCAGAAAGTTGAATGAGACATGATGGTTTCGGGTAATGCGCGGGTTCCGGCAGGTGCTTCGCGCGATCGGCTAGCGAGTCGGCAGCCGAAAGCACGAAACCCTTGCTGCCCTCTGGACTGCCAGGCAGGTACGCTTGGGATGAGATGACGATTCGCGAGGCGCCTTGACGAACCGCAAGCCGTCTTCAGGCAGCAGCGGCTTTCGCCTTCAGGTCGAGCACAACCGCCTTCGCGCGACGCAGCCCTTCGGCCGCGACTGGAATGCCTGCGTAGACGCCGGCTTGCAGCACCACCTCGGCGATTTCTTCTTCCGTCACGCCGTTATTCACCGCTCCACGCGTATGCACTTCGAACTCGTGCCAGCGGCCGAGCGAGGCCAGCATCGCAAGGTTCAGCATGCTGCGTGTCGCGCGCGGGAGGCCCGTGCGGTTCCACACGTTGCCCCAGCACACGTCTTCCGTGTACTCGAGGAACACTGTGTCGAACAGGTGGGGATTGGTATTGCTCTGCGTGTGGCTCGAGCCCAGCACTTCTTTGCGGATCTTTGCGCCGATGGCACGGCGTTCGGATAGCGTGATGTCTTCCATGATTATCCTTCGGGGTTTAACCAGCTGTTGTAGGATTGTATAATGGTAGGCAGTATCAGAGCTTCGCTGCGGAATGTCAATATGATTGTATTACGAAGATCAGCGCGGCTCTTTTTTGATTCATATGACAAGGGGATGGAATGAATACCAACAGGCTGGTAGTGCGACCGGTGGCGACGCTGCGCCAGCAGGTGATCGACGGATTGCGCTCATGTATTAGCGACCTGACCTTCAAGCCGGGCGACCGGCTGATCGAGCGCGAACTGTGCGAAATGCTCGGCGTGAGCCGCACGCTCGTTCGTGAGGCGCTGAGTCAACTGGTGGCCGAGGGGCTGGTGCAGATCATTCCGCACAAAGGTCCGATCGTCTCGGTAATGACGGCAGACGAGGCGCGAGGGCTCTATGAAGTGCGCGCCGTACTCGAAGCACTGGCGGGCCGGCAGTTCACCGAGCGAGCGACGGTCGACCAGCGTGCCGAGCTGAAACAGGCGTTGGAAAAGCTCGCCTCGATGCGGGACATGCAAGGCCAGGAGGGCACCATGAGCTTCCTGAAACAGAAGGCGCAGTTCTATGACGTGATGCTCGAAGGCGCCAACAACCCGGTTCTCACGGAGATGCTACGGCTCGTCCATACGCGAGTGATGATGCTGCGCGCCACGACGCTTTCGCAGGCAGGGCGCCTTCCGCAAAGCTATGACGAAATCGCGACGATCGTCGATGCAATCATGCGCAATGACGCCGACGCAGCCGCGGCGGCGTGCAAGCGCCATGTCGAGCAAGCCGAAAGCCTCGCGGTCGAAGTGCTCGCGGCAGCAACCAGCTAAGTCAACGAAACGCCGCGTCTGCCGGCCTCTTTCGTACCCGGTACGTTAGAGGCGGAATCGTCGCCTCGACACGCAACGGTCCGGCTTGCGGACCGGTCCGATGAGCGGTACGCAACATGAGGCGCTCTTTTTCCCTCGTTACTCGCGGCGTTAGCCCTTCCCAGCGCGCTTTCCCGCCTAGGCCCAGACGGGTTTGCGGGCTGCGGACATCGCTCATTTCTTTCGATACCTCCCTGTATGACGCCGCGCCGTAGGCGTCTCCCGTGGCCAAAGGATCGGCAGACAGTAATACAATAATCTGTATTGCAATCACACTGCATTACGATATACTCCGCCAAATGACGAAATCGGGCGCTACGACCCGCATCGAGCAACGTGCTCGCTTATTTGGCGGCAGATAGGAGACGGGAAGAATGGGCATATCGCAGGGCGCCAAGGCGGCGCCGGTGGCTTCGGCCGAGTCTCAGGGATTCAGGTTGTCGCGCTACCAGTGGCTGGCGCTGATCTCGGCGTTCCTCGGCTGGATGTTCGACTCGATGGATCTGAATCTCTTCACGCTTGTGCTCGTGCCGAGCGTGAGCCAGCTATTGCACAGCACCGACGCGACCGAAATCAGCAAGATCGGCAGCTACATCATTGCGGGCAAGCTGCTCACGTGGGGCATCGGCGGCGTGCTGTTCGGGGTGGCCGCGGACCGGTTCGGCCGCTCTCGTGTGATGGGCTGGACCATCCTCATCTACGCGGCCTTCACGCTGCTGAGCGCATTTTCGAAGACCTGGCCTCAGCTTGCCGTCGCACAGGCGCTGGCCGGTTTCGGCATCGGCGGTGAATGGGCGGCAGGGGCCGCGCTCGTCGCCGAATCATGGCCCGGTCGCCAACGCGCCCGCGCCATGCAGATCATGCAGATGGCGTTCGCGTTTGGCTTTCTCGCGGCAGCGCTCGACAACCTGCTGCTTGGCCGCTTCGGCTGGCGCGTCGTACTCGGCGTGGGCGCCGCGCCCGCGCTCGTCACGATTCTCGTGCGCCGCTTCGTGCCTGAGCCTCAACGCTGGGTGCAAGTGCGCGACAGCGTCATAGCCGAATCGGCGATGCAAACTTTCACCGCCATCTTCGCGCCGGGATTACGCCGCAAGACAATCATCGGCGTGATCATCTCGTCGGCTGCCATGCTGGGCTGCTGGGGCGGTCTCACGTTTCTGCCGAGCTGGATTCACCAGTTGTCGGCTGCAGCCATTGATCATCGCGACGTCGGCAGGACGGTCAGCTACGCGTTCATTCTCATGATGATCGGTGCGACGCTCGGCTACCTTACGCTGATCTGGATGCTCGACGCACTCGGCCGGCGCATGTCGTACTTCATCTTTTCGGCAGGCTCACTCGTGGTGTCGCTCGTGCTGTTCATGACGGTGCATGACATCGGCCGGGTGCTGTGGCTGATGCCGGTGTACGGTTACTTCGTCATTGGCGCGTTCGGCACTTTTGCCGCTTATTTGCCCGAGCTCTTTCCGACCCGCGTGCGTGCGACAGGGCAGGGCTTCTGCTGGAACATGGCCCGCGCGCTGACAAGTATCGGTCCGATCGCCGGCAATGCGGTGGTCGCGAAGTTTGGTTCGTTCCCGGCTGCATCGGCGGCGGTGTCGCTGCTCTTTATTGTCGGCATGGTGTCGATCTGGTTCGGCCCCGAGACAAAGGGCGTTCCGCTCGACAACTGAGGATCACTGAAGACTACCGGGCAGGCGGAATCGTCCGCCCCGGCGATACAGGTGTTTCCTTCGTGCGATAGCGCTCGAAGGGAACGGGTGCGACGCGGCCCCAGTCGAGTCGCCGGACAGGATTTCGTTTTTGGCCTAATGGAACACACCTTGAGCACAGACATGCCGAAATCCGGCGCTTCGATCCGGGAGGCCACCGCAGACAGTCCATCCGCGCGCGTCTTCGACGTCGGAATCAACGAGCGGTTGCCACTCCCGCAACTGGCCGTGCTCGCGCTGCAGAACGTGTTCGGAATGACGGGCATGTTCGTGTTCCCGGGACTTCTCGGCCGCGCGTTTCATTTGTCCGATCCGCAGATCGCGTACCTGTATGGCATGACTTTCATGGCCTGCGGAATTGTCACGATTCTGCAGTCGGTGCTGCTGCTGCGTCTGCCGATCGCGCAGGGTCCCTACGCAGGCAGCTTTGGTGCGCTCCTGACGGTCGGTCATTTGCAGTCGGGTGGCCTGGGTACAGCATTCGGGTCGTTCTTCGCCGCGTCATTGATCTGGTGCGTGCTCACGGTGCCGATCCGTGGACGCAGCGTGGCGGGCATGTTCGCGAGGCATTTGCGCCTGCCTATCATTTCCGGAATGATCGTCATGCTGATCGTGGTGCAGATTGCCAGCGTCGCGCTGCCGACCTGGATCGGCAGCGCTAAAAGCCCCGGCTTTCCGGTCGTGAACCTGCTTTCCGGCGCGGTCGCAGTGGCCGGTATCGTTTTCGCGATGCTTTGGGGCGGCCGCCGGCTGCGGCGCGTCGCGATCCTGCTCGGCCTTGCGCTCGGCACGCTGGCCTACACGCTGTTCGAGCCGGTTTCGTTTGCGGCGGTGGCCGCTGCGCCGCTTCTCGTCGAGCCGCGCATCTTCCCGTTCGGTTTCGGCGTGCGCCTCGATCTCGTCGCAGTGTTCCTGCTCGTGCTGATTCCGGCGGGCATGGGATCGATGGCCCTCTACCAGACAGTCGCCGAATGGGGCGAAGAGACGCTCAGCCCAGGCCGCATGTCCGAAGGCCTGTTCGGCGTCGCGCTCGGCTCGGTGGTCGCGGCAGTGTGGGGTGGCTTCAGCACGATCGCGTATCCGGACAACATCGGCATTCTGCGCGCCACACGCATCGGTTCGCGCTTCGTGACGCTCGCCGCAGGCATCCTCCTGATCGTACTCGGCGGCTGCGTGAAGTTCGACATGCTGCTCGTCGTCGTCCCGATTCCGGTGATCTCGGCCGCCGCGACGCTGCTGTTCGGCATTGTCTTCATGCATGGCGTACATATTCTCGCGCAGGTCGAGTGGGACGATCGCCGCCTGATCGCGTCGGGGCTCGCGTTTCTCGTTGGCCTCGGCGGTCTGTTCATCTCACCGGAAGTAATTCATGCGATGCCGTTGATGCTCCAGCTCGTGCTTCAGCAGCCGGTGATCTCCGGCGGACTCACGCTCGTCGCATTACACTCGCTGCTTTGCTCGAAGCAGCAGCCGTCGAGCGCGTCGGCGGCCAGGCCTTCCCGCACGCAGAACCAGGCTTAGGAAACGCCGCAAAACATGTCCGGGCGGGCAGCGGCCTGTCCGGACTCTTCGACCCACGGTTATTTCTGGATGTAGTGCGCAGACACCGGGAAAAACGCCGTAATACAGATTTAATACTTTGTACTACGTATCAATAAAGAGAGCGAGCGCTCGGAGCGTCATTCGACACATATCAACGTGTTCGAAGGCGCGCCGCTTCGCAGCCATGAATCCAGGTTTGGAAAGGCGGGAGACATAGATGAAAATAAAGTTGGGGATGAAAGCGCTCATTGTCGGCGCAGCGCTGTTCGCCGAGGTGGCCCACGCGCAATCGAGCGTGCAGCTCTACGGGCTTCTCGATGCGTTCGTCGGCTACAAGAAGCCGATGAACGGTCAGTCGAGCGTGATCGCCGGTAACGGTGGCATGACGGCGCCGTACTTCGGCCTACGCGGGTCGGAGGACATCGGCGGCGGCACGAAGGTCATCTTCGACCTCGAAAGCTATTTCAATATCGAGAACGGCACGATGGGCCGCGCCGGTTTCCCGCATGACGGCCTGTTCTCGCGTAACGCGTACGTGGGAGTGACCGGCCCATACGGCACGGCGACTGCCGGTTTGATTCCGCCGCTGCTGTGGTTCTCGACCATTACGTTCAACCCCTTCGGAAACTCATTCGTGTTCTCGCCGAGCGTACTGCACAGCTACGTCGGCGTGAACGGCCAGGGCGTATTCGGCAATGCGGGCGAGTGGTGGAACGCCGTGTACTACGCGTCGCCGTCGTTCGGCGGCCTCATCGGCCGGGCCATGTACTCGTTCGGCAACGACCCAGGCCATCTCGGCCAGAACAAGTGGAGCGGCCAGATTTCGTACAACCGCGGCGCTTTCGCGACGTCGGTTGTTTATCAGCAGATCAAGTACAGCCTGAACGCCGGCGACCTCGACACCGTGCTGCCGGGACTGACGACGCAGTCGGTGGTGAACCTCGGCATGTCGTACGACCTTCACTACGTGAAGCTGTTTGGCCAGTACCAGCACGTGTGGGATTCGATTTCGAATGGCGACGTCGGCATCGATACCGGTCAGATCGGCTTCTCGATTCCAGTGGGCCTCGGCAGGATTCTCGGCTCGGACGCGTATTCGAAGAGTAGCGGCCATAGCTCGGTTTATCGCAACACCTGGGCGCTCTCGTATGACTACCCGCTATCAACGCGCACCGACATCTATGCGGCGGTGCTGTCCGATCGCGCGACCAGGATGTCGAGCGGCACCACGATCGGTGGCGGTCTGCGCACACAGTTCTGATCGACTGCCGGCGCCGACGACGCCGACGACGCGCGCGACATGCCGATCCGGCTCCGCCGGAGAGAAGCGGGTGCGCGAATTCAGACAGCAATGATGGGCCGTCGCATGCAGTTCGAACCCGACCTTCGTGCAACCACGGCCTCACGAATTTAACGATGTCAATGGAGGAACTATGTTTAAGAGTGGAAGGACCGGGAGCGGCGCGCGCAGGTTCGGTCGGCGGCCAGCAGTGGCCGCAATGACCTTGTTGGGGCTTTCAGGGAGTGCCGCTTACGCGCAAAGCAGCGTTACATTGTATGGCTCTCTGGACGGCGGCCTGCGCAATGTCGTGAACGGCACGAAGGCAGGCGGCGCGGCGCTGACGATGGCATCGAACGGCGTCTACAAATCGAATCGCTGGGGGTTTCTCGGGATCGAGGACCTGGGCGGTGGATATTACGCCCGCTTCAATCTGGAAGCGGGCTACATTCTGTCGACTGGTGCCAACAGCAGCACGACCAACCAGCTGTTCCAGCGTACGTCGACCGTCGGGCTAGGCGGCCCGTTCGGCGAGGTCAATATCGGCCATCAGTTCACGCTGCAGCACAGGTTGATCAAGGACTTCGAGCCGTTCGACCTGCACTATCTAGGCATTACCGAAGCGGCGGCGATTTCGGGCGGCACCAGCGGCCGCGACGACAACGCTATCCACTACCACGGCAACTTCGGCCCGTGGACGGCTCGCGCGGTCTATGCGCCGGGCGGCGTGGCAGGCAGTCTCGCTAGCGGCACCATGCTTGCGGGCGGCTTGAACTACCACACCAAACTGTTCAAGTTCGGTGCGGGCTATACGCATCGCTCAAACCCGTTTTCGGCCACGTCGAGCGCGTATTTCGCCAACAATCAATACACTGCGGGCGGCGCCGTGACGCTCGGTCCCGTCGACCTGATGGGTGGCTATTCGCTCGCAACCCAGGCGGTTCCCTCCACGGCGCACGGCGAGACGCGCAATCAATATTTGTGGGGCGGTTTTCGCTATCACGCGTCGTCGGTCTTCAACGTAACGGGTGCGTATTACGACGACAAGAACGCGACGAACGGCGTGGACGGCAGAAAGGACGTCGCCATTCTGGGCGTCAGCTATGCGCTGTCGAAAAACACTGAGCTTTACGCCGATATCGACTACACGCATTTCACGGGTGGCTACGTGACCAATGCAACGCTGAACCCGTCCTTGCATGAAAAACAGACGGGCGTCTCGTTCGGCATGAACCACTTTTTCTAAGCCGAACCGGACGTGAGGGACGCGTCGAATATCTTTGAGCCCATGCAACACGGGCTCGAAGGTTGCACTGATCTTTCCCGGTCGGGCGCCGGACGCGAGCCCTCATCGATACGAGCCGCCGGGGAGCGACTGGATGCCGGCGACTCAGTCGGAGCCGTGTGGCGAGCGATGAACGCGTGACCGTGATCAGCGACGACGCTGGTGAATTTGCAAAGACGGTCGAGGGCAGTCAACTGGCTCGCGGCCGGATCCTCGACTGGTTCCACATTGCGATGAAGTTCCAGGCGGCGCTGCGTCCCGTGTTCGGCAGCAAGATGATTGGCTCGATGGACCAGGAGCCAGTGGAGACCGAAATCACGCACGCGAAGTGGTTGGTCTGGCATGGCAAGGGCAGCAAGGCGGTCGAACGGATCAAGGCACTGGACAGTCGGCTGCTGGCGAGAGAAGGATACGAATTCAAAACACTGTGGTGGCATCTGAACACCGTCTCCAGTTACCTGAGGAACAACGCGCCCACGTTGGTCAACTACAGCGCGCGGCACCGCAAGGGCTTGCCGATCAGCAGCAGCATCGCCGAGTCTGCGGTGAACCAGGTTGTCAGCTACCGTATGGCCAGGAAGCGACAGATGCGCTGGACTGGTGAAGGAGCGCACTGCATGGCGCAGGTCAGAGTCGCGGTTTTGAACGGGGAATTCTCGTCACATCGCATCTCGGGGTTCAAGATAGCCGCCTCGCGACACGGTGAATGCACCACGGTAGCATTGCCAGGCCGGCACCGAGCACCGAACAGACCCTGCAACCCTGCCATAAGCCAGTGCGGTCAGACGAAATCGACCTCCCCAACTTTTGAACGGTCTCCGGTGGGCCGCGACCTCACACGTGAGCTGTTGACTGAACGGGCGCCTGACGCACGCCGCAGGAAAATCAATTTAATGCCGACCGGACCGAAATTTCGATCTGTAAAGCATTTTTTACAGACGACCTTCGCCGCCCGATTCACGTGCACTCACGAGCCGCACAAAATCGAGCCAAACCAACGACGACAGCCTGATCCCGCACGTTGCGCCGCTAGGCTGGAATCACATCAACCACCGGCGACTTTGTGTGGCACGCCGGGTCGCCGGCGTCGAGATTGTCAATGCAGCCGCCTACAGAAAAGATCTTTCAAGCTCGCCCAGTACGGCCTTTTCGGCCCTCGAAACCCTGCTCCCAATGCCGAGAAACCCTCCTGCCGCTTCCGCGATTCCCCGAGCACGACCCAGAAGGGTCGCCTTGAGCGCTTGTCTGGCTTCCTCGTTCAGTGTGGCCGAAAGCGCCTCAATGTACGCTTTCCATTTAATCAGCATTTCGGGAGGTGGTGGCTCTGCGAGCCATTGCTCGAGCGGTTGATAGTTCACCTCATGTTTGCTGAGGCCAGAAGGTTGAGCGCTACAAGCTTGTCGAGCAGACCGTCATCGGTGATGCCGGAAGCAGCGGAGAGTGCCTGCTTTTTTATTTTAGTATCTTCCGACTCCCTGAGGCGTTGGCGAAGCGCTTCGTTCTGCCTGGCAAAAAAAGATTCCTCCATCGCTTTCGCGCGATCACCCAGGTGCTCTTTACTCATGGTTTCCTCCGCGGGAAAAATCTGACGATTCGACGATCCTGTGCCTCAAAGCTACGGCACACGTCTCGTATGCATGGATGCCAGGCGCGGGCCGTGGGTGACCAAAAAACTGACGACGGCCCCTAACCGGCGGCAAAGTAAATCGCGGGGGCGTCGGAGCTAGGTAGCCGGAACATCTCGCTTGTCGGCATCGTCTCTTCCCGGGCTAACGAAACGGCTGCGGATGCTGCTGTGCGAATACGACGTGTGGGGCGCAAGAAGGCACCCTGCAATTCCGGCGCAGCACCGAGATGGCTTGATCCGGCCCGGAGTTCGTCACTTGTCACTCACTCGACGATGCCGGCGAGATATTCAATGTCCTTCTCGATACGTAATCGGGCTTCCTTTGTGGCGCCGTCACGTGTGTTGGCAATAAGTGGCAGGATCAATCCGCTACCCTTAAATTCGTGCTGGAATTGCACCCACGCGGCATAGGCACAGACACCAGAATCCTTTTGCACGACGTTAAGCGTGACGTCGTATGTGCGGCGCTTACCGCGCATGCGCGGTGTATTGGAACTTTGCTATTTGAGATCTGTACATTTGGGCTCCTTTCGTGCGCGGCCGTTTCTGCTTCGGACAACCGCGTCATCAAATCAGGCCGCGCCTGCGTCCTCAAGTTTGGCTTGGTAAGTCATGTGAGGAGACTTAGGGGCCAAGCCTTACTGGCTTGCGCCCGATGCCGCAGCAGCTTCCGAGGCAGCCGCAGCCGGTGCAGAAGCAGCCGACGTATCGCTAGCAGCGCTTGGCGCAGCCGTTTCGCCAGACTTGTTGCATGCAGCAAGAGCCACCGCAGCCAACAGGAATGCTACCAGGAGAGATTTCTTCATGTCACGCCCTGCTATGGTTAAAGGTAAGCAACAGCGCAAAGTAACCCTAATGTGCTCCGCGAGAAACCGTCATCAACTGCCTGCGAATGTTTGACGGAACGCTGCTCGCGGCAGGACCTGCCTGGTGCTGCTTCGCATCAGTAAATGTTTCCCGTACCCCTTACGCGGTTGGACGGCCTCCGAACGGATGGCGGGGCAGGGTTTGCCATCGACAAAAGCAGTCGCACTGCGCACGGCAAATTCATAAGCGCAATTCGGACTCGCGGACTGACCGGGATTGCCCAATGAGGTAGATTCCCCGTCCTTATTCACGATACAGGCGCGCTCCGAACGTGTTGCCCTGCCTCGTAATGGATGGCCGTATCGCTGCGCCACGATGATATCGAACCATCAAATTCCCTTTGATACATGCACAAAAGAAAGGTTATTGTAATGTACCTATTCGAGGAAAAAATCGCTGTTACTTTTCATCATGAGACGCTTAAAAATGGCAAAAATAACGTCGCGCGCTACTCTCACCTGACCATAAGCGAGATCCGGACGACGCCGGTTGGTCATAAAGCGGAACGGCATCACAGCAACGCATTCGACAGCATGTGCCAACCCATCAGCCAAGCCAAACGACGACAGCAACGCCGCAATTCCAAGGCCAGCGTCGGGAATCGTCGCGGTTCGAGCGCTGGCCCGAGGACGAACCGCTGCCCTTTTGTCCGGATCCGCACGCCGATGCGCGACTGCAGGAGATACCCGAACAATGAATATGATTGCCGCCGCCGCGCTCGCCTTTACGGCAGTGCTTGCCTTCGCGGCCGCTCCCTCATCGGTCGAGTGGATCGGCATCACCGAGATCGCCGAGGGCCGCGGTGAAAAGGGGGCGTGGCGCCAGAACGACTCGCGCTACGACTATGTCGATGACGCGACGGTTGCCTTCGATTCCGCCGACGGTGTCAAGGTGGCATGGGTCGACCAGAAGAAGAAAGATGTTTTCCATCAGTCGCTCTCAGCCGACGGAACTGCGCAAGGCCGACCGGTTAACGTGTCGCGCAATCCGGCGACATTTTCCTGGCTGCCTCGCATGGTGGTGGCGCCGGGAGACCCGGGCAAGATCGGCCTACTTTGGCAGGAGATCATTTTCTCCGGCGGATCGCATGGGGGCGATATCCTGTTCGCGCGCTCCACCGACGGCGGCGCCAGCTTTTCCGCGCCCATCAATTTGTCGAACTCGCGTGGCGGGGACGGCAAAGGACGGCTGGACCGCGACACCTGGTCAAACGGCAGTCTTGACCTGGCGATGGCGCCGGACGGCGCCTTGCTGGCCGCGTGGACAGAGTACGACGGCATGCTGTGGCTGGCCCGCTCGACCGACGGCGGCGCCAGCTTTTCGCGGCCCGTGCATGTAGCCGGCGACGGCAAGCGGCCGGCGCGTGGCCCGTCGCTGGCAACCGGCCCCGGCCAAACCGTCTACCTGGCCTGGACGGTCGGCGCTGACCGCAGTGCCGATATCAGCGTTGCCCAGTCGGACGACGGCGGCCAAACCTTCGGGCGGCCGCACGTGGTTGGGGCTGGTCCCGGCCATGCCGACGCGCCACGTCTGGCCGCAGGGCGAACCGGCACGCTGCACCTGGTATATGCGGAAAGCGAAGACGGGCCGTCGGGCCGCTACTATGTGCGCTACGCCCAATCCATCGCCGGTGTGGGTAAGTTCGGCATTCCGCAGGTTATCTCGCAGCCGCAGCGACATGCCGGCAACGGCGCCGCGTATCCGGCCGTGGCAGTCGACCGGCAAGGGACGCTACACGTGGCATGGGAACTGTTTCAAGGTGCTTCAACCCGGCCGCTGGGACTGGAGTTCACCGTCTCGCGCGATGACGGGCACAGTTTTTTGCCGCCGCAACTGGTGCCAGGCAGCCAGGACGAGCGGGGCGGGACAAATGGCAGCCATCAGGGACTTCTGGGCAAAAAACTTGCTGTCGGCGGCGACGGCAGGATTGCCGTCGTCAACACCAGCATGAAATTGGGCGGGCACAGCCGTGTGTGGCTAATGCTCGGGCGGATGAATGCGAGCGGCACCGCTGGGCCGCTAGGCGAAGACCATCCTGCATACTGTATCCCGTGTTTCACGGACGAAAGCGGGACACCGCCATGCGAAGTTTCCGACGGCCTGGACAAACCTCGGAAAGCGCCGAACCCCCGCCACCATGTGACCGCGCGCGGCCCATGGTGTTTGAATGGCCGCAGTTCGTTACACACCGGACGGCCGCGAAGCAGCTCGCACTTCATCAAAAAACGACTTCCGAGCATTTGATGCCATAAACCAAGCTGAACCCAATTTATTTCACGGATCGCACGAGTGCGGCATGGGCCCGCAATGGCTAAAGCCACCCGTCCACCGCACGACTTCACGCACGCTCCGGGCGAGCCTTTCAGCAATTCACAACATAAACAGGTCACCCGGTCAGCGAGCATCATAAAGTTTCGTTATAAACCGAGAATCATGAACGGGGTTGCCGACCATGCCGGGAATGAAACAGACCGATCCAAGCCACTGAACCTCCGAAGGCACATACGGTGTCCGTCTACTCCCGGTTCACGTAGTCGAGCGTACGGCCACTATTACGCCGACGTTGACGACGAAGATGAGCCCGTTAGACGTTTCTCCGCGACCACGGCGCGCAGCGTCGCAGCGTTAGCGATTAAATACCCAGGAGCAGTGAACGTTGTCGATTAATTCCCATAAGGGCGAATTGATGTCCCATAGCATTCCTTTGATCACAACCATCGCAACCGCACTTGGGTTGGCCCTCGTGCTGGGCTTTCTTGCTATTCGCATCAAAATTCCGGCGCTCGCTGGTTACCTGTTGGCCGGGGTGCTAATTGGCCCATTTACGCCGGGCTTCGTCGCCAATACGGAGATTGCGGCAGAACTTGCCGAAATCGGTGTGATGTTGCTGATGTTCGGCGTTGGGCTGCGTTTTTCCCTGGATGACCTGATGAAGGTGCGCAAGATCGTTGTGCCGGGTGCTGCGATACAAATGGCCTTCGCGACGGCACTTGGCACCGGCTTAGCGGCTACTTGGGATTGGGGCCTCGGGGGATCGCTAGTTTTCGGTCTGGCGTTGTCGGTTGCGAGCACCGTAGTGTTACTCAGGGCACTTGAGGCGCGTGGCGCCCTGGAGTCAATGAACGGACATATCGCAGTGGGCTGGGTGGTGGTCCAAGACCTTGCCATGGTGCTCGTGCTCGTACTACTGCCGCCCTTGGGTGGGTGGCTCAGCGGCAAAACCCCAGTCAGTGGCGCGGCGAATTTGTGGCAGACCCTCGGAATCACGCTTTTCGAGATTGCAGCGTTCATCACTTTGATGCTGGTGGTTGGTCGCAGAGCCTTTCCGTGGCTGCTTTGGCAGGTTGCCCGCACGGGCTCCCGAGAGTTATTCACCCTGTGCGTTGTGGCGACAGCCGTCAGCGTTGCCTTCGGGGCTGCCAAGCTATTCGGCATATCCTTCGCTGTGGGGGCATTTTTCGCTGGCATGATGATGCGCGAGTCCGAGTTCAGTCACCGTGCTGCGGAAGAGTCGTTACCGCTGCGTGACGCGTTCGCCGTCTTGTTCTTTGTTTCGGTGGGGATGCTGTTCGACCCGATGATTCTGGTCGACCAACCACTTCGGGTCGTTGCCGTGCTGGGCGTAATTATTGTCTGCACCCCGATCGCCGCCGCCGGTTTGGTCCTCGTCTTTGGCTACCCGTTGAACACCGCGCTCACGGCGTCAGCGAGTTTGGCTCAGATTGGCGAATTTTCATTCATCTTAGCTGGGCTGGGGGGACGCCTAGGATTACTCCCGCTGGAAGGACAAAGCTTGATTCTTGCCGGGGCACTAATCTCAATTGCCGTCAACCCGCTAGTTTTTAAAGCTGTAGAGCCACTTCAGGTTTGGATCCGGTCGCGCTCTTTGCTCGCCCGCAAACTGGAACGGCCGGATGACCCCTTGGCCGAGTTGCCTGCGGCGACTAGTGAAGTGTATTTGTCGGGACAAGTTGTTTTGGTGGGCTATGGCCGAGTTGGACGGCGTATCGGCGAGAAGCTCGCCGAACAAGCTATTCCCTTTGTCGTGGCCGAACAGAATCGCGAACTCGTCGAGCGACTGAGAGAAGGCGGAATTGCAGCGGTCTTCGGAGACGCCTCGGACCCAGGAGTACTGATTCAGGCGCATATCGCTCAAGCCGGCATGCTTGTCGCCGCTATTCCCGACACCTTCAGAGTGCGTCAAATGATCAAGACGGCCCGGATACTCAATCACGGGATCGAAGTCGTCGTGCGTACTCACAGTGAAGAAGAGGCCATACTGCTAGAGCGGGAAGCGGCCCAGAAAGTCTTTTTCGGTGAAAATGAACTTGCCAAGGGAATGAGTCACTTTGTATTGCAGCGATATGGGAAGGCTCCGTCCGATGACATGGTTGCTGGCAGCAGTGATTGAGCACCAGCGCAGTTTCGTAGTCCGCGGGTACATGTCCCGCGTTGGCATTGTCACGCTGCCGGCATGTTGCCGGAAATGCACCGACAATTGCGAGTAGGAAACGAACCGACTTGCAGCAAAGCGCACCTGCCAACGACGCGATCTCCTACTCGGGATACCGCTTCCCGGCCGACGTGATCAGCTACGCAGTGTCGCTGTACTACCGTTTTCCGCTGAGTCTGCGCATGGTCGAGGAGTTGCTTGACACACCGAGAAACTCGAAGGCCATCCACGTATGGCGTGCGCTTACGCACTACGTTGCCGGTAAATCCGCAAAGCCGATGGTGTTCCTGCGGAAGCATTTGGGTTACCGCATTTTTCTACTTGGTGCGCTTAGGCGCGACGGGGTAACGACGACTCGTCGTGCACCTTCGCTCGCAGGATTTGCGAAGTGCCCCTCGCTCTCCGGTTGCAGACCTGCCGCGCCGGGCGGCACTGCTCGACAGTACTGTCGTAGAAAGCGGAGCAGGACGTGGTGAATTGGCTCTCCAAGGGATGGATCTTCGCAGGGACGTCAAGCTGCACCTGCTCAGGAAGCGGAGCAAGCTGGACTTGCTCAGTCAATGTCACGTATTTCCGCCGCTAACCGCAGAGCGACGCCTCCCGGCAATTGGGGGTCCAGGTCGGCACTTTCGGTATTCGCGGTTCCCTATTGTCGACCGTCCGGTCAGCGGCCCTTAGCGGACTCGCCAACGCGTGTGCGCGACAGGTAGCTTCGGGTCGAAAGTACGCATCCGGGTTCGGTGAAGCCGGTCATTCGCGACCGCCGCCCAGTGAGTGTCAGGGAAGTGACTCGTAGCCGCCTTACCAACGCCGGTAGTCGAATGACTGTAATGGCCGAAGAACACCCTCTCGTGCACCAGCGGGACACGATAACTGGCAATCTGCATCGTCTCTGGTTGCGCGGTTTATCGCGTTCAGGCAGGGTTGGGTCTTGTGCTTCAGATTCACGGTCCGGCGTTCAGATCAACAGAACCTAACCGCCGGCGTAAAGGCTCCGCTGAAATGTCGTCAGCTGACCCGACTACAATGGATGCTAGCCAAAAGACGAATGCGACCAGCCATGCATCTTCACTCGATTCATCGAGCGCGGAAACAAACAGCCCGGCCCGTCTGGATCGCCGTGTGCGTCGCGCTCCTTCTGTCGTCGCCAGCCCTCCTTGCCGAGGACGAAAAGCCGGGTATTGCCTTTTCCACGATCGAGCCCGGCGCTCCACTGCCCGCAGGCTGGAAGAACCTGCCGGTCGCGCACGGCAAGCCTGTGACGCAATACACGCTCGTTCACGACGACCACATCACCGTCCTGCGGGCGGACGCGAACCGCTCTGCTTCTGCGCTGATGCACGAGGGTAATATCGACCTGGTCCGCACACCCGTCGTGGCATGGCGCTGGAAAGCAGAAAAACCGATCGAGGGCGCCGACAATCGCGTCGGATCGAAGGAAGACGCGCCAGCGCGACTGGTGTTCTTATTTGACGGCGACAAAAGCAAGCTATCGTTTTTTGACCGGGCCAAGATGGACCTGGCAAAGAACTTGGGTGGCAAAGAGTTGCCCTATGCCACGCTGATGTATATCTGGTCGACCGCCGCCGCGCCGGGCGCCGTTATTGCCAACCCTCACACGGACCGCGTACAGATGATCATAGTCTCCGGTCAGCACGGCGACGCGGGTCAGTGGCAAAGCCTGCGCCGCAATATCGTGCACGACTACGAGCGGGTCTTTCACGAACCGCCAGGACGAATCACCGGCTACGGGCTGCTGAGCGATACCGACAATACCAGTACTACGACACGCGCCTGGTACGGAGACGTCGAGTTCCTGACCGGGCCTTGATAACTTAAAGCCGCCGAACTAACTGAACTCTTTGGAGCGATGCGAGTGACTGTCGTTCAGTTCTTTCGCCGTAAGCTGCCAGTCGACACCATGCTCCTTGCGCCAACGACAGGTTTGTGGCGGGTAGGTCAGCGGGTACAACCGGCCAGTTTGAGCCGTTCGACATCGGCGCCTAGATCGTTCAATCGTCGCTTGACATCCGCATCACTGGAACGGAGCCGCTAACATTTCGAAGATAAGGGTTTCGCGTGAACTGTGGCCAACGTATGAAACGTCCTTCACTGATCGCGGATAGCTTGCTTTTCATGCTCCTCTTTTTCGCAGGCCCAGGCCGGGCGGAGGGAAGATATCTATGAAAATAACTGGGGATCGCGGTGTCCTTGCGGCGTGGTGTTTTTTTATCGAATTTCTCGCTTTATTATGGGAGTGTCATTTGCCCTTCCACAGGCGGCGAAAGCGGATAGTACCTTGCATTGCGCCAAGCCTAACATGAATGCCGCGGTGGGCGCTAAGCAAGACTTGGCTGCATTGATCAGCCGCATACAGCGCACCGTCGAGGAAATTGAGTGGCCGCTTGCGGCGAGTCCGACGGTCCGCAAAGGGTCGACTACGATCTCTCGTCGCTGTTGTGCGTGAGGTATATATCCCGGCGATCACGATCACGGATCAAGGTGATCGCGTCGCCGATCCGACTGATCAAGAATCAAGAATGCTGGAACAAGCAGGCAAGGCTCCACGCATCTGAATTCCACAGCCTACAGCAACGGATTGCTATCCCAACCGATTGCTGTGCGCAGTGTCGCCCTGTAGGATTTCCCCACTCATTGGGAGGCGACGATGCAGTTCGACTACAAGGACTTCCATATCGAGGCGTCACCTCTCGATGAAGGCGGCCATTACTACGCCCGTGCAAAGATCTACCGGCGCGCCTCGGTGGGCGGCGACACCGTCGAGGTCAAATGGTCAGGCGATCTAGGCGACTATCCCTCCGACGCAGCCGCTATCGAGGCGGCGCAGCGCTGGGCGATCCAGTGGTGCGACGAGAACTCGGCATAGGCCGAGCGCTTAGACTCCTCGAATCAGATCATTGGAGACAGCTATGCAGCCTTGCAATGCCTGTCGCGAATTAGTTGTCAAGCCATCCAGCGTTCCCCCGCATGGCGATCTTGCCGCTTCCGGCGTCAGTGCAATCGGGCCGTCGGGCCACATAACGAAAATCAGCAGCAACCGGAATTGCACGGTCTGCGGAAGCTGGCTGTACCAGAATACTGCTGATGGCACTCCTCCTAACGAGTGGGCGATGAGCGAGCATCAGCTAGCTTGGCCCGAGAAGGCGTGACAAGCGGTGCTTCGAAGATCACGATGGAGACTGGCATGCTGCGACGCAACGAGCTATATAGGGAATGTAGACTGGACGTCGCAGTCGATGGTGACGCACTTACCGGGTTCTACATCGCCGCGCAGACAATACAACTCGCGGCGATCGGCGAGGCACGCAACGTTCCGATGCCAATTGCTCGATTCCGTGACGCGTCGGGTGCATTCGCAGACGGGTTCAATCGGCTTCGCGCTGCGGTTGACGAACACGAAGGCAAGCCAGGCTAGTCTTGCACATTGGTTCACGGAACCCTGCGCGAAGGCACGCGCCACACGGGAACGGTTGGCTACAACGTGCAGGTTGCAGTTGACGTGAAACGATTGGCTCATGTCGGGCCGGAAGCTACCGTTCACGAGTCGTTTCGGAACAGCTCAACGGGGTCGAGGGTCGTCAGTGCCGGCGGCCGTATCCCGGCCAGACGCAACCGGTGGGCCGGAGACGAAGCTGTTCTGCCGAGTGCGGCTTGAATGTGCCGCTTGTTGTCCGAGCACCCGCGTGGCCAGGTCATCTTTCACCTGCACTTCGATAGCATTCGAGCTCTCATTCCGGCCTGTTGAAGACGCCTGCTTCGAGATCTTTCGTGAAATGCTGTAGCCAATCGCTTTCGTCGCCGATCACGTATTCTTTCGTAACCTGCGTCGATAGCCGGGCTATGGTGACGTAGCCCTGTAGACCAAGGTTCTCGTCACCTTTCGGGTCCGTCGTATCTGTTTCCAGAAGAGCGAAATCGCCTTCTGCAAAACCGCTACGCTCCAGGGTCGCTAGAAAGTCTTTGTGTTCATCCGGTTCGATCAGCCGCATGTTCGGCCCCTCGTGTTCAACGGCGACGTCGTGGAGCCCTATCGTTACGAGGACCGACGACACCCGCTCAAGTGTGGAAATCTGCGCACCGCACCCATGAGGTACGCGTCGTAGTCGCCCCAGTATCGTACTGCCAGGAAGCAAGCGTCACTATTGCTTGCCGTTCTATCGCTTGGGCCCTTTCATGCTTTCCGACTCCGTGGCTGCATTCCGTTCACCGCTCGCCTCGATGGGTTCCATCGCTTCGTCAATCGAGGCCATTGTGCGGCAGAGCGCCACGACGACAGTATGAACTACGTACCGACTAACAGGTGGGTGCTGTTCGGCCATCTTTTCGCCGCAATCGCCGGCGCAGTTGCTGACTGTTTGCTGCCATGAAAATTGGCGATGGATTGAAGCTGCGCAGGGACGCTCGTGGAGACAGCGCTATGGCAACGGTTCTGCTTGCGGATGATGACATGGGGTTGCTCGGTTCACTTGGCATTCTGATAGCTGCAGAGGGGCACCTCGTTCGCACCGCGACCAATGGTGGCGATGCGCTGCGCCTCGCTCTGGAAAGTCGGCCTGATATTGTGGTCACAGACTGCGCAATGCCGGGGATGGATGGAATCGCACTGCTGCGAAAGCTGCAGCAATACCCTGAAC
>NZ_JARESO010000046.1:0-66860 GCF_046030175.1 Paraburkholderia sp. RL17-373-BIF-A
GTTTTTTCCCGGCGCGGGTTTTTTGCCGGCGCGGCCCCCCCCCGCCCCCCCCACGCCTGCAACCCGAGATGCAGTCGCGCGCCGGGTTCCTTGCGTACCAGCCTTTGCATCTGCCTTTGCCGCCGCTGCTTTACGCACCACACGCGACTTCGCTTTACGCACCACACGCGACTTCTTCAGCAGGCTAGTGATCGAATCGCCGATGCTGTCGGCCACCGCCGATTCGCGCGCCTTGCGCCCCTTCGCGCCGGCCTGCCGCGCGAGCTTCGCCGCGCGTTTTTCGGCTTGCGCAAGCAGCGCGGCAAACGCGACCTCGTCCACTCTCAGCCCGCGGCGCGATTGAGCGGGCGCGAGGCTCTGCAATTCGTCCGCTTCGAATGAGCTGATCACCGCGGGGTGAATGTAGCAACGCTTGCACACGGCCGGCGTATTGCGCAGTAACGCCGCCACATCCTTCACGGTCGCGACGATATGACGGCGCGCTTCCGCCGCGCTACTGCACATCAAGCGGCGCAACGCGGCCAACGCATAGACGCTGCCGGCCCACGTGCGATAGTCCTTGGCTGTGAAATCCGCACCGCTCGCGCGGCGCAGATAGTCGTTGATATCGGCGGAGCCGACGGTGCGGCGCGTGCCGTCTTCGTCGAGGTACTGGAACAGGTCATGGCCCGGCAGTTCTGCGCAGCGCCGCACGATGCGCTTCACGCGTGGATTGTTCACCGTCACGTCGTGTTCGATGCCGCTCTTGCCGCGAAACCTGAAACGCAACTGGCCGGTTTCGATCTTCACGTGCTTCTTGCGCAGCGTCGTCAATCCGTACGACTGATTGTCGCGCGCGTATTCGACGCTGCCGATCCGGATCAGCGTCGTGTCGAGCAACTGCACGATCGCGGCGATGACTTTGTCGCACGGCATGCCCGGCAGATTCAGGTCACGCGCGACGCGGGCGCGGATCTTCGGCAGCGCGCGGCCGAACTCGGCCATGCGTTCGTATTTGTCGGCATCGCGCGTCTCACGCCAGCGCGCGTGATAGCGATATTGCTTGCGGCCGCGCGCGTCGCGGCCGGTCGCCTGGATATGGCCGCGCGCATCCGGGCAGATCCACACGTCCTCATAAGCCGGTGGAATCGCGAGCGCATTGATGCGTTTGATTTCGTCTTCATCGTCGATGCGTTTGCCCGCCACATCGAAGTACGCGAAGCCGTCTTTCTCACGCTGACGCGTGATGCAGGCTTTCGTATCGTCGGCATGGCGCAAGCCCGGCGGCATGGCGGCCGGCGCGGGCTGTTTCGCGTTGTCGTCGTCCGCGCGTTCAGGGCGGCGTTGAATCGAAGTAGGTGTGGCAGCCATCGTCGCAGGTAGAAGTTTCAAGCAGAGGGCGCGCTTTGCGCCGGTGACTGTGCCTGCAAGCAAAGGCAATGCCTGGCACCGCCTTCGGCGTGGCGCGCATGGCTGCTGCCGGTTGCTTCTGGTTGCTTCTGGTTACTTCGTGAACGAGCGGAACGGTCCTTGCGAACTCTCGCTACGGGTACTGAATGAACGAACGAACCAAGGAGAGCGCGATGAGCAGCACACTGAATCCCGATGAAGAGCCGCAACAGGTCGTCAAGCAAACTGCCGGCACGACCGGCGCGCTCGGTCCGAGCGATTCGTCCGATAGCGGCAGCGACGTCGCCGGTGCGAAGCGTCATGAGTTCGACGTGGATACCGAACTGGACAACCACGCGCTCGAAACCGGCGACACCGAACTTGGCAGCGATACGGATCGTGCCGGCACAGGCGAACGCGCCGCTGCCGACGGTGATTCGACGCTTGTGCCGGACGGTGATATCGAGCCCGACCGGGTGATCGATCCGCTGGCTAACGACGATGATGGCCTCGACGATGACCCGCAAGGTCTTTGATTCTGCTTCGGCTTCGGGCACCGATCAGATGGGCGCATGGCTCGGGCAGGCGGTCGAATGCGTGGGCACGTCTTTTGCTGCACTGACATTAATGATGGGGTCGGGCGTCGCGACAAGCCCGGTCCAGCACCTACAGGAAGGGGAGTGTGCATGTCTGACACGCTGAAGGGTTACGAGGTGGCGGTACTCGCGGTGGACGGTTTCGAGCAGGCAGAACTGATCGAGCCAAGACGCGCACTGGCTGAAGCAGGCGCAACGGTGCACGTCATTTCAGCCAAGCCCGGCAAGATCCAGGGTTTCAAGCACGTGGACAAAGGCGACGCCGTCGAGGTGGACACGACGTTCGACGAGGCAAGCGCCGACGACTATGACGCCGTCGTGTTGCCGGGCGGCGTGGTGAACGGCGACGCGATTCGTCTGCTGCCGCAGGCACAAGCTTTCGTCAAAGCCGCCGACAACGCGAAGAAGCCGATCGCCGTGATCTGTCATGGCGGGTGGTTGCCGGTGTCGGCGGGCATCATCAAGGGCCGCACACTCACGAGTTGGCCGAGCTTGCAGGACGACATTCGCAATGCGGGCGGCACGTGGGTGGACCAGGAAGTGGTCGAGGACGGCAATCTGATCAGCAGCCGCAAACCCGACGACCTGCCGGCTTTTAACAGAACGCTCATTGCGCAATTGTCGAAGCGCAAGGCGGCATGAGCGGAGTGACGATCGGAGCGCGCGCATTCGCATTTGATGAATGTCGCGCCACGTTTCACCGGTTCCGCTTCGGTGTATCCGTCGACCTGGGAGAAAGTGCATGAAATTCCGGTATTCCCTACAAGCGATGACTGTCGCGCTCAGTTTGAGCGCGGCGTCCGTCGGCGCGGTCTACGCGCAAGCCAGCGACGCTCCGGCGAGCGATGCACCGGTCAGCGGCACGAAGCTTTCGCCGGCGGATCAGCAATTCGTGCAGGACGCCTCGCAGGCCGACGCCACCGAAATCGCGGCCAGCAAGGTTGCGCTGAAGAATTCCAGCGATCCAAAAGTGAAGAAATTCGCGCAGCAGATGATTACGGACCACACGAAACTCTCCCACGCGATGGCGGCGCTCGTCTCGAAGAAGGGCCTCACCTCGACGCCGTCGGCGGATTCCGCGCTGGTCGGCAAACTCCAGACGCTCAAGGGCAAGGAATTCGATCAAGCCTACGTCGAGCAGATCGGAGTGGAAGCGCATCAGCGAGCGGTCGATCTGTTCCAGCAGGAAAGCACCAGCGGCACCGATGCGCAACTCAAGGCGGCGGCTCTGCACGCGCTGCCGACCATCAAACATCATCTCGCGATGGCGCAGCAACTCGCCGGCGCAATGAAGGGTTCGCCATGAACGCGATCCTGCCGCGACCGGCCTATGAGGATTCCCTTATGCAGATCACTTTTTCCGACGACAAGCCGGTTTTCGACGGAGCGAATCTGACCGTGCGCTTCATGGCGCGGGTGGATGGCGAACCGGTCGTCTGCACGATTACCGCCGAAGCGCTCGAGGATCATTTCGGCGCCGATTCCGCCCTGGAAGCCGCGCTGATGGCCGCCTTCGACAAAGGCCGTCAACGTATCCGTTCGGTTTGCGCAGAAGCACTCGACCAGAACGACGGTGATGGCGTAGTGTTGCATAGCGGACTGTTCAGAGTGGAAGGCATGGAACCGGATCGCGGCACCACGGCGTAGTACCGGCGCGTGCCGTCGCTCGCGCGCTGTGCGGCGCGGCGAAATGCGGCGGCATGGTCCGCAAACGCTATCCAACGATGCAAGGAGGCCTCATGTCACTCATCGTCGCAGCACGCTTTACGACTTTTCCCGCCGCTGAAGATGCGGCGGCAAAGCTCTTCAATGCAGGTTTCGTCGAGGAAGACGTCACGCTGTTCTTCGTCAATCCGCGTGGCCAGCACGCGCGTTTTCCGATCGGCGGCGACACCAGCACTGATGCCGGCGCGAGGGATGCGCCCAAAGGTGCCGGCATGGGCGTCACCATCGGGGCGGTAGTCGGCGCCGTGGTGGGCGTCGGGATCTTCGCGGCGTTCTCCGCGCCGATCATCGTGTCGTTGATTGCCGCGGGCGTCGGCGCGTATGTCGGCTCGTTGGTCGGGGCGATGTCGCGAACGCGTGACGCTGGCCATACGGGCCATCGTCCGGCATTTCACGAGGAGACGCGCGATTCCGGCGTGCTCGTGGCCGTGCACGTCTCGCCGGATAATCAGTTCGATGCCGCGCGCGTTTTGCGCGAAGCAGGCGGCATGGCGATCGAGCGGGCAAGCGGACGCTGGCAGCAGGGACGCTGGGCCGACTTCGATCCGTTGAAGCAGCCTGTGCCGCTCAGTGAGTTCAGCGAGAGGAGCGCTTGAGTTGACGCGCGTTTTCGCTGCGGTCATTAGCTGAACGGCCCGACATCAGTCGGGCCGTTTTTTTTGGTGCCTGTCAGTACTCGACTCTCTGCTCAGACCCAGACTTGCGGCGCATTGCGTTGCGGCTGCGGCGCGCGCTCCACCTGGCGCTCGTCGCGCGTCGGCTCGCAAGCAGCCGGCACGAGTCCATCATGCATCACGCCACACGAAGGCGACGTTGCCTGAGCATTCGCAGACGGCGCTTCCCGCACTTGCACATGTTCTCGAATCTGCATCACGGCGGCCGAGGTGATGATCGCGACGGCGGCCAGAAATTCTGCGCTCCTGATCTTCATGGTGATATTCCCTGTCGTTGTTGCCTGCCCATTGTTTTCAATCCATTGGCACGTCTTGCAGTGTGTTGTTGCGTTGCACGCGTGCTGGGGGCGGAGCATATAAAGCAACCGCTGTGCCATCGAGCGGAAGCCCGCTGGGCGTTGCTTTGCGGGCGGTCGCGAGGCTTCGCGGCGGGCAACATTTACGCGCGTTGGCAAGATTGCACGTGCGTCGTCGTCGCAGCGCGCAATACGTCCACGGCGATAGCCGTCGGGCACGGCTCGTGCGAATAGATCCATGAACTCCATCGTCGGAGGGCGGGCGCCTGGCAACAGCCTGACGATTCTCCGGCGACGGATTCCATGACTAACGAAACCCTTGGAGGTATTGAATGGCTACGAACGTTGTTTCCGTGTTGAACGATCTGGTCGAAACGTCGAAGGACGGCGAGAAGGGCTTTCGCAAAGCAGCCGAAGACGCGCACGACGCGCAGTTGAAAACGCTGTTCCTGTCACGTGCGGAAGACTGCACGCGCGGCGCGCGTGAGCTGCAGGACGTGGTTCAAGGGCTGGGCGGCAAGCCCGAAACCGGCGGCAGCATGAGCGGCGCGCTGCATCGCGGCTGGGTCGACGTGAAGTCGGCCGTGACGGATCGCAGCGACCACGAGATTCTGGCCGAGTGCGAGAAGGGCGAGGACGTCGCGAAGAAGCGCTATCACGATGCGCTGGAAAAGGAATTGCCGGCGGATGTGCGGGCGATCGTCGAGCGGCAGTACCAGGGCGTGCTGCAGAATCATGACCGCGTGCGTGATCTGCGCGATCAATATGCGGCGGCCAAGCGCTAAAAGTGGCTGAGCAATCGGCGCTCGATAGGGCGCCGGTTATTGTTCTTTCTTAACCGCAATCGGCGTCCATTCGGAAGCCGATTGCACATAAAAAAGCCATCCGCAACGCGGATGGCTTTTCTGTTTCCTGAACCAGAAGCACCGAGAAGCGCCAACCGAAGCCGGCACTTCCCGGGTCGACCGGCCGCTCTTATTCAGCAGCGATCTTCAGATGGTTCTTGACGCTCGATACACCCTTCACTGCCTCTACGACTTCGCCGGCTGCTGCCTTGTCGTCGGCCGAAGGCACCGTACCCGTGAGCCACACCACGCCCTTGCGGGTCTTCACGTGGATGTGCGTCGACTTGACGTTCTTCGCGGCCAGCAGGTCTGCCTTGGCCTTGGTGGTGATGGTGCCGTCATCGACGTGCTGGCCGATGGTTTCGGACGCCGCCGACGGAGCGCTGCTCTGCGCCATGACGTTGGTCGCGTTCAGTGCGAAAGCGACACAAGCGATGCTACCTGCGGTCTTCAAAAGTTGGATGGTCTTCATGGTTTCTCCTTCGGGTGTTGATGAAAATTGCGGTCTTGTTGCCTGCGGTCGATCGCGGCCGGAACCGCCGATGACACGCGTGGGATCGTTGCCGCTACGGTTCCGTCAGGGCCCGTTATCGACACCGGATGACGGTCTGCATCCGCTGCGCTTGCGCGTTGAATGCAAAGACCGGCGTCCGTCCACATAGTGCCTGGACGCAAGCGGTGTGCCCGCCATGGCGTCAAAAGACTGCCGTCGCAGGAAAGCCGTTACGACACAGGTATTTAGGCTGAGGAATGGGCCGCCGCGAAGCGTGGGCGGCACGCTCGGCGGCTCGCGGCGGGAGGGACCGGAATTTGCCGGGTGCTTGTAAAAAAAGCGCCTGGCGGCCTGCGCAATTGGCGGGCCTGAAAACGCAAAGCGTAGAAAAAACAGGGCGTTGCGCAAGCTGGTACGACAGTTGCTCTTGGGAGGTTACTCACCATTTTTCGGCTATTAACGGGACCTCACTACAATGCCTTCAATTGAACTACGCACAAGGCAGTCTCTCGCACTCACGCCGCGTCTGCAGCAATCGGTGCGTCTGTTGCAGTTGTCGTCTCTGGAGTTCCAGCAGGAGTTGCGCACGGCGCTCGACACCAATCCGTTCCTCGAGTACGACTCGTCGGAGACGGAAGACGTTGCGCTGTCAACCGCAACCTCCGGTGAAGACGGCGGCGCGCTGCCCGCCGCCGACACCGTCGCAAGCGCCGAACCCGATTCGGTGCAGGCTGAATCCGGCGCCAACGATACGCTGGAAGGCGCGGGCCAGGACGACATGCCGGGCGACTTCTCCGGCGACTACAGCAGCCGCAGTTCGACGCGCCAGAACGGCGACTCGGACAGCAGCGACCCGGCCGAATGGGCGCGCTCGCAGCCGACCTTGCGCGAGCAACTGCACGATTCGCTGCGCCTTTACCGACTCGACGACCGTGACCGCGCGGTGGCCCGCTTCATCATCGAGGCGCTCGATGACGACGGCTATCTGCGCCAGGAACTCGCCGATCTGGCGGACAGCGTCGATCTCGAACCCGAATTGACCGAAGAAGAATTGCTGGTGGCGCTGCGTCTCGTGCAATCGCTCGATCGCCCGGGTCTGGGCGCGCGTTCGTTGTCCGAGTGCCTGTCGCTGCAGGTGAACGCGTTGCCCGCCGACACGCCGGGGCGCGAAGTCGCGCGGCAAATCGTCGAACATCATCTGGAACGGCTCGCGCGCCGCGAGCAGGCCGAACTGCAAAAGCAGATCGGCTGCAGCGCCGAAGAATTGCGGGTGGCCTGCGCGCTGGTGCGCAAGCTCGACCCGAAACCGGGCAACAGCTACGGCCGTACCGAAGACAACTACGTGGTGCCGGACGTGATCGTGCGTCAGGTCCGCAACAAGTGGGTCGTCGCGATCAACCCGGCGGTGCAGCCGCGCGCGCGAATCCATCGCATGTATGCGGAACTGTTCGCGCAGTCGGCCGGCGCGAGCCGTTCGCCGCTCGCGCAGCAACTGCAGGAAGCACGCTGGCTGATCCGTAACGCGCAGCAACGCTTCGACACGATTCAGCGCGTGGCCGAATGCATCGTCGCGCATCAGAAGGCCTTCTTCCAGTACGGCGAAATCGCGCTCAAGCCGATGGTGCTGCGCGACGTCGCCGAGGAACTCGGCCTGCACGAGTCCACCATCTCGCGTGCCACCGGCAACAAATATATGGCCACGCCGCGCGGTATTTTCGAATTCAAGCACTTCTTCCCGCGCGAACTGGGCACGGAAAGCGGCGGTACGTGTTCGGCCGCGGCCGTGCGCGCGCTGCTCAAGGAAATGATCGCCGCGGAAAACACGCGCGATCCGCTCTCGGATGTGACGCTCGCCAAAATGCTCGCCGATCAGGGCGTGCTGGTGGCGCGCCGCACCGTGGCGAAATACCGGCACCTGATGAAGGTGCCGCCGGCGGAGTTGCGCCGCCAGCTTTAACGCGCCGCCCCTTAAAACGGGGCAACGCTCAAGCGCCACGCGAGGCTGTTCGCTCGCGTGGCGCTTTTTCGTATCTGGACGTTTCGCGCGTGCCCCTTTACATTGGCGGGTCCATGGGAAACGGGGTGGGGTCAATGAAGTACTCGAATCTGGTCGAACGCTTGCAGGGCCGGCGCACCTCCGCGTGGGAAATCCATCGTGTCGCGCAACAGGCGGAGGCGAGAGGTGAAGACGTCATCGTGCTGAGCGTGGGGGACCCCGATTTCGCCACGCCCGCGCCGATCGTCGAGCGTGCAATCGAGGCCTTGCGCGGCGGCGATACGCACTACAGCGCCGTGTCCGGCCGCGAGCCGGTGCGCGCGGCAATTGCCGCGGAACACGCGCGCATGACCGGCTGTGCCGCGAGCGCCGCCAACGTGATCCTCACCGCGGGGGCGCAGAACGGTGTGTTCGCCGCATCGTTGTGTCTGCTCGAAGCGGGCGATGAAGTGATCGTCCCCGAGCCCATGTATCTGACCTACGAGGCCTGCGTGCGCGCGGCCGGCGCCACGCTCGTGACGGTGCCGGTCGATCCGGCGCGGGCGTTTCACGTCGACTGCGACGCGTTGGAGGCGGCCGTCACGTCGCGAACCAAGGCCATTTTCTTCGCGACGCCATGCAATCCGACCGGCGTGGTCATGCAACGCGCCGATCTCGAACGTATCGCGCGGCTCGCTTGCGAGCACGACCTATGGGTGCTGTCCGACGAGGTCTACGCCGAGCTGACCTTCGAACGCGAGCACGTGAGCATTGCCGCGCTGCCCGGCATGGCGGAGCGCACCGTGACGCTCGGCAGTCTGTCGAAATCGCATGCGATGGCGGGTTGGCGCGTGGGCTGGGCGATCGGGCCCACCGAACTGATCGAGCATATGGGGCGGCTCGCGCTTGCGATGCTGTACGGCTTGCCCGGCTTCATCCAGCAGGCCGCATTGACGGCGTTGCAGCACAAGGCTCAGATCGCCGCCGAGATGCGTGAGATCTACCGGCGCCGGCGCGACGTGGTATTCGAGCGTTTGCATCGTGTGCCGGGCTTGCGGTGCCTGTTGCCCGAGGCGGGCATGTTCATGATGGTGGACGTGAGCGGCACGGGCCTCGATACGGTCGATTTCACCTGGCAACTGTTTCGCGCGCAGGGCGTATCGCTGCTCGACGCGAGCGCTTTCGGCGAGACGGCGAATGGGTTCGTGCGGCTGGGATTCGTCGTCGACGAAGCGCGCCTCATCGATGCGTGCGAGCGGATCGCTGTATTCGTCGGTGCATTGCCGCGTCGTTGAGTCTTTCGTCAACATTTCGTTTGCTTTTCGATTAGCGTCACGCAGCGATGCGCTATGGGAGGAGTGCGCGTCCTCGCCAGTTTTCGATTGACGCCGCAAATGCTTGCGTCAAAAATCGAGCGCCGAGTTCGTCTTAACCATTGACCTTCCGGACTTCGGCGCCTATCGACTCTCGGTCGGGAAACTCATGGGCCTTCGCTTCACCTTCTGGTTGCGCCAATCACTGATGGCAGGATCGATGGCGGCCGCGCTCGTCGCGATGGCGCTCGTGCTGCTCGCGCTCGCCACGTTCAGCACGATGTGCGCGGCGGCTGAACCAGACGATTCGCCGGAAGCCGCTGCAAGCACGGACGTCGAGGCATCTGCGCCGGACGCGCCACGCATCGTGAGCGGCACGCCCAATCAACGCGCGGAGGCGAACGACCAACCGCTCGATGAGTCGCACGCAGCCCCGCCGCAGCGCACGCCTCGCCAGCCACGCCCCGCCGCGACGACGCAGAACGAAGCATCGGGCAGCACGGCGCAGCGCAACGCGAAACCTGAGCCGGCGGCGATTCCGGTACCGCCTGAAACCTCGTCGGTCACGCAGCATTCCATCCGGCTCGATGGCCGCAAGATCGACTACACGGCCACCGCCGGCAACCTGTTGTTGCGCGACAGGACGGGGCAGGCCAACGCGAGCGTCTTTTATGTCGCTTACACCGTGGCCAGCAAAACGCCGGAAAAGCGGCCGGTCACGTTCCTGTTTAACGGCGGCCCCGGCGCCGGCACCGTGTTCCTGATGATCGGCTCGTTCGGACCGAAGCGGGTGCGCACCGCGAGTCCCGACATCACGCCGCCCGCGCCTTACACGCTCGCCGACAATCCCGACAGCCTGCTCGATACGACCGACCTGGTATTCATCGACGCCGTCGGCGCGGGCCTGTCGAGGGTGGTCGGCCATGGCACCGGCAAAGACTTCTGGGGCGTCGATAAGGATCTCGGCGCGTTTTCGCAATTCATCGACCGCTATCTGACGGTGAATCAGCGCTGGAATTCGCCCAAGTACCTGCTGGGCGAATCGTATGGCACCGCGCGCGCCGCGATGCTCGCGTATCAGTTGGGGCAGAACAATATCGCGCTCAACGGTGTGATCCTGATGTCGTCGGTGCTCGATTCGGCCGCGTTTTCGGCCGGCTCGGATTTCAAAAGCGAAAGCTATCTGCCGAGCTTCGCGGCGATCGCCTGGTATCACGACAAGATCGTGCCGAAGCCGGCCAGTCTGCCGGCCTTTCTCGACGAAGCCCGCGCGTTCGCGCGCGGCCCGTATGCGCAGGCGCTCGCGCAAGGTGATGCGCTGCCCGACGCCGAGCGCGACGCGATCGCCGCGCGAGTCGCGCAGTTCACCGGCCTCGATGTCGGCTACGTGAAGCGCAGCCGCTTGCGTCTCTATCCGTCTCGTTATCGCAGTGAATTGCTGCGCGATCAGGCGCGCAGCGTCGGCCGTTACGATGCGCGTTTCGAAGGCATCGACTTCGACAGCGTATCCGAGCGTCCTGATTACGATGCGTCGGTAAGCAGTGTCTCAAGTGCTTTCGACGCGGCGCTGCACCAGCATTTCGCTCAGGATCTGCACTTCACGCCGGCCGAGCGCTACCGCGTCTTCAACGACGAAGCGTTGGCGCAGTGGGACTGGAAGCATCGCGAATGGTGGGGCGAGCATCTGCCTGTGCCGTACGCGGCGGGTGATCTGGCCGAGGCGATGCGACAGAATCCGCATTTGCGCGTGATGTCGGTGAACGGCTATTTCGATCTGGCCACGCCTTTCTATGCGACCGAATATGCGCTTGCGCATCTTGGCGTGGATGGGCCGCTGCGCGCCAATTTGCGAATCGCCTACTATCCGACCGGTCATATGATCTATCTCGACGACGCGGCATTGCATACGCTCAAGCGCGATCTGGCGAGTTTCTATGCGGCGGGGGCGCGCTAGCTGGCTCTGAAGAACTCGCGCGGCGCTCGGGGCTTGCCTTACAAGCGGATTCGGCGTGTTCGGTTGAACGGTATAATTCGTTGCAACGTCGCGGTATGACTGCAACGTTTCAGCGCACCGCGCCTGGACGCTTCCACCGCCTGAAAACCGCTCGCTCAACCGGCTTCACTCACCGCTGCCCATGCCATTTCTCCCGATCCAGTCCTTCACACGCAAACGGTTGTCCGACGTGGTGTCCGACCAGATCAAGCAACTGATCTCGGACGGCACGCTGATGCCCGGCGACCGCTTGCCGGCCGAGCGCGATCTGGCGACGCAGCTCGGCGTGTCGCGGCCGTCGTTGCGCGAGGCGCTGATCAGGCTGGAAGCGGACGGCTACATCGAGACCTCCGGGCGCGGCGGTTTCACGGTGGTCGACGTCACGGCGCCGATCATCTCCAAGCCGCTTGCCGAGCTGCTGCTGCAAAATCCACGTACCAGTGCCGATATTCTGGAATTGCGCCAGGGGCTCGAATCGATTTCGACGGTGTATGCCGCCGAGCGCGCCACGGCCGCCGACCTGAAAAAGATCAGCGTGGCGTTCGAAGCATTGAAGGCCGGCTCGCAGTCGCAGGATCGCGTGAACCTCGCGGAACTGGACGCCGCATTTCACCTCGCGATCGCCGACTCCACGCACAACATCGCGCTCGCGCATGTGATGCACGGCATCCATACGCTGATTCGCGAAGGCATGCGCCAGTACCATCGGCTGATCGATTACGACGACGCGATGGAAAAGCAGTTGATGAGCCAGCATCAGGCCATCTACGACGCCGTCATGGCGCGCGACGCGCAAAAGGCGCGCAAGGCCGCCGAGCGTCATTTGACTTTCGTGCGCGAGATCTACAAGGAAGACGCGGCGAAGCCTTCGTCGAGTGCGGTTTCTTGATTGCGTAAGCGCTTGAATGCTGTCTGGACGCTAGCCTGGCGCCCACGTGGTCGCGGTTTCAATCTTTCGCTTTAAATCCCCTTCAGTGCTGGTTCATTGCCGCGGATGCTTGCGCGCACGGCGCGGCCTTATCGTTCCTGATCGCCGCTAATCCGTCGCGATCCCGCGATTGACACCCTCTCACAACTTCCCTTATATTCTTGGTCAGACCAACCTTACCAGTCTGACTGGAACGACGAAAACCTTGTCAAGGTCGATCCATGCCGCCGCGACGCCGTACTGGTTCCCCGGCGCGATTCCGCAGTAGAGTAGGTGGTCGCCGGCTGCCATTTTTCTTTTCAATAAGCTTATGAAAGTCGCCCTGTTCATCCCGTGCTTCATCGACGCGTTCTATCCCGAAGTGGGGATCGCCACGCTCGAATTGCTCGAACGTTTCGGCATCGAGGTCGACTATCCGCAGGAGCAAACCTGCTGCGGCCAGCCGATGGCCAACAGCGGCGCGCATGCCGAGGCAGCCGGCACCGAGCGTGTGTTCGCGCGCAACTTCGCGGGCTACGACTACATCGTCGGGCCGTCGGCGAGTTGCATCCACCACGTGCGCGAGCATCTGACCGCGCTCGAACAAACCGACGAAGTGAAGAAAGTCCGCGCGAACGCTTACGAACTCGTCGAGTTTCTGCACGACGTGGTCGGCGCGCGTGAGTTTCCGTGGGCCGAGTTTCCGCATCGCGTGGGCTTGCATAACAGTTGCAGCGCGTTGCGACATCTGAAGGAAGCGTCGATTTCGGAAGTGGCGGGCACGCCGTTTTCGAAGCCGCGCACCTTGCTCGAAGGCGTGAAGGGCATCGAGTTCGTCAAGCTGGCGCGGCCTGACGAATGTTGCGGGTTCGGCGGCACGTTCTCCGTCACTGAAGAGCCGGTGTCGGTGCGCATGGGACAGGACAAGGTGCGCGATCATCTGAATGCGGGCGCCGAATACATCGTGTCGGGCGACATGTCGTGCCTCATGCATCAGCAAGGCTGCGCGGAACGCATGAAAGCCGACGCGCGTTTCATCCATATCGCGCAGGTCCTCAATGGAGCACGCGCATGAGCAACCGGATCGATCACGCGAAAGCCGCGGGCGCGTTCATCAGCAAGACGGAGCACGTGGCGTTTCACGACAAGCGTCTGTGGGATTTGCGTGAGAAGCGCGATGTGCAGGCGCACGGCATTGCGGAATGGGAGACGATGCGCGAACTCGCATCGGGTATCAAGGAACATACGCTGTCTAATCTGTCCGCGTATCTTGAGCAGTTCGCGGCGGCGGCCGAGGCCAACGGCGTGACGGTCCATTGGGCCGCTACCGCCGAAGAGCACAACGCGCTCGTGCACCAGATCATGTCGGAACGCGGCATGACCACGCTCGTCAAAAGCAAGTCGATGCTCACCGACGAATGCAAGATGCGCGAGTATCTCGAACCGCGCGGCATCACGGTGATGGAAACGGATCTGGGCGAACGCATCCAGCAACTCGATCATCAGGACCCGAGCCACATGGTGGTGCCGGCGGTGCATAAACTGCGCGCCGATGTAGCCGAACTGTTCGGCCGCACCATCGGCACCGATCCGAAGAATAGCGACATTCACTACCTCGCGGAAAGCCAGCGCATGAACACGCGGCCGTACTTCGTGCGCGAGAAAACGGCCGGCATGACCGGATGTAATTTCGCGGTGGCGGAGACCGGCACGGTCGTGGTGTGTACGAACGAAGGCAATGCGGATCTGTCGGCGAACGTGCCGCCTTTGCATATCGCGTCGATCGGGATCGAGAAGCTGATTCCGAAAGTATCGGACCTCGGCGTGTTCATCCGCATGCTGTCGCGCAGCGCGCTCGGCTCGCCGATCACGCAATACACCTCGCATTTCCGCGCGCCGCGTCCGGGCACGGAGATGCATTTCATCCTCGTCGATCACGGCCGCTCGGAGCGGCTCGCGATGGAGGACTTCTGGTACTCGCTCAAATGCATTCGCTGCGGCGCCTGCATGAATACGTGTCCCGTGTACCGGCGCAGCGGCGGGCTGTCGTATGGCGGCACGTACTCGGGGCCGATCGGCGCGATCATCAATCCGACCTTCGATCTGAAGCGCTACAGCGCGTTGCCGTTCGCGTCGACGCTCAATGGCAGTTGCACCAACGTGTGTCCGGTGAAGATCAATATCCACGAGCAGATCTACAAATGGCGCACGGTGATCGCCGAGCGTCATGAAGTGCCGTTCGTGAAGCAGGAAGTGCTGAAAATGGCGGGGCGCTTGCTGGCGAGTCCGACCTTGTATCGCGCGACGGTGTCGTCGATGGGTAGCGCGCTGCGGCGGCTGCCGAACTTCGTGCTGTATAACCCGCTCAATATCTGGGGCAAGCAGCGCGAGTTGCCCGAGGCGCCCAAGCTGACCTTCCACGCCTGGTACAAGAAGAATCGTGGAGGCGACAATGGCAACGCGTGAGGCTTTTCTGGACAAGGTGCGGCAGGCGCAGCCGCCGTCGCGGCCACGACCCGAAGTGCCGCTGTTCGACTCGGCAGGAGGCGATCTGCGCGCGCGCTTCACGGCGGCCTTGCAGGCAATGGGCGGCGCCTGCGTCGAAGCCAGTTCCGCAGCCGATGTGAGCGGGCTGATTCGCGAGCGCTTTGGTGCGGTGGCATCGGTGGCTTCGGCGACTGCCGAAGTGCCAGGCACGCGCGCGCTCTCAGCCGATACGGAACCCGCCTCGTTGCAGGACATCGACGTCGGCGTGGTGCGGGCACGCTTCGGCGTTGCGGAAACCGGCTCGGTGTGGTTCAGCGAACGCGAGTATGTGGTCAACGCGCTGGGCTACATCGTGCAGCATCTGGTCGTGCTGCTCGACCCGGCGCAATTGATCGACGGCTTGCAGGACGTGTACCGGCGCGATGATTTTCGTGACGCCCGTTATGCGGCGCTCGTCACCGGACCTTCGGCGACGGCGGATATCGAGGGCGTGCTGATTCGCGGCGCGCAAGGCGTGCGGTCGTTGACGGTGGTGTGGCTCGCGGCGCAATGAAAATGCAGTAACCGCGGCGTGATCGAATGGCACAATGCGGCATCCCGTTCGATAAGCCTGCCACTCTGCTGACATGGAACTCCGGCATCTCCGATACTTCGTCGCCGTTGCGGAGCACGCGAGCGTGCGCGGCGCCTCCGAGCAACTTCACGTGACCCAGCCGGCCATTTCGCGGCAAATCCAGGACCTCGAGGAAACCTTGGGCGTCGCGCTATTCGAGCGCACGCCACGCGGCCTCAAGTTGACGCTGGCGGGCGACGCCTATCTGCGCGAGGCGCGCGGCATTCTGCAGCAGGTCGAGCAAGCGGCGCGCGTCGCGCAACGAGTCGCGGCAGGCGTGTCGGGTCATGTGCGCATGGGGTTCGTCGAAAACGCGGTGTGGGGCGGCCTCGTGCCGAACGCGCTGCAAGCGTTCCAGCAGAAGGCGCCGCAGGTCGGCATCGAACTCACGCCGATGAACACGCCCGAGCAACTGGACGCGATCGACGCGGGTCAGCTGGACGGCGGCTTCATCTACCACTTCGGCGCGCTGCCCGAACAGTTCGCCAGCTTGCCCTTGCTCGAAAACGGTGTCGTGCTGGCGGCGCCGGCTTCGTGGTCGTTCGGCCGGCGCAAGACCGTGCCTGCCGCGCAACTGGCCGGCAAGCCCTTCATCACGTTTCCGCGCGATGTTTATCCCGCTTACTACGACCGCCTGATCGGCGCATGCGAGCGCGCCGGTTTGACGCTCGACGTGGTGCAGGAAGTGTCGACGGAAGCCGCGATTCTCTCGTTAGTGTCGGCGGGTGTGGGCGCGGCGATCGTCAACTCGGCCAATCGCGAACGGCCGCCCGCGCTGGTGCAATTCCTCACACTGTCCGATCTGTCGATCGTGCTGCCGCTGCATTTTGCCTATCACGAGCAGCATCGCAATCCGGCGCTCGCGCAGTTCATTGCCTTGCTCAAGGCGCAGAAGTGAGCGGCTGGCAATACCTTGCTGTGATGCCTTTAAGGCATCGGCTTCCCTAAAAATCGGCATTGGCGCTGCTTTTTTGCCTCGACGATATTGAATGCACGACCACGGCGCGTCATCCGACGACAGCGCCGTGGTCCGCTTTCTTATCGGGAGACAACCATGCCGTCCACTCCATCGCTGATTTCCACCGACATCGACTACGAACGCCCCGGCCTGCAAAACGGCACGTTGCGCGTGCCGTATTCGCACGACCGCTCCGCGTACGGGCACATTCCGATTCCGATCACCGTGCTCAAGGGCGGTGACGGTCCTACCGTACTGTTGACCGGGGGCAATCACGGCGACGAATACGAAGGCCCTGTCGCGCTGATGAAACTGATCCGGCGCATGCTGTCGATGTCGATTAACGGTCGGCTGATCGTCGTGCCGGCGCTGAATTTCCCGGCCTTTATCAACGGCTCGCGCACCTCGCCGATCGACAAGGGCAACCTGAACCGTGTTTTTCCCGGCACGCGCAACGGCCATATCACCGAAATGATTGCGCACTATGCGGACACCGAACTGTTTCCACGCGCCGACGTCGTGATCGATCTGCACGCGGGCGGCGCGTCGTTCAATCATCTGCCAGCCTTGCTCGCGGCGCCGCCAGCCGACGCGTCGCGCCGTGCCGAATACCGGCGGCTCGTGCAGGCGTTTGCCGCGCCGCAAACCATGCTCATGGATCTGCTCGGCGAGGACCGCACGTATGGCGCGGCCGTAGAGCGGCACGGCAAGCTGTTCCTGTGCGGTGAATTCGGCGGTTACGCGGCCTGCGATCCCGACGGCGTCGCGATCGTCGAGGATGGTCTGCGGCGTGTGCTGCATACGCTCGGCGTCACGCCTGACGATCGTCCGCCTGCGCCGCGGCACGACACGCGTTGGTTGAAAGTGGACGGCGCGCGGCACTACGTGTTCGCCTCGCGGGCGGGCGTGGCCGAACCCGTGTTCGCACTCGGCGATCAGGTCAAAAAGGATCAGTTGGCCGCGCGGGTGTTCGATCCGTACGCGCCGTGGAGCGAACCGCAGGAGATCCGTTTTGCGGGCGATGGTGTGGTGGTCTGCATGCGTTCGTTCGCACGCGTCGAACCGGGCGACTGTATCGCCGTGCTGGCCGCGGATGCGCAGTGGCAATGACCCCGTCCATCGAACAGAAGCCAGCCGGAGATTCGCCATGAATGCAGTCACCACCGTGACCGATGCCGACGCCGCCGATGCGCGTCGTGGGCACGCCTACGTCGTCGTCCTGTTCTTTGTCTGCTTTGCGTTTTCGTATCTCGACCGGCAGATCGTGAGCATTCTCGTGCAACCGATCAAGGAAACGCTGGCGCTCACCGATACGCAAATCGGCCTGCTGCAAGGGTTTTCGTTCACGCTGTGCTACGCGACGGCGGGCGTGTTCATCGCGCGCTTGATTGATCGCTCCAATCGCGTGCGGTTGATTGCCGTGTGCGTGGCGATCTGGGCGGTCTCCACGGCGCTGTGCGGGTTCGCGCACAATTTCGGCGAACTGCTCGCGGCGCGTGCGGGGACGGCGATCGCGGAAGCGGGCCTGAGCCCGGCGGCGCTGTCGATCTTCAGCGATCTGTATCCGCCGCGCAAAGTCACTCGGGCAAGCAGCGTGTTCATGCTGGGACCGTACATCGGCGGTGGCGTCGCTCTGTTCGGCGGCGGCATGCTGCTCGGTTCGATCGAGCACGGCGCGGGCGCTGCGTGGCTCGCGGGCATGGGTTTGAACGGGTGGCAGGCGGTGTTCGTCGCGGTCGGATTGCCGGGGCTGGCGCTTGCGGCGATCGTCGCGTTGTCGGTGCGGGAGCCGCAACGGCGCGGGGTGTCGTCCGCGCTTCGGAACGTGGCCGCGGACCCGGCCACGCAGGGTGTCGTCCCGACTGAAACTGCGCCATCGGCCGCTGTGGTGGCCGAGGCCTTGCAAGACAGTACGCCGCCGCTGAAAGACGTGCTGCGTGAACTGTTCGTGAAGAACCGCTTCTGCCTGCCGTACTTCGCCGCCTATGTCGCGCTGATCACGCTGTTCTACTCACACGCGGCCTGGTTTCCGACGCTGCTGATCCGGCATTTTCATCTGACGCCACGCGTAGTCGGACAGATGGCAGCGCCGGCCTATATGTTCGGCGGCATACTCGGTGTGCTGAGCGCGGGCTGGCTCGCAGGGCGCGTCAGCGATGCCGCCGCCGTGCGCAAGGTGCTGGTGCTGTCCGCGTCGGCGGCTGCGTTGCTCGTGCCGGCCGCCATTGCGATGCCGCTCGTCGGCGATGTGCATATCGCGGTGGTCCTGTATGGCGCCTCCGCGTTTGCTGCGAGTGTCGCGATGGCGTTGGCGCCGGTGCCGATCCAGATCGCAATTCCGAATCGTATGCGCGGACGTTCGATTGCGTTGCTGGTGTTTCTCACCAACGCGATCAGCGGCGGACTCGGGCCGTTCGCGGTCGGCTTCATCAATGAGCGGCTCGGCGGGCAAAGCGCTGGTTTGGGCGTGGCGCTGGCGTGCGTCGGCGGTGTGGCGGCTGCGCTCAGCGCGCTGCTGTATGGCGTGGCGGCGCGACGCACGCCGGTGTTGGCTCGCGCATGACGCGGCTTGCATGGCCGCGTCCGCGTGAATCGGTGCATGACATGGCCCGCATGGTGGCGGCCGCGTGAACCGGCGCAAGAGATGGTTGCATGGAGGCGCGTCGCGCCCCCGTAGACCGATGGACACCGAGCCTCACATGGCGATGCCCACAAAGCATCGCCATACGCAGAAAACGGCATTAGCCGGCAAGCCACGGATTTGCGATAGTGAGGCCATTCACCGCAGAAGAGTGGCATAACCGATCCACTCGCTGCCGCCGCACTTTTCACGGAGTCACATCATGCCGACTGAGGTCCTCACGCACCGAATAGGCGACGCGCGCATTACCCGCGTCAGCGAAACCTGTTTTCCGTTAGCGCCCATGGTCCTCTATCCGGAGTGGGCGCTGTCGGCAGCCGACGAATTGGGCCGCCGCCTGTCGTCGGCAAGTCTCGACCTCGAACACAACGAAGTGACGCTCAGCGTGCACACCTGGGTCGTGCAGATCGACGGCCTGACCGTGCTGATCGACACCGGCATCGGCAATTTCAAGGAGCGGCCGTTCAGCAAGCTGTTTCATCAGTTGAACAACCCGTACCTGGAGCGTCTCGCCGACGCGGGCATCTTGCCGGCGCAGGTGGACGAGGTGCTGCTCACGCATCTGCACGCGGACCACGTCGGCTGGAATACGCAGTGGATCGACGGCCGCTGGCAGCCGACCTTCCCGAACGCGAAATACGTGTTCCCGCAAGCGGAGCAGGATTTCTTCGCGACCCCGGCGGGTGACAGCCGCCGCATGGTTTTCGATGACAGCGTCGTGCCGGTGATCGAATCCGGTCAAGCCGTAACGATTCCTGCCGAGGGCGGCACGTGGCGCGAAGGTATCGTATTTCATCCCACGCCGGGGCATAGCGCCGGACACATGTCGATATCGATCCGTTCGCGCGGCGAGGAAGCGATCTTCACCGGCGATGTGATGCATAACCCCATCCAGGTCTACCGGCCGGAATGGAACTCGACGTTCTGCCTCGATGCGGCGTCTGCGCGTCACTCGCGGCGCTGGTTGCTGAACTACGCGGCCGATCGCGACGCGACGCTCTTCACCGCGCATTTTCCGCAGACATCGGCGGGGCGGGTGAGGCGCGGCGCGGACGGATTCGAATGGCAGTACGCTGACGCCGCACCATGACGTTGCCTTTGAGGCAATCTGGCCGGGCTCTCCACGGATTTTGCTATCATCACTGTATAAACATACAGGTTTCATGAAAGTGCCGTGGCAACACCTGTCTCTCCCTACGCTCTCTACTATCTGCTGAACTTCGAGCGCGCCCTGGCGTGGCTCGAGCAGCGTTATGACGATGTGTTCGACACTCACGAACACGCGTTTCTGCGCGAGTTCGCCGCGTTGCCGCAGTCTTCGCGCGCGCTGCTGGTTCGCATGCTGATGCGCAAAGGCACGCTGTTCCGCGCGAGCCGCCTGTCTTACGACGAGATCGGCTGCCCGTTGCAGGCGGCCGCGCCGATCGCGGCGCTCGGCTGGGTTGATACCGAACCGTGTCTGACGCTCGACGAGTTGTTCTCGCTCACCACGCGTGCCGAGTTGATGGAGATTTTCGCGGACACCATCGCGTTGATTCCGGGCGCGAGGAGCCTGCGCAAACCGGACCTGCTGGAAACACTGCGCCCTTTCTCTGCGAGTGAGAGCGACGAGGAAGGTGCCACGGCGCGCCCGCTTTCGGCATGGCACGGTCGAACTGAAGACCGCGTCCTTCACGTGGCGATCGCGCCGCTTTGCGAACGTTTGCGTTTGATGTTCTTCGGCAATTTGCAGCAGGAGTGGTCGGAGTTCGTGCTCGCCGACACCGGTGTGTTCCAGTACGAGAAAGTGGCGTTCGCGTCTTCGTCGCGTGCGTTCCAGCAGCGCGCGGACGTCGACGTCTATCTCGCCTTGCATGCGTGCCGCGAGGCGCTCGAATGGCTGCCCAGTGGCGACGCGGAAGCGGCGGCAATCCACGAGCTTGTCACGTCGGTCGCCGCCATTGAGACTGCCAATTCCTGGCTCGAGACGCGGCGCGCGAAATTGCTGTTCCGCATCGGCAATCTGTGCGAGCGTCGGCAGAACTGGGCGGCCGCGCTCGCGGTTTATGAGCGTTGTGCGTGGCCCGGCGCGCGCCATCGGCGCATGCGCGTGCTCGAACGCAGCGAGCGTTTCGACGATGCCTTCGCGCTGGCCTTGCAAGCCTCCGCCGTGCCTGAAAGCGAAGAAGAGGCGCAACGCCTCGCGCGCATGCTGCCGCGTTTGCAGCGCAAGCGTGGCGAGGCGGTCGCGCGTGTGCCGGCGGCCCGTCCTGTCGAGCGCAGCGCGCTGGTGCTGCCGCGGCCCGAGGCGCCGATACCGGTCGAGTACGTCGCCCGCGACCATTTGACGTGCGAGACCGCACCGGTGCATTACGTCGAGAACGCGCTGATCAACTCGTTGTTCGGGCTGCTGTGCTGGGAGCCGGTTTTCGCGGCGTTGCCGGGGGCGTTTTTTCATCCGTTCCAGCGTGGTCCGGCCGATCTGCACGCGCCGGATTTTCATGCGCGCCGCGCGGATCAGTTCGCCGGGTGTCTCGAACAACTCGATAGCGGCGTCTATCGCGAGACGATTTTGCGGCATCTGCATGGCAAGGCGGGGCTGCAATCGCCGTTCGTGTTCTGGGGGATGCTCACGCCGGAACTCGTCGCGCTGGCGCTCGACTGTCTGCCGGCCGCACATCTGAAACTGTGGTTCGAGCGTTTGCTGCGCGATATTCGCGGTAATCGGTCCGGCTTGCCGGATCTGATCCGATTCTGGCCGGCCGAGCGTCGCTATGAGTTGATCGAAGTGAAAGGCCCCGGCGACCGCTTGCAGGACAATCAGATTCGCTGGCTCGCGTATTGCGCGCAGCATGGCATGCCGGTACGCGTGCTCGACGTGCGCTGGGCCGATGAAGCCGTAGTCGCGGAAGGTGGGGGCGTGGCTGAAGTTGCTACCGAGGCCACCACCGAGGTCGCCGCCAAAGCCACCACCGAGGCCACCGCATGACCTACATGGTCGCCGTGCGGGCGATGTGCGAATTCACCGCAAGGCGCGGCGACCTCGATCTGCGCTTCACGCCGGCGCCGACCTCGCTCGAAGGCATGGCGGGCCACATGACGGTCGCCGGCCGGCGCGCGAACGGCTACGAAACCGAAATCACGCTGACAGGCACGCATCGCCGCCTGACCGTGCGCGGCCGCGCCGACGGCTATGACCCAAGCGCGAACCGGCTGGAAGAGGTCAAGACGCATCGCGGCGATCTCGAACGAATGCCGGCCAATCACCGTACGCTGCACTGGGCGCAGGCGCTCGTCTACGGACATCTGCTGTGCCGGACACGCGAACTCACAGAATTGACGGTAGCGCTGGTGTACTTCGATATCGGCACCCAGAAAGAAGTGTTGCTAACGCAAACGCATACCGCGCGCGACCTGGAGATTTTCTTCGTCGAGCAATGCGAGCGGTTTCTCGATTGGGCAGTTCAGGAAGAAGCGCATCGGGCCGCGCGCAATGCGGCGCTCGACGCGCTGCAGTTTCCGCATGGCCAGTTTCGCAGCGGACAGCGCGAGCTGGCGGTGTCGGTGTATCGTTCGGCACGCGACGGCAAGCCGTTGATGGCGCAGGCGCCGACTGGCATCGGCAAGACGCTCGCAACGATTTTCCCCTTGCTCAAAGCGTGTGCGTCGGACCAGATCGACCGGGTGTTCTTCCTGACCGCCAAGACGCCAGGCCGCGCGCTGGCGCTGGATGCGATCGAAACGCTCCATCGAGGCGTCACGCGCCTGCCGTTGAGAACCCTCGAACTGGTCGCGCGCGACAAAGCCTGCGAGCATCCCGACAAAGCCTGCAACGGCGAATCCTGTCCACTTGCGCGGGGCTTCTACGACCGGCTCGACGCGGCCCGCAGCGCGGCCCGCAGCGCGGCGCTGGCCGGTCCGCGCCTCGACCGCGCGGCGGTGCGCGAAGCGGCGCTCGCCCACGAAGTCTGTCCGTACTACCTGGCGCAGGAACTCACGCGCTGGGCCGACGTGGTGGTCGGCGATTACAACTACTACTACGACAGCAGCGCCATGCTGTATGCGCTCACGCAGATCAACCAGTGGCGCGTGGGCGTGCTGGTGGACGAGGCGCACAATCTGCTCGACCGCGCGCGCCGCATGTACACCGCGTCGCTCGATCAGGCGACGTTCCGGCTCGCGCGCAAAACGGCGCCGGCCACCTTGCGCAAGCCGCTTGAACGGCTGCAACGCGAGTGGGACGCCGTCAAGCGCGCGCAGACCGCGACCTATCAGGTCTATGCCGACGTCCCCGGCAAACTGCTCTCGGCCGCGCAGAATCTGATCGGCGCCGTCACCGATCAGCTGGCGGAAGCACCGCTTTCCATCGACGAAGCGTCGCTGCGCTTTTTCTTCGACGCGATGCATTTCGTCGCGCTGGCCGAGCAGTTCGGCGAGCATTCGATCTTCGATCTCACGCTGACCGCGGACCGTTACGCGCCGCGCGACAAAACGAATGCCACGCTCTGCGTGCGCAACGTGATTCCTGCGCCGTTCCTCGCGCCGCGCTACGCGGCCGCGCGCACCACGGTGATGTTCTCCGGCACGCTCAACCCGCATCATTTCTATCGCGACACCCTGGGCCTGCCTGAACAAACCCAATGGCTCGACGTGGAAGGGCCGTTTCGCGCCGAACAGTTGCAGGTGCGCGTGGCCGGCAACGTATCGACGCGTTGGCGCGACCGCGAGCGTTCGCTCGTGCCGATCGTGGATCTGATCGCGCGGCAATATGCGGTGCAGCCGGGCAACTATCTGGGCTTTCTGAGCAGCTTCGAGTATTTGCAGCGCGTGGTCGCGCTGATGCGCGAGCGGCATCCGGACTTGCCGGTCTGGGCGCAGGAACCCGGCATGGACGAAGCGGCGCGCGACGCGTTTCTCGCGCGCTTTCGCACCATGAATCAGGGCGTGGGCTTCGCGGTGCTCGGCGGCGCGTTTTCGGAAGGCGTCGATCTGGTCGGCCAGCAATTGATCGGCGCGTTCATCGCCACACTAGGTTTGCCGCAGATGAACGAGATCAACGAACAGATGCGTCGCACGATGGAGGAGAAGTTCGGCAACGGCTACGACTACATGTACCTGTACCCCGGTTTGCAGAAAGTGGTGCAGGCGGCCGGACGCGTGATCCGCACGGAGCAGGACCAGGGTGTGGTGCATCTGATCGACGACCGCTACCGGCGGCCGGAAGTGCGGCGGTTGCTGCCGCGCTGGTGGGACGTGCAATAGCGCGGCAGCCCGGCGCGTTATTAGCGTGCCTCTTTACCTCCCAGGTAATCGACCTGCCTACCGTCGCCCGGCACAGTGGCGTCACGGCATCACGACTCCCACTTGAGGCAAGGAGACTTCCATGAACGCGACCGCACCGTATCTCGCCGACGAACCGAACACCATCCGCACCGCCGACAACACGCGTCTTTTCTACCGCGACTGGGGGCAGGGCACGCCGCTGGTGTTCCTCTCGGGCTGGACGCTGAACTCCGACATGTGGGCGTACCAGATGGAACCGCTGTCGCGTCTCGATTGCCGCTGCATTGCGTACGACCGGCGCGGGCATGGCCGTTCGAGCGATCCGGGCCGCGGCTACGACTTCGACACGCTCGCCGACGATCTGGAAAGCGTGTTGAGCGCGCTCGATCTGAGCGGCGTCACCCTGGTCGCACATTCGATTGCGAGCGGCGAAGCGGTGCGTTATCTGACGCGTTACGGTTCGGCGCGCGTCGCCCGGGTCGCGTTCATAGCGCCCGCGGCCACGCCGTATCTGCTGAAAACCGACGACAACCCGAACGGCATCGACGCCGCTTTATTCGAGCAAGGCCGCCTCGCGCTGAGCCGTTCCTTTCCCGACTGGATCGAGGCGAATGCGGCGCCGTACTTCGGGCCGGGCGTGTCGCGCGCGCCGCTCGACTGGACGATCCGCATGATGCTGCAAACCTCGCATCAGGCGATGCTCGAACTGGCCCGCGTGCAGACCATCACCGATTTCCGCGCGGAATTGGCGAAGATCGAGGTGCCGTCGCTGATCCTGCATGGCGATCGTGACGCGTCGGCGCCGCTCGAACTAACCGGGCGGCCCACCGCGGCGCTGATACCCGGCGCGTCACTGCATGTCTATGAAGGCGCGGGTCACGGCTTTTACTTCACTCATGCGGAGAGGTTGAACCAGGATTTGCTGGCGTTCCTGGGCCGCCAGCCGGCTTAGGGTCGACGGGCAACTGGTCTTCCACCGGCGCGTCCGTCTGCGCCGCTGCGGCGGACGAAGGCGCATCGGCGGGCGGCACGGCCTTCGGTGCGTCAGCTGCGTCAGGTGCGTCTTTGTGTGTGTCATCCGCTTCGATTCTCGCGGGTGCGCTTTCCGGGTCCCACGTCAGCAGATTGCGCTGCGGGTTCGCGATCTCGATGCCGCGCTCGCGGAACTGGTCGAGAATGCGCCGGTTGAATTCGCGCTGCACGCCCCAGCGCGCACTGTCGCGGCACTGGATCTGGCCGGCCAGCGTGATGGCCGAGCCGTCCAGGGCATCGACGCCCCAGAAGCTGAAGTCCGACAGAATGCCGTCCTTGAACTTGTCGTCCTCGCGCAGGGCCGCGCCGATTTCCTTCAGCGTGTTGATGGCGAGATCGACATCCGCGCCGAACACGATATTGACCTTCACTGCCGCATTGCCGATGCCGCGGTTGGTGTTGTTCACCGTCGATACCGAACTGAAGGGCACCGTGTAGAGCGAACCGTCGCCGCCGCGCAGCCGCACGGTGCGGATCGACAGATATTCGACAGTGCCGGACACGCCCGCGAGCGTGACCCAGTCGCCGACCTGCATCGCGTTTTCCATCAACAGGAAAATGCCGGTGATGAAATCCTGCACCAGTTTTTGCGAGCCGAAACCGAGCGCCACGCCGAAGATACTGGCGCCCGCCAGCAGCGGCCCGATGTTTACGCCGAGTTCACTCAAACCGGTGAGCACCACCACCAGCGCGATCGCGCAGAAGAGCGCGCTGCGCAGCATCGGCAGCAGGGTGCGCAAGCGCGCGGCGCGCACGAGGTCGCCGCTGGTGGTCCAACTGTCCAGCCGTTGTTCGACCGATACGTTGACGCCTTCCCACACGAGCAGCGCGATCACGGCCGCCACGCCGATCGTGATGATCGCCGACGCGAGCCGGTGCCCGATCGTGCCGGTACGGAACAGGTCGCCCACATGCACGCCCCACACCTGCAACAGCGCGAGCGCGGTCACGATGCCGATGAGCCACGCCACCACGAGGCGCAACAGCGGGTAATAGCGGTACGCGTGCTGATGCACGAGCGATTTGGCCGCGTCGTCCTGCACATTGAAGAGCCGGGCCAGTGCCCCGAACACCACGATCGACACGACCCGTGCGCCCACCAGCACCGCCAGCGAAATGCCGCCGAGATGCAGCAGCGCGTGATAGCCGTTCTGCACATCGAGCGCCCAGATGAACCACAACGCCATGACGACGAACACCGCGGCCCACGCCCAGACTTCGGCGAATACGTTGCCGAACATCTCCAGCGACTTGCGCGCGGCGAGGCGCTTGCGGATCAATTCGCCGACCGGGGTCGCGCATTGCAGCAGCAGGATCGAGATCATGACATGGCCGGCGAGCGCGACCACTTTCATCAAGGCGAGATGCGCCGCGTCGTTCAGACCGAGCGACTGCGCGATCTCGGCGATCGCGGAACCCACGCCCACCACGCTGACGATCCGCACCATCCAACGTTGCACGAAAGCGGCCCACGCGTCGCTCATGCGCAGCAGACGCAGACGCGGCGCCGCCGGTTGCAGGAAGAAACCGCTGACGATCACGATCACGCGGCACAGCACGTAGATGTCGACCAGCGAATCGAGCGCGCGGTCTTGCGGCGTGCCGTCGTCGGCGAAGATCGACATCAGCGCGCTCGCCGCGCCGACGAACACCACGAGCGGCAGCAGCCGCAGCGCCATGGAGAGGAGCGCGCGCGGCAGGCGCCGCAGCAGCGTCCAGTGATGTTTGGCGTTCTGCTTGCCTTTGGCTTCGTTGACCCGGCCTTTGGCCTTCGTCGCGGCGGATGTGCCGGACGGCACGGCCGCGGCTCGCGCCTCTGCCGTACTCACCGGCGAGGGCGGCGAAACGGGCAAGGGCGGCGCGGCGTTCGGCGCGTCGGCGGGTTGTGGCGCGACGTCGACGGGCAGGTCGGCTTGCGCGGCGTCGTCTTCGTCTGCCAGTTCGCGGCGCGCGGCCAGCGCCCGGTAGGCGCGGCGCAGCAGGCGGCGCGCCAGCCATTCGAGCACGAGCGCGGGGATCAGCGCGGCCAGCAGCGACCACGCGACGTGGCCCAGCACGGCGCGCGCTTGCGGGTTGGTCGATTGCCAGTTCCACCAGGCGCGGACCGATGCGAGGTCGAGCAGCGCGGCGACCGAACTGCGTAACGACTTGCCGAGGTCCACGGCCCAATGCGCGCCCTGGCGGGCCAGTTGCGAGGCGAGGCCGTTGGACTTGAACGCCGCCGGCACGATGGCGGCGGCGCCGCTCGCCGCAGCGGGCGCCGAGGCGGCCGCGGGCGCGGAAGCGGGCGGCGCGCTCAGCGCGCCGGCGGCGGCGATGGCCTGCAGCGTGTCGGCGACTTGCGCGCGGCGCGTGGGGTCATTGAGAACGGCGAGAGCCTGGCGGGCCTGCTCGGGTGTCAGCGTGACGCCGACGCCGGAGGCCGACGACGCGGGCGTGGCCGGCGCTGTTGCGGCGAAAACCGGCGCGGTGATGAAGGCGAGAAGAACGAAAAACCAGACCTGGAATAATTTGCGCATAGGGTGTAAAGCGGGGGACAGATGCGGACGGCTGTGCCGATACGTACGGACCGGTTCGGCGGCGTGACCATGAACCGACACGGTTTTGGCGGTACAAGTTCCTTGACCTGCCGTGGCGCGAGGCGCCGGAAATCCGGCGAGCCCCGTGCAGCGGCACCTTGCGGTAGCAAAAAACTTGCCTGTCAGACAGTATCCGATTGTCCCATGCCGGCTGCGACGCGCAGGAATTGCCCCCGGCGCGTGCGTATACCTTCACCGCCGCAGCCGCAATCGCAACCCCTCGCAATTACTCCGTCGCTGCCGACGCGCGCACCGCCGGCACGCCCAAGGTGCCTTCCACGATTTCGGTGAAGGTGCGCTCCTCGCGCAGAATGAAGCGCTTCGTCTGCGCCAGCTTGAAGTTGTCGCGTGCCTCGGGATCGGCGCGCAGTTTCGCGCGATATGTCTCATACGCCGCGAGGCTGTCGAACGCGATCAAGCCCCACGCGATGTCGTTGGTCCCTTCATGCGGCAGAAAGTAGCCGATCAGGTGGCCGCCGCAGCGCGGAATAATGCGGCCCCAGTTGCGGGCGTATTCGTCGAAGGCATCGCGCTGGAAAGGATCGATCTGATAGCGGATGAAGCAGGTAATTGTCATGTGCGTAGCTCCGGGTGGGTTGAGGGGCATAGTCTGAAGCATCATGACTGCAGTATGGCGAGCGCCGGCCGGCGATGTTTCAGCGCGCTCTGAACTATGGATGGTGACCGTGCGCGAGTCATGAATCAGACGCCGGGCATCTAAAGCGGCCGTTGCGAGCGGATCGTGAAGGCCGCCAGCGCTGCGCCGGCCAGCGCGCATAACGCCGACACCAGCGCCACCGCTCGCAATGCCGCGCCCAAGGCTTCGGCTTGTGCCTGCGCGACCTCGGCTTGCGCTCGTGCCGGTTCTGCATGGGTTTGGGCCACGCCTGCATCCGGATCGGCGTGGGTTTGCGCCGCTGCGGGACTTGCCGCTGCTGCGCCCACTTTTCCTTCCGACGCACCGGTCCCAGCGCCCGAATCCATGCCGACCTGCGCCAGGCTCGCCGCTGCGCGCGCCGCCTGCGGCACATGCAACGCATCGAGCCGCGCAGCGAGCGCCGCATCGTGTGACCACACGAACACGATGCCCAGCACCGCGATCGCCAGCAGGCTCGCCACCCGCGCCACCGCGTTGTTGATGCCCGAAGCGACGCCCGTGCGGGCGGCGGATACCGAGGTCATCACCGTCGTCGTCAGCGGCGCGACGGTAATGGTCATGCCGAGTCCGAGCACGGTCAACGCGGGAAGAAAGCCGCGCCAGTACTCGGCGCGTACCCACGGCAGCGCGAGCATCGCGAAGCCGGCCGCGGCGACGACCGGTCCCGCGGTCAGCAAGGCTCGCGCGCCGTAGCGGCTCGTCAGGCCGCCGGTGAAGCGCGACAGCAGTCCGATGGTCACCGGCACCGGCAGCAATGCCGCGCCCGCCTGGGTCGCGCTGTAACCATAGGCGCGGATCAGCGTGAACGGCAGGAAGAACAGCGCGCCGCCCAAGCCGAAGTAAAGCAGCAGCGTGACGAGATTGGCGCCGACGAAGTCGCGCGAGCGGAACACGTCGAGCGGCATCATCGGATTGCGGGTTCTCGCTTCGAGCGCGACGAAGGCGATCAGCACCAGCAGTCCGCCGAGGATCGACGCCAGCACCCAGCGGTTGCCGAAGCCATGCGTCGAGGCGAGAGTCAGGCCGTAGGTCAAGGCGGCCAGTCCGGCGGTGGCCGTGACCGCGCCCGGCAAGTCGAGTCCGGCCGCCGCATGTCCGGTGGCGCCGGCGGCGGGGGTTGACGGATCGCCGTCGTCGTCCTGCCGGCTGTCGGGCACGGCCATGACCGCCAGCGCGACGGTCGCGCAGGCGATCGGCACGTTCAGGAAGAAGATGGCGCGCCACGAAAACGCATCGACGAGCCAGCCGCCCGCCACCGGCCCGAGCGCCGAGGTGATCGCGCCGACACCGGCCCAGGTGCCGATCGCCTGGCCGCGCTCCTTGTCGTCGAATACCGCGCCGATGATCGAGAGGCTGCTCGGCACCAGCAACGCCGCGCCCACGCCTTGCACGGCGCGCGCCGCGATCAGGGCGGCGGCGCCCGGCGCGAGGCCGCAGCCGATCGAGGCCAGCGTGAACAGCCCGATTCCGGCGATGAACACCGTGCGCCGGCCGAGTTTGTCGCCGAGCGAGCCGCCCACCAGCACCAGCGCGCCGAGAAACAGCAGATAGGCGTCGACAACCCACTGGATCGCCGCCACGCTCGCGCCCAGTTCGGTCTGGATGGACGGCAAGGCGACGTTGACCACGGAACCGTCGATGAAGGCCATGCTCGAGCCGAGAATGGTCGCGGCCAGCGCGAGTTTTTTACGCCGGCACGGATGGACGAGGCTGGGATGTTGCGCGCGAATGACGAGCGCGTCGCACGGGCTCGCCTGAGCGGGCAGGACGGACGAGGAACGGCGCTCGAGCGCCGGTACGTGCTGGTCGGCCAAGTCCGCTCCCGGATGGATGAACGGCCTTCAGCATAGCAATGCCGGCGTGTCGGCGAAAGGCGCGAAGAATGCGTCAGGCGCTGCTAGCGCACCTTGTCACGTCATTTCGCCCTATGGTGCGCGCGAAATGGCGGCGCGCGCGGCCCGCGATCATCCGGGCGAGCGAGGTTCAGACCGGACCCGGCGGAACCCAGCGAAGCAGAAGCGACGCCGAACTTACCCGCTCACACCAGCGAAGCCGCCCGCCGCTCCGTCTCGCCGTCGGCATCCGCGCCGCCGGTGGCGTTCGACGCGCGCCCGGCTGCCGGCTCCTGATGCAGCCGGTTGGCATGCATCAATCGATACAGCGTGGCCCGCGAAATGCCGAGTTCGGCCGCCGCCTCGGACAACTTGTAGCCATGCCGCTGCAACGCATGCTCGATCGCGTCCTTCTCGGCCTTGCTGCGGATTTCCGCCAGCGTCACGGCCGGCCCGTTGTCGGCTTCCGGCAGACCCAGATCGCTTGCCGTGATAAAGCGGCCTTCGCTCATCACCACGGCGCGGCGCACGCAATTGATCAGTTCGCGCACGTTGCCCGGCCACGGATAGTTCGACATGGCCACGATCGCGTCGCTCGACAGACCGCGCAGTTTGCGCGCGCCGTCCTGTTTGTACATGCTCAATGCATAGTTGGCGAGCAGCTTGATGTCGCCGCCGCGCTCGCGCAGCGGAGGCTCGACGAGGCGCAGCACGCACAGACGGTGATACAGGTCGGAGCGGAAGCGCCCGTCTTCGACCGCCTTGTCCAGATCGACGTGAGTCGCCGAAATGACCCGCGCGTTGACGTTGATCGGGCCGTTGCCGCCCAGCCGTTCGATCGTGCCTTCCTGCAGGAAGCGCAACAGGACCGCCTGGCATTCATGCGGCATGTCGCCGATTTCGTCGAGGAAGAGGGTGCCTTCATGCGCGCTCTCGATCCGGCCGATCTTGCGCTGGAGCGCGCCGGTAAAGGCGCCGCGTTCGTGGCCGAACAATTCGGCTTGCAGGAGGCTCGGCGGAATCGCCGCGCAATTGATCGCGACGAAGGGCCGGCCGGCGCGCGGCGAGCGTTCATGAATCGCCTTGGCGGTCAGCTCCTTACCGGTGCCGGATTCGCCGGCGACGAACACCGGCGCGTCGGTCACGCCGCATTTGTCGATGCGCCGGTACAACTGCTGCATGGCCTCGCATTGCCCGACCATGCCGTGCCGGCCGAGCGACGGCTCCGGCGCGACCTCCACATGCCGCAGGCTCGACAGCCCATGCGCGTGGCCGAGCGCGAACACGAGCCGGTCGTTGAGCCACGGTCGCGTGACGAAGTCGAAGCAATAGTCGAGGATGAAACGGCTGACCAGTTCGTTTTCCGCCTGGCCCGGCGCGATCTGGGCGACCCAGTTGGTTTCCACGCGCCGCATGCAGGACGCCAGTGCGGACAGATGCTGTGAGGTGCAGTCGCCCGGCAGCTCGACTAGGCCGACCTTGATATTGCCGCGCTCGAGCATACGCTCGGCGACGGCCGTGCTTTTGGCATGCACCGCTTGCCAGCCAGAAGCCGCCAGAAAAGCGGCGAGTTTCTGATCCGGCGAATTCGACACATACAGAACAGTGCGTTCCGTGTCGACAGGCGTGCAAGTCGTGTTCATGTTACCCCCGGTTTGATGCAGCTCTCAGGACTGTTCTGCGACGTACCCAACAGACCGGCAAGATGCCGGCTTCCGGCCAACTGAGCCAGCCGGTCCGCGTGTGCGGACCCGGACATGGATTGATCCACCGCTTTGGGGTTCTGCGACTCGACGCCCGGCGGTGACGATTCACGGTAGCGGCAATCTTCGGGGGCATGGAGCGGGCGGCGCGAGCCGCGAGGTGCTACATATCGGACGAATGGCGGGAACGGTGTTCACCGTTGTAACCGTCACACGATCTTTTCCCCGAATCACTCAAACCGTTTTTAACCTCGTTGGCCTGATACAAGCACTCTTCTTGGCGCATGGGCTTAACGATAAGCGAAACCGCTTTCGAGCGCCATACAAACAAGTCTGGATTCAGAAACGTTTTTCATATCACCCCATTGTGCTTGCGGTAAAAAAATAGACGGTCAAGTCCCGCTATGCTCGGCATCCCACATAGCGCCTCAATTCGTTTTACGGCAAATGTGAAACGGAACTGTAGTTCGGGATTTGCCTCGTCTCACGCTTGCGACACATCGGACAGGGGGTCGAGACTACCCGGTAGGGTTCCGAAGCATCGGCATATTTGACCGGGATGTAACGCAGCGCCCGGCCCCACGCGGGGCGTGCGGATTGCCCGGCGAGCCAACGGCCAGCTACGCGTCGCCGCGGCGCGTCGGCGGAGGCCTAAGTGCGTGTCGAATTCGAATCAACGCGAGATGCGAAGAGTGCGCGAGCAGGGTGCGCCGCAGCAACGATCACGGTGGCATAAGGGTTTGAGGGCACATGGCATAGCCGTTGCAATAAGCACTTCACAGCGAATGCTGTTGCCGCCCGGTCCGAACTCCGGGAAGCCGGAGTGAAGAGAGATCGGCGGCACATAAAACTTCGTAGGCGCGGCGGGGGGAAGCCAATGCGTTTTACGAGGGGGCGGCGGGGCCACTGAAAAACAAACGACATAAGAGCACGGCGCGAATGATCGGTACAACGTACCGGTCAATGTGACCGGACGATGTAAAGGTCGACCTCGCCACTTTTTCCGTCTGTTTCGGCGGACATGAAGGGGATGGCAAAAACAACAAGTACCGCGCTCGCGGAGTTGGTGAGCGAACGATACGCACAACAACAAGAAAACAGCGAAAGAAGAGCGGCGGGGTAGCGCGCGGTCGAGGACCAACCGGGCGCATGGAGCGGGGAGGAATGGCCAGAGTCTCCGTAGAGAGGCGCAGCTTACGAGGTGGACCGGGCGCCGTGTCCGCGAATGTGCGGACACGGCTCACCTGGACAGAGCAGTGAAAAAAACAGATTTTTTTTTGGGGGTTGTCATGACCAGACAGTTCACCAAGCCGGCCGGCACAGCACAGCCGGCTCGTCAAACCACCGTGTACTCAACGGATGTCGCCTATCAACGGCATATCGCCGCGCCGCGCGCATTGTTCGCCGCGCCGCCGGTCGATCTGACGACGCTGGTGATTGCCGAGGCGATCAAGCGCCGGTCGCAAGCGGAGCTTCAGCGCGAGGCGTTGCGCGACTCGGTGTATGAGATGCCGGTGTCGCAGGAACGAAACTACGAACGCGGTGCGGACATTTACCGGTCCGATTCCGACGAATAACCAGAACATCGATCGCTATCGAGGTGGCTTCGCCAACCGAACGGCGTCAGACCGGCGGAGAGCCGACATGATCGACATCTTCCTGATTTCATCCAGCATGGAGCGCGCGCCGGACATCGTCGCTCGCCTCGAGGCAAGCGGCGTGGCTTACCGGCTGCGCACCGCTCACGGCACGGCCCGGCAAGTGCGGGCGCACGACCGTGCGATTCGAAGCGCCGATATGCTGATCGTCGACGATGCCGATCTGAATGCGCGCGACCTGGACGGCGTCGAGGAAGCGCTGGCCTGCACGCCGGCCCTGCATTGCGTGCTGATGACGGCGGCGCCGTCCACCGCCTTGCTGGGCGCGGCGATGCGCGTCGGCGTGCGGCATGTGCTGGCGTGGCCGCTCGACGCCGACGAGATCACCACCATCCTCATCCAGGCCGACGTGCGGAAAAACGCCATCGGCCGCCGCGTCGGCCGTGTCGTCTCGCTCGCTTCGAGCAAGGGTGGCAGCGGTACCACGCTAATCGCCGTGAATCTCGCGTATTCGCTTGCCGCGCTGAGCAACCGGCGTGTGCTGCTGATCGATCTCAGCCAGCAATTCGGCGACGCCAGCCTGCTCATGGCCGACAAACCGCCGCCCACCACGCTTGCCGATCTCTGCTCCCACGCGGAGCGCCTCGACGCCGCGCTACTCGAATCATGCGTGATGCATGTCCACGCAAATCTCGATGTGCTGGCGGGTGCGGGCGATCCGCTCAAGGCCGCGGAATTGCTGCCCGCGCAGATGGAGAGCATTCTCGCGCTGGCGCGTGAGCGCTATGACGCAGTGTTGATCGACGTCGGCCAGAGCCTGAATCCGTTGACGATCCATGCACTCGATCGCAGCGACGCCATCTGCATGGTGGTGCGTCAGAACCTGCTTTACCTGCACGGCGGGCGCCGCATGCTCGATATTTTCAGGGAACTGGGCTATCCGGCGAGCAAGGTGCGGGTGGTGGTGAATCATTACGACAAGAACGCCCAGATCAACCTGTCGAAGCTCGAACAGACGCTTGGCGCGAGGGTGGCGCATCAGCTTCCGCGCGACGAAAAGCAGGCCAATGAAGCGCTCAGCCGCGGCGTGCCGCTGGTGACATCGGCCCGAGACAGCACGCTTGCGCAAGGTATCAGCCTGCTGGCGGACATGCTGTGGCCGTCCAGCGCCGAGCGCCGCAAAGGCGTGCTCGGCCGTCTGTTCGCGTCGCGGCCGAATGTGCCGCCGCAGCTCAAACCCGGCCATTGAAGCCGTTCTGTCAAACTGGACAGACTCGTCAGAAGCGAATCCGCACATACGTGGCATGATCTGGATAGCGGATCCGTGCCGCTGCTACGTTGCGATCCTGGGAGGCGGGCAGCCTTTGGCGTAACCTGCCAAAATAATAATTCGCATGTCGAAACGAATAGGCAATGACGTGGACCACTCCGCCTTTAGAACGTCGCGGCGAGCAGCTATCGCGCGTATCAAGGCAAGCTGTGCTTTCGCTTGATTCCCGGTGTGTTTTGACAGTGTATCGTGTCGTTGTGGCCAGCTACTTCGCGGCCTGTCTGATTACTCTCTAGAGCGCCTGTGAGCGCAGCATCGTCCATGCAAAACGAGTCCAACGGTCTCAACGATATCGCGTCGATCCTGTCCAATCCGATTCTCAACACGGATTCGTACAAGGCGTCGCACTACCTGCAATATCCGCCCGAAGCATCTGCGATGTTCTCGTACATCGAATCGCGCGGCGGGCGCTACGATCGCACGCTGTTCTTCGGCCTGCAGATGCTGATCAAGGAATATCTGTGCCGCCCGGTCACGCCGGCCATGATCGAGCAGGCCAAGGCTTTTTTCACGGCGCACGGCGAGCCGTTCAACGAAGCGGGCTGGCGCTACATCGTCGAACACCACGGCGGCTATCTGCCGGTGCGCATTCGCGCGGTGCGGGAAGGCTCGGTCGTGCCGACGCACAACGCGCTCGTCACGGTCGAATGCGACGATCCGCAGGTGTTCTGGCTGGCGTCGTACATGGAGACCATGCTGCTGCGCGTGTGGTATCCGATTACGGTGGCGACGCAAAGCTGGCATCTGCGCAAGACGATCCGCGGCTATCTGCTAAAGAGCAGCGACGACCTCACGCAACTGCCGTTCAAGCTGCACGATTTCGGCGCGCGTGGCGTGTCGAGCGCGGAGTCGGCGGCGATCGGCGGCGCCGCGCACCTCGTCAGCTTCATGGGCTCGGACACGGTGCTCGGCGTGGTCGCGGCGAACCATTACTACAACGAGACGATGGCGGCGTTTTCCGTGCCGGCGGCGGAGCACAGCACGATCACGTCATGGGGCCGCGAGCGCGAAACCGACGCGTTTCGCAACATGATTGCGCAGTTCGGCAAGCCAGGGGCAATCGTTTCCGTGGTGTCCGATTCCTACGATCTGTTCGCCGCGCTCGACGCCTGGGGCACGGAGTTGAAGCAGGCGGTGCTCGACTCCGGTGGCACGCTGGTGATCCGGCCCGACTCCGGCGATCCACGGACGATCGTGCTGCAAACCCTCCGGGCACTCGAGACGTCGTTCGGATCGGTAGTGAACGGCAAAGGGCGGCGCGTGCTCAACAACGTGCGGGTGATCCAGGGCGACGGCGTGAACGCCGATTCGATTGAAGCGATTCTTGCCGCTATGGACGAAGCCGGCTTCGCGGCGGACAACATCGTGTTCGGCATGGGCGGCGCGTTGTTGCAGCAGATCAACCGCGACACGCAGCGCTTCGCGATGAAGTGTTCCGCAATTCGTTTAGGCGACGAGTGGCACGACGTGCTCAAGGACCCGGTCACGGACGCCGGAAAGCGCTCGATGAAAGGGCGCCTGACGCTGCTGGTGAATCGCCACACGGGCGAATATCGAACGACGACGCTGCCTGTGGCGTGGGACGAGCGCACCGTCGAAGGCGATTGGGAAGATGCGCTGGTGACGGTGTTCGAATCCGGCAAGCTGCTGGTCGATATGTCGCTTGCCGAAATCAGAGGCCGCGCTCACGCGCACGAAGGTTAATGCGAATCGCTCGCTTGCCAGACGGCAACACCTGAAGCGCGGATCTCGATCCGGCACGGCGCGCCTTCGCGCAGGCAGGCATCTTCATTGGCAATATCGAAGCGGACTCCGGCAATATTCACGCGGACATAGCGCTCGCCGCGCCGCAATTCGACCGCGTCGACCACACCGGCATGCGTGCCGTCCACCGTCACGACAATGGCATGCGACGACACGCGCCACATGACCCGCTGACCGGCGGCGAGATCGAGTCCGCTGTCGCCCGTTCCGATCACGAGGCCCTGAGCGATCTCGACCTTGCTTGAAGCACTCATCACGCCTTCGCCTACATTGTGCAAGCCGAGCAGGCCGGCCACTCGCATCGACGCCGGCCGCTCGAATACGGCGTCGATAAAACCCGCTTGCAACACGCGGCCCTGTTCGACGACCAGAACTTCATCGGCCAGCAATGCGGCTTCATCCGGATCGTGCGTGACGATGATCGTCACTGCCGCGATCTCGCGCTGCAAGGCGCGCAACGACTGCTGCAAGCGGCGCCGCCGCGGCGTATCCAGCGCGGCGAACGGCTCGTCGAACAGCAGCAGTTCGCTATGCCGTGTCAGCGCTCGCGCGAGCGCGACGCGCTGCCGCTGGCCGAACGACAGTTGATGGGGCAGGCGCGCGACCAGTTGCGCGAGGCCCAGGTGATCGAGCCAGTAACGCGCGCTGGCGGGATCGGCATCGACGGGAAAGGCCAGTTGCTGCGCCACCGTCATATGCGGAAACAGGCCGTAGTCTTGCGGCATATAACCGATCTGCCGGCGCTCGGGCGGCAGCGTGTTCAATGGCGTCGTGCCGAGTGTCACGCTGCTCGACGCGTTGGATTCGAGCCCCGCGATCAGACGCAGCGCCAACGACTTGCCCGAGCCCGACGGCCCGATGATCGCGAGGCGTCGCGTGACCGGCGTCCATGCGATGTCGAGATCGAACGCGCCCAGCCGGCGTTGCAAATGGAAAGCGAGGCGCAGGTCCGCGGTTTCGCCGCGGCTCGCCGTCAGGTCCGCGCCGGGTTCGAGCGCGTCGTCGCCGTTTTCGGTTTGCTCGAGCGTGGTCTTTTGCCGAAGGCTGTAAATCGACAGCGCCGCGCAGACGATTGCGATGGCGAGTGTCGGCAGCAGCAGGGGCATCATCGCCGGCAGCCCCTGGCCGCCGAATACGACGTACGTATAGACCGGCAACGAATACGGGTGATAGGCCACCATCACGGTCGCGCCGAATTCGCCGAACGCGCGCAGCCACGCGAGCGCGAGTCCCGCGCGAATCGCTGGCCACGCGACCGGCAACATGACGCGGAAAAAACGGCTGCCGGCGTGATGGCCGAGCGTCGCGGCCACGTCGTCGAGCACCGGGTCGACGGCGGTGAACGCGGACTTGGCGGCAATGATCAGGAAGGGCGCGGCGACGAAGACTTCCGCGAGCACGATGCCGGCGAACGAATCCGTCAGCACGCCATTGGTGAAGCGGCCAACCCAGCTATACGGGCCGAGCAGAAACAGCAGCAGCACGCCGCTGGTGAGCGGCGGCAACGCCAGCGGCAACTGCACGACGAAGCCGAGCAGCGCCACCTTGCGCGAAGTCGAACGCGAGAGGAAATAGCCGAGCGGCACGCCGCCCAGCAGAATCGCGAGCGAGGCCACGCTCGCGCTCGCCGCCGAGATGCCGACCGCCGACCACGTCGCGCGCCAATCGACATTCGCCCAGTCCGCCGCGCCGAGCTGCGGCACGCTCGCAACGAACGGAGCGCACAGATAGACGGCCAGCAGCGCCGCCAGCCACAGCAGCGGACGCGCAGCGGTACGTTTCACCGCGCTTACTGCGCGGCGGCGTCGATCACGGCTTGCACCGAAGGCGGCATGGCTTGCCCGTTGCCGCTTACCGTGGGTTTGATGACGTCCACGCCATGTTGCTTGAGCAGCGCGCGGCCTTTCGCGCTCAACAGAAAGTCGACGAAGCTGCTCGCGCCTTCACGGTTCGGCGCGTCGCTGAGAATCGTCAGCGTGTAGCTGGCCTTGGCCTGCAATTCGGGTGCGGGGCGGATCGCCGGAATCTTCAGATCGGACGTTTCGGTGGAATAGAAAAAGCCGGCGTCGAGCTGGCCGGATTGCAGGCGGCCAACCAGCGTTTCCTCGGGCAAAACCTGCTCGGGGTTTTCCGCCGCGCCGAGCGTCTTCTCGACGAGGTCCGGCTGGTGGTAGAGCTCAGCCGCCTTGGTCACCATCTCGACGGTGAAGGCACCCTTCGGGTCGAGCTTCGGGTCGGTCCGGCCGATGCGGATGCCCGGCTCCTGCAGCACCTGGTCCCAGCGCTTGCTCTTGAACTGCGGCGCGAACTTGCTCTGCGGGTTGTAGCCGATCATCAACGGCGATTCGGCGAAATTCACATACCACGTGACGTGATCGCCATTCGCCGCGCCGGTCAGACTGTCATTCACCTTGGGGCTCGCGCTGATGAACACGTCGCCGCGGCGCAGCTTGCCCTTGATCTCGTTGGCGATCTTGTTCGAGCCCGCCGCGTAGCCGCGGAAATGCTGGCCGGTGGCCTTCTCGAATGCCGGGCCGATGCTGCGCTCCATCAGATTGACCAGCGAGCCGGCGTACAGCACGTTGACCGTGTTGTCCTGCGCGAAAGCAGGCGCGGCCGTCACGATGCCGGTAACGACCACGAGAGGAACGACGAGAGAAGCGAGCAGCTTGCGAATCATGCGATAACCCCGATACGTTATTAAGAGCGCTATATTACGACGTCATCGCATTATCTTGTGTGACGACGCCGCTCTGCATCAGTCAAGCGGGAAGCTGCGCACGTAACTGGTGCCACTCGCACTGGCGGCGCGGTCGATGGCGTACAGCCGGCCGCGCGGCGCGTCGACGGCTACGCCGCGGGCGTCCTGAAAGTCGTTTGCAAGCACGCTGATCGTGCCGTCCGGCGCGATCCGGCACAGGCCGGTGGTATTGCATTTGGTGTATAGCTTGCCGCCCGCGTCGACGGCCATCAGGTCCGGGCTGGTGATCCGCACGAATGTGCCGCTCGGCGTCACGGCCTGCGATCCGCCCAGCAACGCGCTCAGACTCGCTTTGACGATGTCGTTGTTGGCCTGGTCGGAGACGTAGACCGCGTCGCCCGACACGGCGATCCCGACCGGCTTGCCGAGTCCGCTCAGCAGATCGCGCTCGACCGCCGTGTGAGCGGCCGGATCGTATGTGATGAGACTCAGCCCGCCTTGCAGCGGATTGCTGCCGATTTTGACGAACCACGTCGAGAGCAAACGATTGGAGCCAATCGAGATCAGGCCGAGGCGGCGGCGCGCCGGATCCGGGCCGCTCAGCGCCGCGATCGCATCGACGCCCGTGATGCTGAACACCGCGCTCGCCGTGCCGAAGCCGAAGCGTTCGATCATCAGCGTGGACGCGTCGGCGAAGCTCAACTGGCTCAGGCTGTTCGACTGGCCGGCCACCGCCGGCACACTCGCGTAATGCGCGAACGTGCGGCCGTCGGGCGAGGAGAGCACGCTATTGGTCTGGTCGTCGGTGATGAAGACGGCGCCGTCCGCCGCGCGCACCGCGATGCCGTTCGGCGACGCGCTGACGGCGACCTTTTGCGGCGTGGCGGTAATCTCGTCGCCGCCACAACCGGCGAGCGCCGCGATCAGGCCGAGGGAGACGAAAGCGAGACACGTGGTGCGTCGCCAGGCGGGTGAGAAGCGCATGTGATCTCCTGAGCAGCCCGGCTGCGCACCGGCCGTATGCCGGCGCGCCCACGCGTGCCGTGATTGTTATGAATGAAGGTGAGGCCGGGCTATATTCCCGGCGATATGACGCGTATCGACGCGGTTTTGCGCGCAAGCCGCCATCGCAGCGTAATATACACACGGACATAACGGGTGAACAAGCCGCTCAGGCGCACATGCTGGAGATAAACGGATATGGATAGTGTGAATGTGATTGCCGCGCCCGCTGTCGACAGCGCGCTTGTCCTGAGCGGACGATTCCAGCGGCCGCTTTCATTCGGGCTCGATGAACTCAAACGCTACGAAAGCGTGGTGGCCACGCCGTTCGATCTGCGTTGCTATACGACCAACCGCTTTATTCGCAGCGTCGAGCCGTATCGCGGCGTGCGCCTGACGACGCTGATCACGGAAGCGGGCTTGCCGAATAGCGTGCCGGGCGAATTCAAGCGCACGGTGTTCGTCGCGGTGGGGCACGACGGCTATGTCGTGACGTTTTCGTGGCATGAACTCTTCAACACGCCGATCGGCGAGAACGTGATGGTCGCCTACGAATGCGGCGGCCGAGCGCTCGACGCTGAAGACGGCGCGCCGATTCTGTTTTCCGGATCCGACATCCTGCCCGCGCCGCGCCATGTCAAACGGCTCGCGCGGATCGAGGCGCATGTGTTGGGACCGTTGGCGTAGGTGAACGCGAGGCACAGCCGGTAGGCGTAACATGGGTCGCTGATCCTTATCACGTTGCCGCCATGTCTGACGATCCGCTTGCACGCGTTGTTGGTGTTGCCGCAACTGGCGAAGACGCGCCTTTGTGGGTGCGGTCGTTGTCGTTGCCGCAGGACGCATTGACCGCCGCGCGCATGACAAAGTGGCTGGACGCAGCGACTAATGCCGCATCACCCGACACACAACTCTTCGCCAAACTGATCGCCGAGCGCGACGCGCGCAACGAACTCGCGCTGCTCGGACTTCAGCAACCGGCGTGGCGCGCGCTGGTGGCGCGGCACTTCGCGCGTGCCGCTGTCCCGGCCGCGTTGCCGCTCGTGGTCACTTCGAGCGAGCACGCGGAATTCGTCCGCACGCTCCACGCGCTATTGCTCACGTACGCTAGCGCCACGATCCATGCAGACGACGCGCAGTGTCTAGCTGCAATCATCGCCCATGCCTGTTTGCGTCCGGATCACCTGTGGCGCGACCTCGGCCTCGCCGGCCGCGACGAAGTCACGTGGATGCTGACGCGTTATTTCCCCACGCTCGTCGCGCTCAATACCGCCAACTTGCGGTGGAAGAAGTTCCTCGCTGAACAACGCGCGTTGTCACTGGGTTTGCAGCCTGGCCCGGCGCCAGGCTGTCCCGGCTGTGAAGACTACGGGCATTGCTTCCCGGAGCTTCAGGGAGGATTGTGATGGCCGTTCGGCCAGGGTGGCAGTACGAGGCGGTTCGTGTATGCTTTCGCGCATGGCTGACACCCCAAAAACCAAACCCGCACCCGCGGCAAAAAAAGCCGCGAAGGCGCGTCCCGAAGTGCGCTTCAGAATGCGCATCCGTAGCGGCGACGCGGTCGCGCTCGGGCCGGGCAAAGTCGAATTGCTCGAAGCCGTGCGCGAATTCGGCTCGATCTCGGCGGCGGCGCGCAGCCTCGATATGTCGTACCGTCGCGCCTGGCTGCTGATCGATGAACTGAACCGTTCGCTCAAGTCGCCTGCCACGCATTCGGAGCAGGGCGGCCAGAGCGGCGGCGGCTGCACGCTCACGCCCGTGGGCGAAACCATCATTCGCCTGTACCGCGACGTTGAAGTCGAGGCGCAGCGAAGTTGCGCGAAACAGATCGCCGAGTTGACCAGGCTGATCCGCTCCTGAGCGTCCCCGGTCGCGCAAGTGCGCTCAGCCGTGACGCAGGCAAAACGCCGAAGGCGGCGGATTGCCCAATTGCGCAAGCTGCTCGGGGTGCAGGCGCGCCATCAATTCGACGAAGCTCGCCACACTCGCCGTGCGCAGCGGGTGATAGTCGATCTGATGGCGCTCGCAGACGCGCTTGAGCGTATTCATCGAATCGTGGTCGATGCAATCGACCGGAAACACGACGAGATCCGCACCCGGCAACGCCGCGGCAAGCAGGCCCTTGCGATCTTCCACACCGCCGTCGTGCACGATCAGTTCGCCGCCGGCCGCTTCCACCAGCCGCTTGAGCGCCGCGTTGGAACCCGGCCTGCCGCCCACATACGCGATCCGTTTGCCTTGCACGCTGTCGAGGCTCGCCCGGCGCGTGCCGGCTCCGCTCGCCGCGTCCGCTGCGTCTACCGTCGCGCGTTCGAGGGCGTCGCATTCGCTTTGCACCAGCTTGAGCAGCGTCAGCGTCTGATCGTGGCTTCTGCGCAGCGCGAGCGCCGCGTCCTGTTCCTGCAGCGCGCGCTGTTCCGCGGCCTCGCGACGGCTCGTATGCAGCGCGACGCGCTGATCGGCGTCGGCCAGTTTGTCGTGCAGCCGTTGCGTTTCGGCTTCGAGACCGGCGACATCGCCGGGGATCTGGCGGCTTGTCTGCGCCGTGAGCTGCGCGATCTGCTCGTTGAGCGCCGCAATCGACGCGTCGCGTTGCAGGCTGAGTTCCTGCAAACGGCTCTGTTGACGCTCGATTTTCTCTTTCAATGCGGCGTTCTCCTCTTCCAGCGCGACCAGCCGGCGAATGTCCGCGCGATTGGCCGCGCCCACCAGATGCGACAGCATGTGCAATTCGCCGAATGCTTTCTGGCGCACGGGCATGGTCGCAAACGGATGCGTCATCAACGCCCAGTAGGCGGGCGGGATGTCGCCGCTCTTCAGCGCTTCGTCCCAGAGCTTGAGCAGGTCGACGTCGTCGGTGGCTTTGTCGAAGCGGCGGATCGCGCCCGCATAGTGTTCGTCGAGCAGTTTCTGCAGCGCCTTCGCGGCCGCGCCGCCTTCGATAGCGAGTTCGACCGCCGAGTGATGGATCTCCAGATCGCTCGCGTCGCGGCGATCGAGTCCCGTGAATTTCGGCACCAGCTTGCGCAACTCGTGCGTGCTCAGACACGTGCCGATGATCGAACAATGCAGATGGCTGTCGAGTTCGGCGAGGCGCGCGCGTCGTTTGGTGTTCGAGAACGACACTTTGGCGGGGGCGCAACATGCGTCGGCGACGTGCATGCCGGTGCCGGCAAGCTCGTCGCCGGACAGTTTCAGACGCGCGGGCTGGGCGAGACGGAACGGGGGCGTGTGCATGGGAATCTCGAATCCGGTTCGGTGTCAGGCGAGTTGAAAGTGCAGGTGAAGCTCATGGCGCACATTCGCCGCGCAAGCGCGGCCGACGATATATTCGGAAAGATATAACGATGGGCGAAAGAGAGCGTTCATCTGCGGCTGTCGTTAATCAGTCGTTGGAGGGGGCGAGGGCGGGCTCGGCGACGCGCGCTTTGCGCCGCACGGCCGACCTGTCCGCAGGGCTTCGCGCGGTGGCGGCGCGCTTGCCGGCCGCCGGGCTCATGTCATTCGCAGCCCGTGCGTGCTGTTCGAGCACATGCCCGACGCACAGGCCCACGAAGGCCGCGTCGAGCCGTTCGAGTTCCGCGACCACCTTGCGCAGGGCAGCCAGGTCGTTGCTGAAGGTGTCGGAAAAAATCGCGTCGCGCAGTTGTTCGGCGCAGCGCGCTTCCTCGATCGCCGCTTTGAGGTCGCGCAGACGCGCGAACGCCGCGGCTCTCGCCCGCTCGGCGAGGATCGACAGCAACTGGTTCAGCGAATGCGAGCCGGACGTGCCGACCGAGGCGAAATTCAACTGGTCGTCGGTCAGCATCAGCACGAAGCGCTGCACGCTGCCGTAGAGACGCCGGTAGGCGTCGACGACATCGCGGATCGATTCGGCGCGGCCGCGCTCGGACGCCGACTTCACCGCGACGATGGTCGATGAAAGCTCGTTGGGCAGACGCTCGCGGCGTCTTGCCGGGGCGGATGAAATGGATCGACTGCGCACCGCTACTGGCTCCTGCTGGCTCGTTTCGCCTCGTCGCGCGGGGCTCTCAGAAGCGCTGAAAGACGCGCCGCCACGCACCACGAAGCCTACCGTGATATTCGGCAGGATATAACGAAAAGCAGCCGGCGTGTTGAACAGACGCCGTTTCCCGACCCGTCGGACAGGCTTCAAGCCGCCTTCAGACCGGTGTCACTTATGCCGTGCGAAGTCGAGAAACGCCTTGACAGCCGGGGCGCGCTCATACTTCCGGAAGGCAATCGCGATCTCCGAAGGGATGGGCTGACCGGTGATGTCGCGGTACACGACACCCGGCAAAGCGATGCAGTCCGCCAGCGTATGCGGCACGACGGCGACGTAGCCGCCCAGCGACACGCAGGCCAGCACCGAGGCGAGCGTACCGGGGCGCGGTCCGAGCCGCGCGGAGAAGCGCCCGCGCCGCGCCACTTCGAAGGTGCCGGCTTCCTGTTCCGGCAGCACGAAGCACTGGTTGCGCAGTTGCGCCGGCTTGACGCTCGGCGAGGCCGCCAGCGCGGAATCGGTCGGCAATGCGAGGACGAATTGATCGCGATGCACGGTCGTGGCCTGAATGCCGTCGGCCAGCAGCATCGGCGGGCGCACGTAGGCCGCGTCGAGCAGGCCGTCGCGCAGCATGGCGGCGACATTGTCCATCGGCACCTCGCGGATCGAAATGTCGACGCCCGGATGCGCGCCGCGAAATCCACCGACATCGCGCTGCAACACGCCCGCATACGCCGCCGACGCCACATAGCCGACTTCGACGCGCCCGAGCTCGCCACGCTCGGCCAGCACCGCGCGTTCCTCGCCGCGCGCGAGGTGATCGAGCGCGACCAGCGCCTCGGCGAGATAGGCGCTGCCCGCCGCGCTCAGCGCGACCGAGCGCTTGGTGCGATGAAAGAGCCGCACGCCGAGCAGCCGTTCCGCCTCCTGGATCAGCTTGGTCAGCGACGGCGCGGCGATCCCCAATTCGTCCGCGGCGCGCGAGAAATGAAGCTGTTTCGCGACGCAAACGAAGGCATGGATATGACGGAGTTCGAGTTGCCGCATGGTTTTCTGTATTTCCGTTGGAGCTAATTATTTTGTGATTTTATGCCAATGACAGGCAATAGAGGCGTCGCTAACATTGAGTCGACCTCAACTCGCCGCCATTCGCCTCCCTATGCCGTCTCCTTCCTCAGACCACCGCCCGGCGCCGGCCAACTCCGCATTCGTGCTGGCCACCGCGTCGGCCACCTGCGCGCTGATCGTGCTGGACACCAATGTCGTGGCGGTCTCGTTGCCGTCGATCGCGCGCTCGTTCCACGCGAGTTTTGCCGACGTCGAATGGGTCGTCAGCGCGTACATGGTCGCGTTCGCGTCGTGCCTGCTGCCGGCGGGCGGTCTCGCCGACCGCGTCGGCCGCAAGAAAATGCTGCTGCTCGGGCTGGCGGTGTTCTTTCTGGCGTCGCTCGGTTGCGGCGCGGCGCCAACGGCAGCGGTGCTGAACATCGCGCGGGCGGTCAAGGGTGTCGGCGCGGCAATGCTGCTCACCGCCGCGCTCGCCATCATCGCGAACACGTTTCACGAAGGCCCCGCCCGCGTGCGCGCCTGGGCCGTGTGGGGCACCTGCATGGGCCTCGCGACCACGGTGGCGCCGCTAATCGGCGGCGTCATCACGCAATGGTTCGGCTGGCGCTGGATCTTTCTGCTGAACCTGCCCGTGTGCGCGGTGCTCGCGTGGTGCGCGTCGCGTGCAATCGTCGAGTCGCGCAATCCGAAACCCGGTCCGCTCGATATCGCCGGCAGTCTATTGTTCGGCAGCGCGCTCGCGCTCGGCATCTGGGCGCTGATCGAAGTGCCGGCCGACGGCCTCGCAAGCTGGCCGACCGCCATGCGGCTCGCGGCCTGCGTGCTGATGTTCGGCGCGTTCGTTCAGGTGCAGCGGGTGCGAGCGCATGCGATGGTCGATCTCGCGCTGTTCCGGCAACCGCGCTTTGTCGCTGCGGTGCTCGCCATGTTCGGTTACGCCGCCTGCGCCCAGGTGATGATGACGTTCCTGCCGTTGTATTTGCAGAACGTGTTCGGTCTGTCGGCGGTGGCCGCGGGCGTGGGCATGCTGCCGTTCGCGCTGTCGATGGTGATCGGCCCGTACATCGGCGCCGCGCTCGGCAGGCGTGTTTCGAGCATGGCCGTGCTGTCGATGGGCTTGCTGCTGATCGCCCTCGGCAACCTGTTGACGGCGTTGATCGCGAGCGACGAGCGCTACGCACTGGTCGCGCTCGGCATGATCGTGACGGGTCTCGGCGCCGGGATTCTGAACGGCGACACGCAGAAGGCGATCATGGCCTGCGTGCCGCCGGATCGCACCGGCATGGCCTCCGGCATCAGCACGACGACGCGCTTCACCGCCATCGTGACGTCGGTCGGGGTGCTCGGCGCGGTGCTGGCGGCGCGCACGCACACGGCATTCCTCGCGGCGGCGCCGCTGACGCCCGAGGTGAAAACCGCGCTCGACGCCGGCTTCATGTCGCGCGTGTTGGCCGGCGATACGGCGCAGGCCACGGCGAGCTTGCCGCCCGCCGTACGGGCCACGCTGATGTCGGCCGCGCACGCGAGCTTTGCGAGCGGCTTTGCCGCGGCGCTGGGTCTGGCGGCTGTCATTGCGGTGTCGATCGCGGCCGGCGTCTGGCTGCTGGCCGGCAGAAGCGAGGCCGCGCGGATGCGTGGCGCGGCCTCGAACGGGTAGGCACGCCGCGTCGCCCATTGGGCTCTGTTTTCCGATATCGTGTGCGGCGTGCCCGCCGTCGAATGGTCGCCGGGCGCCTTTTCCGGATCGACTTCAAACACGGGCATCGCACGATATCAAAACAATGAGCCATCCCAACACCAACACCGAACTGATCCAGCGTTTCTACACGGCGTTTCAGCAACGCGACGCCGAAACCATGGTGGCCTGTTACGCGGACGACGTCGTCTTCAGCGACCCCGCGTTCGGCGAGTTGCGCGGCGAGGAAGCGCGCGACATGTGGCGCATGCTGGTGGCCCGCGCGCAAGACTTTTCGCTGACGTTCGAGGGCGTCGAAGCGGACGACCGCAGCGGCCGCGCCCACTGGGTGGCCAGTTATCTCTTCAGCCAGACAGGGCGCGCGGTGGTCAACCGCATCGACGCCCGTTTCGTGTTCCGCGATGGCCGCATCGTCGAACATCGCGACAACTTTGACTTGTGGATCTGGACGCGCCAGGCGCTCGGCCTCAAAGGGACGCTGCTCGGCTGGTCGCCGCTCGTGCAGCGCGCCATTCGGGCGCAGGCGCGAAAGGGACTCGACCTCTACCGGCGCCGGCAGCAGCGCGGTTGATCTGCGGCTTGACCCCGGCCGAGCCACGCCCGCTTGCTATCATTCAGCCACGTGATGCTGAATTTCTTCAAGCGGACGAATGAGGAATGCTATGCCAGTAGTGGATGCCGCATGGGAAGAGTGGCTGAGCAGCAACGTGGCGCGCGGCTGCAGTCCCGATTCGATGGTCGACGCCATGGTGCAGGCCGGTTTCGCCACCGACGCCGCGCGCGCGGCCGTGCACAAAACCTTCGGCCAGGACCCGGCTAATCCGGCGAATCCGGCCTTTGCCGCGGCGGCCGCGACCGAGGCGGCGCTCGCCAAAGCCGCGCCACAGACTTACCAATACGACGACCCGCCCGTCGCGCGCGGCAATGTGATCCGCGCGCACGATCGTGACGTGCGTGTGCTGATGCGCTGCGAGCGGCCGCAAGTGATCGTATTCGGCGACGTGTTGTCGCCGGACGAATGCGCCGAGATGATCGAGCGCTCGCGGCATCGGTTAAAGCGCTCCACCACGGTCAATCCCGATACCGGCAAGGAAGACGTGATCCGCAATCGCACCAGCGAGGGCATCTGGTATCAGCGCGGCGAAGACGCGTTCATCGAACGGATGGACCGGCGCATTTCGAGTCTGATGAACTGGCCGGTCGAAAATGGCGAAGGGCTGCAGATTCTGCACTACGGCACGACCGGCGAATACCGCCCGCATTTCGACTATTTCCCGCCCGATCAACCCGGCAGCGCGGTGCATACCGCGCAGGGCGGCCAGCGTGTCGCCACGCTGGTGATCTATCTGAATGACGTGCCCGACGGCGGCGAAACCATCTTTCCCGAAGCGGGCATGTCCGTCGCGGCAAGGCAGGGCGGCGCGGTGTATTTCCGCTATATGAACGGCCAGCGTCAACTCGATCCGCTGACCTTGCATGGCGGCACGCCGGTGCTCGGCGGCGACAAATGGATCATGACGAAGTGGATGCGCGAACGCGCTTACGGCTGACGCAAACCGATTCCAGATTCTATTCAACCGGCTGGCCGGCGGGCGCGTTGCCCGGCGCGCCGGCGAACAGTTGCTTCAACGCGCCGCGGCCGCTTGCGTAGCCCATGCGCATGATCATCAGGCCGATCGCCGCGCCGGCGATGTGATCGAGCATCGGCATGCCGGCCAGACTGCCGGCGAGTCCCAACGTCGCCACCAGCGCCGACACCGCGTCGACGCGCGCATGCCATGCGCTGGCCAGCAAAATTGCTGAACCCGTGCGTGCGCCTTCGGCGCGCATATAGCGAAACAGCGCTTCCTTGGCGAGCATCACGAAGCCGCTCACGGCCAGCGCGCCGATATGCATCGCGGTGCCGCCGCTCAGCGTCGAGGTCTGCGCGATGCTGGTCCAGAGCATGTCGGCGGCGGTAGTCATCAATACGGCGGCGATGAACAGCGCGGCCAGCGCCTGCTCGATGCCGGTGTCGGCGCTGTGGCCAGCATCGCGCAGCTTCGTACGCTGGTGTCGCGTAGTGAGGTACAGCACGATCAGCACGACGCCGTCCGCGGCGAGGTCGCTCAAGGTGTGCACGCCGTCGGCAAAGAGCCCGTCCGAATGCGCCATGAGGCCGATGGCGATCTGCATCGCCGAAAGGAAGGCATTGAGCAGCGCGCTGGCTGAGGCGGCCTTAAACAAGGCAGCCGCCATTGACGGAATCACTGCGGGACTCGCGCGCGAAATGCTGTGGCATGGGCAGGGGACGGTTTTTGCTGTTTTTGCGGTTTGTGTTCCCGCAGCAAATTAACCGTCCAACGTGGCACGCCGATGACAACGCCGCGAGGCTCGCGGCGCGCGCCGCGCTCAGGCCGTCTTGTAGACGTCCGGGTTGTGCAACTCCATGTAACGCTCCGGCGTCGCGAGTCCGGTGAAGCCGTGCGGCTCGTACACGCGATGCGCGTCTGTCGTCACCAGCACGATTCTTCGCAGACCCTGCAGCGAGGGGCTGGCGAAAACGCGCTTCATCAATGCGGACGCATGTCCCTGGCCGCGATAGTCCGGCAGCACGAATACGTCGCACAGGTACGCGAAGGTCGCCTCGTCCGTGATCAGGCGCGCGAACGCGATCTGCCTGCCATCGACATAGCCGCCGAAACACATCGAGCCCGCGATGGCCCGCTCGAACGTCTCGCGCGGCATGCCCTTGGCCCACGGAGTTTCTTGCGACAGGAACGTGTAGACCAACTCGATGTCGAGATCGGCCTTGTCATTTGAAATAGTCAGTTCTTGTGCTTGCACCGCGTATCTCCGCCCGTTTTATCAGAGTGCTTCGCCGTCAACCCTTCGCCGGATCTTCGCTGCCGCGCGAACCGCCGCCGATGCTCTGGCCGGCATCGCGTGCAAGACCCATGTAGCCGATCACGGAGGCGAGCGTCACCACGCCCGCGAACAGAAACGCGAGGCGGAAATCGTCGAGCGTGAAGACGCGGCCCGTGGTCTCGCCGTTGAAGAAGGCAGCCGCCCGCAGCGACACTGCGCCGAAGGCGATGCCGAGACCAATCGTCATCTGCGCGGCCGCGCTCCACAGCGTGCTCGCCGCGCTCATCTGCGGTTGCGCGACGTCGGCATAGGCGAGCGTGGCGAGCGTCGAGAATTGCATCGAGCGCGCCACGCCGTAGATGAACACGACGAACAGCACCAGCGCGAGCGGCACGTTCGGGCTCAGCAATCCGCACGCGATGATGAACACGCCGGCCACCGTCACGTCGACGATCGACACCATGCGAAAACCGTAACGCTGCAGGATGCGCGTGGTCAGCGCTTTCATGCCGAGGTTGCCGAGCGCGCTTGCGAGCAGCAACAGTCCCGACTTGAACGCCGACAAGCCGAAGCCCACCTGGAACAGCAGCGGCATCAGGTAAGGCACCGCGCCGATGCCGATGCGCGTGAACGAGCCCGTCACCACCGTCACGGAGAAGGTCGGAATCTTCAGCGTCGAGACGTCGACGAGCGGATGCGGATGGCGCTTCGCATGCTGGAACGCCACCACGCCCATCAGCAAGCCGCCGAGGATGATCGCGCCGGCGATCCACGGATTCTCGCCCGGCTGGCTCGCCAACTCCGCGCCGTAGAGAATCGCCGTCAACGTCGTGCCGCTCAGCAGCAGGCCGACCACGTCGAGCGGCTTGCGTTCGGTGCCGCGCAGGTTCGGCACCAGCGCGAGCGCAACGGCCATGGCCGCGAGGCCGAACGGCACGTTGAGCAGGAAGATCCAGCGCCACGACGCGTAGGTCGTGATGAAACCGCCGATCGGCGGCCCGACCACCGGCGCGGCAATCGCCGGCCACGTGATGGTCGAGATCGCCTGCATCATGCGGCTTTTTTCGGTGCTGCGGACCACGATCAGCCGTCCCACCGGCACCATCATCGCGCCGCCCATGCCTTGCAAAAGACGAGCAGCGGTGAACTCGGTGACGTTCTGCGACAGGCCGCACAACACGGAAGCCACGGTGAACACGCCGATCGCGCTGAAGAACACCGTGCGCGAGCCGCAGCGGTCGGCGACCCAGCCGCTGGCCGGGATGAAGATCGCCAGCGCCAGCATGTAGGCCGTCATGCCGAGACTGAGGCTGTTGGGACCGACGCCGAACGAGTGCGCCATCTGCGGCAACGCGGTGGCGATCACCGTGGTGTCGAGGTACTCCATGAAGAAGGTGGCCGCGACGATATACGGTAGCCAGCCGATGTGCGCGTTGCGCGTGTCGCTGCCGCTCATTGCGCTGCTCCCGCCGCGCTGCCTGCAGTGTCGTGCGAACGCGTATCAGCGCCGATGCGGTGCCGGCGCTTTGCGCGCGATGGTTTGGCCTTCATGTTCTTGCGACTACCCTTATTGAAAACGTGTTTCCGGTATCCGGACGAGGCGGACGAGCGACAGGATCGCGGCCGCAGTTGACGCGCCGGCGAAGCCATCGAAGATGGCACGCCGGCAGTCGCAAACGACTGCTAGCCCTGAATCCTAACGCAATAAACGGCGCCATACCGTTGACGACGGCAGGCGGACGCGGCGTGCCCGCAAGCGGGAGCGCCCATCCGCCCATCTACCGGAAATACTGTTTTCTCTGCGCCGCTCAGTCTTTCGCGGCGTACTCGCGATCGAGCTTGTCGTACAGCGGCTTGTTGACGAGCCGCTGGCGTTCGCTGAACGGCGCGACCAGCGTGGCGTCCTCGTCGAGCCGGCCATTGCTCTTCAGCGTGCCGAGCGCGCGTTGCATGCCGAGCACCGCGCCTTGCAGCGCCGCGTTCGCGTACAGCACGATGCCGTAGCCGACCTTGGCTAACGCCTCGCGCGATTGCACGGGCGTCTTGCCGCCGATCACGATATTGATCAGTTGCGGCTTGTCGAACAGCGCCGGCAAACGTTCGATGTCGGCGAGCGATTCGGTCGCTTCGATAAAGAGAATGTCGGCGCCGGCTTCGATGAAGCGATGGCCGCGCTCGATCGCGTCCTCGATGCCGTGCACCGCGGCCGCGTCGGTGCGCGCCATGATCTGCAGATTGCCGTCTTCGCGGGCATCGACGGCCGCGCGGATCTTGCCGACCATCTCGCTCGCGCTGACGACTTCCTTGCCGGAGAAGTGGCCGCATTTCTTCGGCATGATCTGGTCTTCGAACTGGATCACGTCGGCGCCGCTGCGCTCGAGCACGCGTACCGTCTGGCGCACGTTCAGCGCATTGCCGAAGCCGGTGTCGGCGTCGACGATCAGCGGCAGCGCGACCGCGTCGCGAATCCGCGCCGTATGTTCGGCAACTTCGGCAAGACCGATGAAGCCGAGGTCGGGCAGGCCGAGCGACATATTGGTGACGCCGGCGCCCGTGATGTAGATCGCCTCGAAACCGGCGTCTTCGATTACACGGGCGCTCATCGCATTGAAGGCACCGGGCACGAGCAGGCCCTGGCGTTCGTTGACTTTGGCGCGGAAGGCGGCGCGGCGGGTGGCGGATGTGGTCATGACGGTGTGTCTCCTTTCAGGAAAGTCGGATAAATGGCGCGAACGAGAAACTGCAGGAAGCGTGCCATTTCGCGGCCTTGGTGGTTTGTCCCAAACAATCAACAGGTTAGCTGGAAGGCGGCGGCGCGGCGGTCTGTGGCACAATGAGCGTACTGTTCCATGAAACGTTCCATGGAACGTTTCAACATAGACCGAGTGCCGCGATGTCCACTTTCACGCCGTCCCTTGCGAATTCCGATCCGGGCCGCCCAGGCATTGCATTGGTGAGTATCAGCCGGTTGCAGTCGCTTTGCGAGACCGTCGCGCCGCGCTACGCCGGGCGCGCAAAATTCTTCTCGGTCCGGGAAGGCTACAGCGCGGCCGTCACGGCCTTGCAGGCCTACGTGGACGCAGGCTCGGTTGATGTCGTGCTGGCCGCCGGATCGAACGGCGCCTACCTGCGCGACAACCTGAACGTGCCGGTCGTGATGGTCAAGGTGAACGGTTTCGACGTGCTGAGCGCGATCACCCGCGCCACGACCACGTGGCCGAACGCGCAGATCGGCCTCGTGCTGCACGAAACGATCTCGCACGAACTGGCCGACCTGAGCGCGTGGCTGAAAGTCAGCCTGAAACAGCGCGCCTACCGTTCGATCGACGAAGTGCGGCTCGCCGTCGACAGCCTCGCCGCCGAAGGCTGCAGCGTCATCATCGGGCCCGGCATGGCTTGCGACTTCGCCCAGCAGGCCGGCCTCGCGAGCGTTTTCCTGTACTCGCTCGGGGCGGTCGAAGAAGCGTTCGAGCGCTCGGTCGAACTGGCGCGCGTGAGCCGCCAGAAGGAATCGAAGCGCGTTCGTCTGAACACGATCGTGGCGCATCTGCGCGACGGCGTCGCCGCTTTCGACGATGCCGGGCAGGTCGAGGCCGTCAACCCGGCCATGCTCGATCTACTGGGTCTCGACCGCGACCAGGACGTGCCGGCGCAAGTCGAACGCGCCGTCGGGCCGCTCTTGCGCGAAACGCTCGAGAGCGACCTGCCGATCGAGGAGCGTATCGAGCAGATCGGCGGACGCGCGCTGATCGTCAATTGCGTGCCGATCGTGGAGCAGGGCGTGCGCTCCGGCTCCGTGGTGACCTTGCAGGACGCGCTGGTCGCGCAGCGGATCGACCGGTCGCTGCGCACCAGCCAGCGGCCGAAGCATCTGGTCGCGCGGCATCAACTGGACGATCTGATCGGCAACTCGGCGGCGCTCGAGCGCGTGCGGCGGCTGGCGCGCGCAGGCGCGGCGCACGACGCGACCGTGCTCCTGAGCGGCGAAAGCGGAACCGGCAAGGAGCTGGTCGCGCAAGGCATCCACAACGCCAGCCGGCGGCGCGGCAATCCGTTCGTCGCGTTCAACTGCGCGGCCCTGCCGGAAGGCCTGATCGAGAGCGAACTGTTCGGCCACGAGGAAGGCGCGTTCACGGGCGCGCGGCGCGGCGGCAAGCCGGGGCTGTTCGAAATCGCCCACACGGGGACGATCTTCCTCGACGAAATCGGCGAGATGCCGGCGGCGCTGCAGAGCCGTCTGCTGCGGGTCCTGCAGGAGCGCGAGGTGATGAAGCTCGGCTCGGGACGCGCCACGCCGGTCGACGTGCGGGTGATCGCCGCCACTCATCGAGATCTGCACGCGCTCGTCGAGCAGGGCGCGTTTCGCGCGGATTTGTATTTTCGTCTGAACCTGCTTCAGATAGAATTGCCGCCGTTGCGCGAACGGCGCGACGATGTTCCGCAACTGGCGCGGCACTTGTTGAGCCGCAGCGCGCTTCAATATGGGTTGTCGGAGGCCGCGCTCGAGCGGGTGCTGGCGTTTCTCGCGCCCCTGTTCGAGCAGTACGCGTGGCCCGGCAACGTGCGGGAGCTGGAAAATCTGCTGACGCGCGCCGCGATCTATCTCGGCGACGCAGCGGGCGTTGCCGGTCAGGATTGGCAGGCGGTGTTTCCGGAATTTGGGCGCATGAGGCAGGCGGCGGCCTTTAATGCGAGCACTAACGGCACCATTGGCACAAAAAACGGTACAAACGGCGCGAATGCCGCCGCTGAACCCGCCCCGAACCGCAGCAGCCCGACCCGCGAGGACGTTCTCCACGCCCTCGAACAGGCTGGCGGCAACCGCGCTGCGGCCAGCCGGGCGCTAGGAATCGGCCGCACTACCCTCTGGCGGCTTCTGAAGGACTGATCCACGGCGTGATAGGCAGGCGTAGCGAGATAAATAGCGTCAGACTATCGCTACCATTAAAACACACCGCTTTACCTATTAAGCGTCGTCTGACATACTGACTCCACTTTCCAACCACTTCGAAAGAGGACTCAGTAAATGCCGATCATCAACAGTCAAGTCAAACCGTTTAAGGCACAGGCTTATCACAATGGCGATTTTCAGACCATCACCGAAGAAAGCCTGAAGGGCAAGTGGTCGGTTTTCGTTTTCTACCCGGCTGACTTCACCTTCGTGTGCCCGACCGAACTGGGCGACCTGGCCGATCGTTACGCCGAATTCAAGAAGCTCGGCGTCGAAATCTACAGCGTGTCGACCGATACGCACTTCACGCACAAGGCATGGCACGACACGTCGGACACGATCCAGAAGATCAAGTACCCGATGCTCGCTGACCCGACGCTGGCAATCTCGCGCAACTTCGACGTGCTGATCGAAGAAGAAGGTCTGGCACTGCGCGGCACGTTCGTGATCAACCCGGAAGGCGAAATCAAGCTGGCCGAAATTCACGACAACGGCATCGGCCGTGACGCCGGCGAGCTGCTGCGCAAGGTGCAAGCTGCGCAATACATCGCGGCTCACCCGGGTGAAGTGTGCCCCGCCAAGTGGACGCCGGGCGCAGAAACGCTGACCCCGTCGCTCGACCTGATCGGCAAAATCTAAGGTCTCACCACCTTACGCAGTTAGCGCCTCGCGGCGCATCACCGTGCGGACCGCTTCTTACAGTGGTTCGCACGTCCCCGGGCCGCACCTATCCTATCCGGAAGCGTGCGGCGCCGGGAACCCAACACCCATCGTCACGGAATCGAATAGCCATGCTTGATGCCAATCTCAAGACTCAGTTGAAAACGTACCTCGAAAAGGTTAGCAGGCCTATCGAGATCGTCGCGTCGCTCGACGACAGCGCGAAATCGCAAGAGCTGCTGGCATTGCTGAACGATATCGCGACGTTGTCGGAGCGCGTCAACGTGATCGAGCGTCGTGGCGACGCCGAGCGCAAGCCGTCGTTTTCGATCGGCGAGCCGGGCAAGGATACGGGCATCCGTTTCGCCGGCATTCCGATGGGTCATGAATTCACGTCGCTCGTGCTTGCGCTGTTGCAGGTCGGCGGCCATCCGGTCAAGCTCGAAGACGCCGTGATCGAACAGATCCGTAACCTCGACGGCGACTATCAATTCGAAACGTATTTTTCGCTGTCATGCCAGAACTGCCCGGAAGTCGTCCAGGCGCTGAACGTGATGGCGCTGATCAACCCGCGCATCCGCCACGTGGCGATCGACGGCGCGCTGTTCCAGAACGAAGTCGAAGCGCGCCAGATCATGGCGGTACCGACCATGTTCATGAACGGCGAAGTGTTCGGCCAGGGCCGCAGCGGCGTGAAGGAAATCCTTGCGAAGCTCGATACCAACGCCGGTGCGCGTGCCGCGAAGGAACTGGAAAAGAAGCCCGTGTTCGATACGCTGATCGTCGGCGGCGGTCCTGCGGGCGCGGCTGCGGCGATTTACTCGGCGCGCAAGGGTATTGCGACGGGCGTGGTGGCGGAACGCTTCGGCGGGCAGGTGTTGGACACGCTGGCCATCGAGAACTTCGTCTCCGTGACGGAAACTGAAGGTCCGAAGTTCGCCACGGCGCTCGAGCAGCATGTGAAGAGCTACGAAGTCGACATCATGGACGTGCAGCGTGCCGAAGCGCTGATCCCGGGCCGCATCAACGAAGTGCGTCTGGCAAACGGCGCGGTGCTCAAGGCCAGGACCATCATTCTGGCGACGGGCGCCCGTTGGCGCGAAATCAACGTGCCGGGCGAGCGCGAGTACCGCAATCATGGTGTGGCTTACTGCCCGCACTGTGATGGTCCGCTGTTCAAGGGCAAGCGCGTCGCGGTGATCGGCGGCGGCAATTCCGGCGTCGAAGCGGCGATCGACCTCGCGGGTATCGTGCGTGAAGTGACGCTGTTCGAGTTCGGCGCCACGCTGCGTGCCGACGAAGTGCTGCAACGCAAGCTGCGCAGCCTCGCGAACGTGACCGTCGTCACGCAGGCCCAGACCACGGAAATCACCGGCGACGGCAAGAAGGTCAACGGTCTGGTCTACAAAGATCTGCGTTCGGGCGAAGTGAAGCAGATCGAACTGGAAGGCGTGTTCGTGCAGATCGGCCTCGTGCCGAACACCGAATGGCTCAAGGGCACGGTCGAGTTGTCGAAGCACGGCGAGATCGTCGTCGATGCACGCGGCGCGACGTCGGTGCCGGGCGTGTTCGCCGCCGGCGACGTGACCACGGTGCCGTTCAAGCAGATCGTGATCGCCGTGGGCGAAGGCGCGAAGGCATCGCTCTCCGCGTTCGATCATCTGATCCGTAATAGTGAAGAAGTGGAAGTGGTTGGAGAAGCTGAGGCTGAGGTAGTGGCCTGATGCGGTTGTGTGAGTAGTGGACGGCGGCCTTTGGGCCGCCGTTTTTGTTTGTGGTTTATGGATCGTGGGCACGCATGCGATGACTTGGCACGACTACCAGTGCTTCGCGCTCTCGCTCTCACTCCACGCGGCAATTGGCGTGTCGATCGACACGGCGCACGAACTCGGCCACAAGACCGATCGCTTCGAGCGATGGCTCGCCAGAATCACGCTGGCGCCGGTCGCTTACGGCCATTTTTTCGTCGAGCACAATCGTGGGCATTACGTGCGGGTGGCGACGCCATCCGATCCAGCGAGTGCGCGCTATGGCGAATCGTTCTGGGCGTTTCTGCCGCGCACTATCGTGGCGACATGGCGCAGTCGAATATCCACCGGACCATTCGCAAGCGCGTTCGCGGGCTAGCGTGAACCGCGCAATACGAGAAAAAAGCCGCGCGGCGTCAACCGGGCGGCTTTCTTTCTGGCGTGCCGTGCAAGACAGCAGATTCAACGCCGGTCGATTGAATACTTCCCGGCGCCCGTCACACCCAACAGCAATAATCCGCCGATGATGCTGATGTTCTTGTAGAAGTGAATCATATTGTCGTACTGCACCGCGCCGGTCATGTTCCAGTAATGATGGCCGATGAACGCGGCGCCGAGCGTATAAACCGCGAGCAGCAAGGCAAGCGGCCGCGTATAGAAACCGACCAGCAGCGCGATGCCCACGACAAACTCCATCACCACGGCGATCACCGCCGACAACTCGGGCACCGGCGCGCCGCTCGACGTCATATAGGCCACGGTGCCGGAAAAGCCGGCGAGCTTCGACCAGCCGAACATGACGAACAGCACCATCAACAGGATGCGGGCGACGAGGATGACCGCGTCTTTCTGATTTTCAAACAGCGTATAGCGCATGATTTTTTCTCAACAAGGTAGGAAGAGGGCGGCTCGCCGGAATGTTCTCCGGCGAGCCCGCACTAAGCTCATTCAACCGCTTAAGCCCACAACTCCGACATTTCGATGTCGCGCAAGTCGAACACCAGGACTTCCGCGCCGTGGCCTTGCGTGAAGGTCAACGCTTCTTCGCCGCGCACACGCGCGCCGTCGCCTTCCTTGAACTCGACGCCGTTCACGCTCACGCTGCCGCGCGCCACGTGGACATACGCATAGCGATTGCTGGCCAGTTCGAGCCGCGCCGTTTCATCGCCGTCGAAGAGACCGGCATAGACCCGCGCGTCTTGCTGCACCACCAGCGAATCGTCCGCGCCGTCCGGCGAGATCACGAGGCGCAATACGCCGCGCTTATGGTCCGCGCCGAAGTGACGCTGCTGATAACGCGGCGCCGTACCCTTTTGCCCCGGCGCGATCCAGATTTGCAGGAAGTGCACCGGGTCGCTCTTCGAATGGTTGTACTCGCTGTGCGCGACGCCGGTTCCCGCGCTCATCAACTGGATGTCGCCAGGCACGATCACCGAACCGGTGCCCATCGTGTCCTTGTGCTCCAGCGCGCCTTCCAGCACGTACGAAAAGATTTCCATGTCGCGGTGCGGATGCTTGCCGAAACCTTGCGCCGGCGCGACACGGTCGTCGTTGATCACGAGCAGGTCGGAAAAGCCATTCTGCTTCGGATCGTGATAGTTAGCGAAGGAAAACGTATGACGCGAGCTGAGCCAGCCGTGCTCCGCGCGGCCGCGTTGATTGGCATGTCTGATTTCAAGCATCTTTTTTCTCCTTGGGTTGTGCGATCCGGCCAGATGTTTGTCCGCGATCCATGAATGAGAGTGTAGGTCAATCCGGATGGGTATAATCGCCATCAAACCGGAAACACTGTCACTGTGGAGTAGACAATACGATGCAACTCGATGACATGCGGATCTTCGTGGCCACGGTCGACGCGCATAACTTCACGGCGGCCGCCAACCGGCTGTCGCTGTCGAAGCAGTTCGTCAGCCGCCGGGTGATGGCGCTGGAGGAAACGCTCGGTGTGCAATTGCTGATCCGCAACACGCGCAAGCTGGCCGTGACCGACCTCGGGCAGGAGTTCTACGAGCGCGCCAAACGCATTCTCGGCGAAGTGGAAGACGCCGAGCAGGCCATGTCGCTGCGCCGTGCCGGGCCGCGCGGGCTGTTACGCGTGAGCGCGCCGATGTCGTTCGGCATGGCGCATCTGTCGCCGCTGGTGGCGATGTTCCTGCGCGAGCACGGCGACGTGCGCTTCGAGATGGAATTGAGCGACCGCACCGTCGACGTGGTCGGCGAGGGCTTCGACATGGCGATCCGCATCGGCACCTTGCCGGATTCCACGCTGATCGGGCAGAAGCTCGTGGATATCCGGATGGTGGCCTGCTGCAGTCCTGGTTATTTGCGGCGTCGTGGCGCGCCTAAGGTGCCCGCTGACCTGGAGCGCCATGCGTGCCTGTTGTATGGCCACGGCGGCGCCGTGAGCTGGGAGTTTGTCGTCGATGGCGCGACGAAGGGCGTCGAGGTCCACGGTCCGTTGCGCGCCAACAATGGCGAACTGGTGCGCGATGCGGCGGTCGCGGGCCTGGGAATTGTTCGGCTTCCTGACTTTATCGTTGCCGACGCGCTCAAAAGCGGTCAGCTCGTGCCGGTGCTCGAAGCATTCCTGCCTACCGCCACGAGCGTCTACGCGGTTTATCCGCAGCACAGGCAGAGCTCCCTCACGATTCGGGCGTTCGTGGAATTCTTAAGGGAGCATCTGAGGAAGCGCCTCGTTTAGCCGTTGCGGAAAATAAAGCTGTAGCCGTTCAACGCCGGCACGCCGCCGAGGTGCGCATACAGAACGCGCGAACCTTCGGGGAATTCGCCGTTGCGCACCATCTCGATCATGCCGTGCATGGATTTGCCTTCGTAGACGGGGTCGGTCAATACGCCCTCCAAACGCGCGCATAGGCGGATCGCTTCCAGCGTGCCGTCGTTCGGTAAGCCGTACTCCGGGCCGCCGAAGCGCTCGTCGAGCACCACGTCCTTACTCGTAATATCGCGTCCCAGCCCAACCTGTTCCGCGGTTTGCTTCGCGATGCGGGTGATCTGCTCGCGCGTTTGCGCCGGCTTCGCCGAAGCGTCGATACCAATCACACGCTCAGCGCGGCCGTCGTCGGCGAAACCCACCACCATGCCGGCCTGCGTGCTGCCGGTCACAGAACAGACCACGATGTAGTCGAACTTGAAGCCCAATTCCGCTTCCTGCTGGCGAACCTCCTCCGCGAAGCCGACGAAACCGAGACCGCCGAGCGGATGGTCGGAGCAGCCGGCCGGAATCGCGTACGGCTTGCCACCGGCGGCCCGCACGCTTTCCAGCGCATCTTCCCAGCTCTTGCGAAAGCCGATGTCGAAGCCGTCGGCGACGAGACGCACGTCGGCGCCGAGAATGCGCGACATCTGGATGTTGCCGACCCGGTCGTAGACCGCGTCCGAGTAGTTCACCCAGTTCTCCTGCACCAGCACGCACTTCATGCCCAGATGCGCCGCCACGGCCGCCACCTGGCGCGTCTGGTTCGACTGGATCCCGCCGATCGACACCAGCGTGTCGCAGCCCTGCGCGAGCGCTTCGGGGATCAGGTATTCGAGCTTGCGCGTCTTGTTGCCACCGAAGGCAAAGCCGCTGTTGCAGTCTTCACGCTTCGCATACAGATGCACCTTGCCGCCGAGGTGGTCGCTCAGGCGCTTGAGCGGCTGGATCGGCGTCGGCCCAAAGGTCAGCGGGTAACGAGGGAATCGTTGCAGGTTCATGGCAGCTCCGTGGTCGGTAGGTGGGACGCGAACGGCATCCGGTCGCGTTAAGCAGATGGTAGGGAAATCCGCTGGAAATGAGCTTGCGAAAAAATTGGGTTCGGCATACTTTTGTAAATGAAAATCCGTAATCAGATCAAGAAAGAAACGTGTAGGAACTCATGAACGCAACAAAATTTCGTCGACCTTCGACAGCGGTGACCACTGCTGCCGCCGTCCCGGCCGATCCGCTGCAGGCGCTCGACCGCATCGATCGAGCGATCCTGCGGCAGTTGCAAACCGACGCGTCGATTTCGAACGTCGCGCTCGCGGCGAAGGTCAAGCTGAGTGCGCCGGCGTGTTTGCGGCGCGTGGAGCGGCTCAAGGAGTCCGGTCTGATCCGCGGGGTCGTCGCGTTGATCGACCCGAAGGCGGCGGGGGCCGGGATGCTGGTGATCATCGGCGTGGTGCTGGATCGCTCCACGCCGGAGTCGTTCGCCGAGTTCGAGAAAGCGGCGCAAATGGTGGCGGGCTGCATGGAGTGCCACGTGGTGACCGGCGAATTCGACTATTTCATGACGATCCGCACGCGCGACAGCGACAGCTTCAATCGCCTGCACGCGGAGCAACTGCTCTATCTGCCGGGCGTCCGGCAAATCCGCTCATTCATGGTGCTCAAGGAAATTCTCTCGACCACCAAATTTCCGCTGTAATCGCCGCTGCGGTTGTCACCGTCACGTAAAAAGACGCGCATGCTGTCATTTATCCCGCTCTCGTGCGACCAAGCATCGGGAACACTCGCGGGCGGCGCGATCAGCGCCGGAACGGGTGAACGGTACGGACTTTCCGGAGCGATCATCATGGCTTGCAGCAGACGGATTTTCTTCAGGTTGATTGGCGCCATGTCGCTGGCCGGCGGCGCCTCGATGTGGCGCACGGCGCGCGCCGCGCAGCCGGCACAAGCGGCACAGGCAGCAAACGGCAGCGCGGCAGTCGCCTACGAGGTCGTGCACAGCGACGCCGAATGGCGCAAACTGCTGACCGACGCGCAATACCGCGTGCTGCGCGAAGCGGGCACGGAACGCCCGTTCAGCAGCGCGTTGAACGACGAACACCGCGCGGGTACTTTTGCATGCGCCGGGTGCAAACTGCCGCTGTTCTCGTCGAAGACCAAGTTCGACAGCGGCACAGGCTGGCCGAGTTTCTGGCAGCCGCTCGGCCATGCGGTTATCACGCATACCGACAAGTCGTTCGGCATGACGCGCGACGAAGTGCTATGCGGGCGCTGCGGCGGCCATCTCGGCCACGTGTTCGACGACGGCCCCAAGCCGACCGGCCTGCGCTATTGCATGAACGGTCTGGCGATGACATTTACGCCCGCATCGGGCGCGTGAACTGAGCGAATCAGGATGGACCTCATGAACTTCGACAAACGCATTGACGGCAGGCCGGCCCGCTCGCGCATGGCGGCGATTTCACTCTCGGTCGGATTCGGTGCGCTCGCGCTGCTGCTGGCGCAGCGCATGGCGTTCTCATCGGAGGCCGCCGTCGTGATCGCGCCGCCGGCGCTCGACGAACCGGTCGCGGCTTCGACCGCGCACGAAGAAACGGCGGTGTTTGCGGGCGGCTGTTTCTGGGGCGTGCAGGGCGTGTTCCAGCACGTGCGCGGCGTTACCAAGGCGGTCTCGGGGTATTCGGGCGGCCAGCGCGACACCGCGCAGTACGAAACGGTCAGCGGCGGCGAGACGGGGCACGCGGAATCGGTGCAGGTCACGTTCGATCCAACCAAGGTCACTTACGGCCAGTTGCTGCAGGTGTATTTCTCCGTGATTCAGGATCCGACCCAGTTGAACCGCCAGGGGCCGGACAGCGGCACGCAATATCGCTCGGCGGTGTTTCCGCTGAACGACACGCAGAGGCGCGTCGCGCAAAGCTATATCGCGCAACTCGACAAGGCGCACGCCTTCCCCGCGCCGATCGTGACGAAGACGGAGCCGTTCAAAGGCTTCTATGCGGCCGAGTCGTATCACCAAAACTATTTGACGCTGCATCCCAACTCCGCGTATATCGCGATCAACGACATGCCGAAGGTCGCCAACCTGAAGCGCCTGTTCCCGAATCTGTATCGCGACAAGCCGGTGCTGGTCGAAGCATCGCAGTAGGCCGCGAATGTGCGCGGCGTCGCTACATGCGACGCCGGCCGTGTCTTTTTTCATCGCATCCGCATACCTGTGTTTCGTCGTCGTTCTGGCAGCGCGGCGCATTCGCCTCTTGTTCTTCAGCCAATCGAGTCCGCTCTCCAGCGACTAGGCCCGCATTTTGCACGAGTGCGTCCGTCGGCAAATCTTTCGTACCGATCTGTTCAGACAAATGCCCAATTGACGGGCTCCCGATCGGTACGGGTCGCGTTTTTTTGTCGAGCGGTGCGTGGCGTTCGCTGAAAAAATTACATGCCGTAAGTAGCGATGCGGCAGTCGCCCGGGTGCTTTTTATCCCTTGCGGACCCGGGGCGAGAACATAAACCCTCTTCGCGATACGCGAGATCGGAGGCTTCTGGTGTTTAACAGCCGTAGAAAGCGGGGCGGCAAGCTCCGCAATAAACAAACAGGCATCGCGGCAACTTCCCTGGTCGCCGTGACCATCGGCGGCGTCGCCGTCCTACCGGGCTCGGCCTCGGCCCAAACGCCTTCGCCGCTGGGCGAATGGCAATATTCGGTCGGCATTCCGCTGCAGAAGATGTGGCAGCCGAACATTCCGGACTGGCAGGTGCGCGTCGGCGCGGCGACGTCGTTCCAGCCGCGCTACGAGGGCTCCAACCGTTATCACCTGATGGCGGGTCCGAGCGTCGACGTGCGCTATAAGGATCTGTTCTTCCTGTCGAGCGGCGAGGGCTTCGGGGTCAACTTCGCACAAGGGGAGAACTGGCGCGCGAGTCTCGCCGCTGTCTACGACCTCGGACGCCGCGGCCACGACGACCCGCAGGAGTTGGACGGTCTCGGCAACATCAACCCCGCGCCGGGCGTCAAACTGTCCGGTGAGTATGTGGTGTCGAAGGATTTCCCGCTCGTGCTGCGTGCCGACGTCAGGCGCTATTTCGGCGGCTCGAATGGTTGGATCGGCGATTTGGGCGCGTATATGCCGATGCCGGGCAGCACGAAGAAGTTCTTCTGGTTCGCCGGTCCGAACGTGACGCTCGCGGACTCCACTTACATGAATAGCTGGTTCGGCGTGAATCAGTCTCAGGCGGCGAATTCGAAGTACCCGCAGTATCACGCGAGCGCGGGCTTCAAATCGGTGGGCTTCGGCATCAGCGCAGTGTGGCTGTTCGACAAGCACTGGTTCGCCACCGCGGACGGCGCCTTCGAGCAACTGGTGGGCAGCGCGGGCAATAGCCCTGTCACGCACCGCAAAGCCAATGGCGTAGCGGATATTTCGATCAACTACCGTTTCTGATGGCGCGCTTCGGCGCTTGCATAAGATGGCCGGCGGCGCGCAATCGCGGCGCGCCGCATCGTTCGTCCCGCATGGCTGGTTCATTGGCAATCATATAGTGTGATGGAGCCCGCGCGGGTACAACGCTTGCTCCCTTGTTTCGGTGCGTCAGACCGGATTTCCCCACCGGCACGCCCCCGAACGCAAGGAGCAGATTCTCATGGCAGGTAAAACGAATACGCCGAAGCCCGCAGCGAAGGACGCGCAGGCGAATAGTCCGCAAGCGGATCCGAAATCGAAAGATCTCGAACAGTTTCGAGTCAATCCTGAAGGCCAGGCGCTGAGAACCAATCAGGGCGTCAAGATCTCCGACAATCAGAACAGCCTGCGCGCGGGTCCGCGCGGCCCCTCGTTGCTCGAAGACTTCATCATGCGTGAAAAGATCACGCACTTCGACCACGAACGCATACCCGAGCGCATCGTGCATGCGCGCGGCTCGGCGGCGCACGGCGTGTTTCAGGTGTACGAGTCGATGAAGGAGTACACCAAGGCCGCGTTCCTGCAGGATCCCGCCGCACAGACGCCGGTTTATGTGCGCTTTTCCACGGTGCAGGGCCCGCGCGGTTCCGCCGACACGGTGCGCGACGTGCGCGGCTTTGCCGTGAAGTTCTATACGCAGGAAGGTAATTACGATCTGGTCGGCAACAATATGCCGGTGTTCTTCATTCAGGACGCCATCAAGTTTCCCGACTTCGTGCATGCGGTCAAACCCGAAGCGCCGAACGAAATGCCGACCGGCGGCTCCGCGCACGACACCTTCTGGGACTTCGTCTCGCTGGTGCCCGAATCCGCGCATATGGTGCTGTGGACCATGTCGGACCGCGCGATTCCGCGCAGTCTGCGCACCATGGAAGGCTTCGGCATTCACACGTTCCGTTTCGTGAATGCGCAAGGCAAGGGACGCTTCGTCAAATTCCACTGGCGCCCGGTGCTGGGTTCGTACTCGCTGCTGTGGGACGAAGCGCAGAAACTGGCCGGCAAGGATCCGGATTTCCATCGGCGCGATCTGTGGGAGTCGATAGAACGCGGCGATTTCCCCGAGTTCGAACTCGGTGTGCAGATAATTGAAGAAGCCGACGAACACAAATTCGATTTCGATCTGCTCGATCCGACCAAGCTGATTCCGGAAGAAATCGTGCCGGTCAAGATCATCGGCAAGATGACGCTCAATCGCAATCCGGACAACTTCTTTGCCGAGACCGAACAGGTGGCGTTCCATCCGGGCCACATCGTGCCCGGTATCGACTTCTCGAACGATCCGCTGTTGCAAGGCCGTTTGTTCTCGTACACGGATACGCAGATCAGCCGGCTGGGCGGCCCGAACTTCCACGAGATTCCGATCAACCGGCCGGTGTGCCCGTTCAATAACAATCAGCGCGACGCGATGCACCGCCAGGCGATCAACGTCGGCCAGGCCTCGTACGAGCCGAATTCGGTGAGTGGCGGCTGGCCGAAGGAAACCGATCCGGCGCCGTCGGATGGCGGCTTCGAAAGTTATCAGGAGCGCGTGGAAGGCACCAAGATCCGCGTGCGCAGCGAATCGTTCGCCGATCATTTTTCGCAGGCGGCGCTGTTCTACAACAGCATGTCCCAGCCGGAGAAAGACCATATCGCCGCAGCCTATCAGTTCGAACTCGGCAAGGTGACGAAGCCGGAAATTCGAGCGCGCGTGGTGAACGAGATTATCGCCAACTTCGACGCGAAGCTCGCCGCGCAGGTGGCTGAAGGTCTGGGTTTGCCGGCGCCTAAGAAAGGCACGGCGAAGCTGACCGGCCCCAAGGAATCGCCCGCGCTGAGTTTGCTCAACCGGGTGCAGCCGGGCATCAAGACCTGCAAGATCGCGTTGCTGGCCGCGCCGGGTTCCGATAGCGCAGCCATCAAGAAGCTGCAGCAGGCGCTGCAAGGCGAAGGCGCGGCGCCCATGCTGATCGCGCCGACGCTTGCCGCGATCGACGGCATGGCGCCGGACGCCACGATTGCCGGCTTGCCGTCGATCATGTTCGACGCAGTGATCGTGGTGGGCGGCGACAAGGGCGCGAAGACGCTGGCGCAATCGGGCGACGCGCGGCATTTCGTGCTCGAGGCGTTCAAACATCTGAAGGCGATCGCGGCGATCGGCGCGGGGCGTGCTGACTGCCGCGCATTTGCCGGACCATGCCGACGGCGTCGCAACCGGCGACGACAACCAGGCCGCCGACGTGCTGAAGGCCTTCATCAAGGCGGCTGAGCAGCATCGCGTGTGGTCGCGTGCGAAGCAGGCTGAGACAGTGCCGGCTTAAAGGTCACAAGAGTCGTTAGAAAAAACCTGGCCGGTTCGCACCGGCCAGGTTTTTTCATGGTTGCAGCATTAAGGATTC
>NZ_JARESO010000047.1:0-64715 GCF_046030175.1 Paraburkholderia sp. RL17-373-BIF-A
AGCATGAGTTTATTGGTGAAGGCGCAGCGCGAAGGCCAGACGATCGCGCGAGTGACACCCGAGTCGGCGTGCTGGCGGTACGTCGGTTTTGCCGCTTACCGGCTGGGAGAGAACGAGGTCGTGCACGTGTTCGAACCGTCGCGTGAAGTGTGCATCGTCGTGCTCACGGGTGCGGTGGATATCGAAACCGCGGACACTAAATGGAGTTCGCTGGGTTCGCGCGACAGCGTGTTCGAGGACGCCGCACCGTACGCGGTGTATTTGCCGCCGAACGTGCGGGTGACGGTTCGCGCTTGCCGCGACGCCGAAATCGGCGTGGCGAGTGCACCGGCCAAAGGCGAATTCCCGGCGAGGTTGATCGAGCCTGGTTCGATGAAGCGCTCGACCCGCGGCAAAGGACTGAATACGCGATACGTCTGCGATATTCTTCCTCAGACCGAGCCTGCGGAGTCACTGTTGGTGGTGGAAGTCAGGACGCCTGGTGGACACGCTTCGAGCTACCCGCCGCACAAGCACGACACCGACAATGTCCCGCACGAGAGTTCGCTCGAAGAGACTTACTATCACCGGCTCGATCCGCCGCAAGGGTTTGCGTTTCAGCGCGTGTACACCGACATGCGCGACATCGACGAATCGATGGCCGTCGAGAATCACGACGTCGTGATGGTGCCGCGTGGCTATCATCCCGTGATCGTGCCGTACGGGTATGACTCGTATTATCTGAACGTGATGGCAGGTGGGCAACGAGTCTGGCATTTCCGCAATGATCCGGCGCACGAGTGGATCATCAATAAGGACGCTTGATCTTGCAGCCTGCGCGGCGCTTTCCAAAAGCACCGCGCAGGCTACTGTCTAACGGCCAGATCGACCTCCAGGCCGCCGTCCTCGCCCATCTTCACCGTTCCCTTCGCCACGTCCTTGCGATAGCCGTACAGATCGAACTTCATCACGCCGGGGTTCGAACTGTCCCTGATGAACGTGCGCGTATTCGTCACCAGCGAGTTGAACATCTTCACGTCGCCGGGCTCGATCCAGACGAAGCTCTTCGCTGCGGCAAGTGAGTGGAAAGCCGCGTGCGCGGGGCGTGAGCGGCGTGTCGACAAATGAGATTCAAACGCCATGATTGGCGCGATCTGGGCACAGAGCGCGGGGCACGCGACTCTGCCGACGCGTGAGGGATTTACCTCGACAGCAAATCGATCACCAGGCCGCCACGTCGCACCTCAATAGAGCACCGCGCGTAGGCTCAACCGACGCCGAGCCATTCCCGCATCACGTCGGTCCGCAGCAAGAACGACGCGAGCGCACCGTCGAACACGATTTCGCCGTGCCCCATCACCGCGACGCGGCTGGCGATGTCCTGCGCGATCACCAGACGCTGCTCGATCAGCAGCATCGCCACGCCGCGATCGCGCAGCGTCCGTAAGCATCGGGCGACCTGCTCCATCACCAGACTCGCGAGACCCTCGCCGGGTTCGTCGATGACGAGCAGATCGGGGTCGCCGAGCAGCGCGCGGGCAAGCGTCAACATCTGCTGCTCGCCGCCCGACAGCGCACCCGCGCGCGTGCGCTTCCGTTCGCTCAGCACGGGGAAAAGCGCGTATGCATCGTCGATGGTGAAGCGCGGCGAGCGGCCGCGATCCTGTGGCGCGACACCGAGTTGCAGATTCTCGTGCACGCTCAGCGTCGGAAAAACGTCGCGATGCTCGGGCACATAGCCGAGGCCGAGGCGCGCGATCTCGAAGGTGCGCAGGCCACCGAGCGCGTGTCCCGCGAACCGCAACTCGCCTTCGCTCCGTACAAGACCCATGATCGCCCGCGCGAGCGTGGAGCGGCCCGAACCGTTACGGCCGACCAGTGCCAGCACTTCGCCCGCCTGGATGCTCAGCGTGACGCCGTGCAGCGCCTGGCTCGCGCCGTACCACGCGTTCAGCGCGCGAATCTCGAGCAAGGCGCTCATGAGCCGAACCCTTCGCCGAGATACGCGGCGCGCACCGCCGCGTCCGCGCGAATCGCCGCCGGCGTGCCGCTCGCGATGATGCGTCCTTGCACGAGCACTGAAATGCGATCGGCGATCGCGAAGACCGCGTCCATGTCGTGCTCGACCATTAGCAGCGTGCGGCCCGCCGTGGTCTCGCGAATCAGTTCGATGGCGCGCGCCGCTTCCGCGCGATTCATGCCGGCCGTCGGCTCGTCGAGCAGCAAGGTATGCGCGCCGCCCGCGAGCGCGATGCCGAGGTCGAGCGCGCGCTGCTCGGCATAGCTGAGCGTGCCGGCCTGAACGTGGCGACGCGCGCTCAAGCCCACCGCGTCGAGCACTTGTGAGGCGCGCGCGTCGACCGTACGCGAGCCGCTGAAACGCTGCCACCAGCGCGTGCGGTCACGCTCGGCCAGCATCGCCGCACAGCGGAGGTTGTCGAACACGGAGAGCCGCGTGAACACGCTGGTGCTCTGGAAGCTGCGCGCGAGGCCGCGACGCGTGATCGCGGCCGGCGCGAGGCGCGTGATCTCCGCGCCGAACAGATCGATGCGCCCCGCGTTCGGCCGCGTGCCGCCAGCGATCAGATTGAAGAGCGTCGATTTGCCCGCGCCGTTCGGACCGATCAGCGCGTGACGCTCGCCGGGTTGAATCGCAAGATCGACGCCGCGCAGAATCTGCGTGGCGCCGAAGCGTTTTTCGACGCCGTAGAGCGCGAGCGCGGGGATCATTGCGAGGCTCCGGTGGTGTGCGTGGTGTTCGAGCGTGTGGCCGCGAGAAGCGTTTGCGCGCGAATCACAAGCGTCGGGATCATTGCGAGGCTCCGGTGGTGTGCGTGGTGTTCGAGCGCATGGCTGCAAGAAGCGTTTGCGCGCGAATAGCGTAATGCGCGGAGAGTCCTCCCAACACGGCCAACACAAAGATTGTGGCGCCGAAGTAAAGCGGAGACGCGTTGATCCATGAGGGCACGCCGGGCACGTTGAACACCGCGCCGTCGTCCGCACCGAATTGCGCCGCGTAGGCCCATTGCACGGCGAGCACAGCGGCCACAGTCCACAACAATGCGGCAGCCATGCCCCACACGTACGCCGCGCGGCACCGGCGCCAGCCGTGCGCGGCCACACTCGCCGTAAAACGCCCCATGAAGCCCGCCAATCCATCTGGCGAAATCACCACGACCACGATGAAGAACAGCCCCAGATAGAACAGCCAGGCCCGAGTCACGCTCGCCACCGCGACACTGAAAAACGTCAGAACGACCGCGCCCGCGACCGGCCCGAAGAACGCCGCCGTCCCGCCTATCACCGTGGCGATCAACACCGCGCCCGAGCGCATCATGCCGACGCTCTCCGTCGACACCAGTTCCACATTGATCAGCGCCAACGTCCCCGCGATACCCGCGAAAAACGCCGACATCACCACTACGCCACAGCGAATGCGACGCGGGTAGCAACCGATCGCTGCAGCCCGCACCGGGTTGTCGCGTACGGCGTTGGCAAGGCGCATGAATGGCGTACGCGAAAGCACGAACATCGCCGCGCACGCGAGCAGGCACCACACGGCGATCAGCGCATAAGCCTCGCGCGCCGGGCCGAAGGTCCAGCTTCCCAGCAACGGTCCGCTCGCGCGATCGATCGCCACGCCCGCTTCGCCGCCGAACCAGTCCGGCAGCGTCCACGCGGCGGCCGCCACGAGTTCGCCGAGACCGAGCGTGATCATCGCGAAGGCCGTGCCGGCGCGCCGCGTCGAGATGAAACCGAACAGCACGCCGCACAGCGCGCCGCCGATCCCGCCGACCAGCGGCAGCAGCACGAGCGGTACGCCGATCCGGTTGAACACCTGCGCGGCCAGCAGCGCGCCGAGGCCGGAGTAAGCGGCATGGCCGAACGACAGCAGTCCCGTCTCGCCGAGCAGCAGGTTGTATGAAAGGGCGAACACGATCATCGTCGCGGTCTGCGCGAGGTAGGCGAGCAACCAGCTTTGCGGCCAGATGAAAGGCGGCACCGCGAGCAACAGAATGAGCGCAAGCCACGGCGCAAGCATGCGCCACAGCGCGCGCGGCGCGGTCACGGACGGCGCTGGCGATTCGTCGGCCTCACGCATGGTCGTCGCGCCGCCCGAAAAGCCCGCGCGGGCGCAGCGCCAGCATCGCCACCAGCAGCAGATACGGAATCAGCGGCGCGAGTTGCGCGAGCGTCAGTGCGTCCCATTCGACGGGCAGCGTGGCGTCGAATATCGACAGCACGTCGCCCAGCGACACGCTGCTCGCCACGGCCAGCGTCTGCACGCAACCGACCAGCAGCGACGCCACCAGCGCTCCGCTCAGCGAACCCAGTCCGCCGATCACGACCACCACGAACACGATCGAGCCGAGCGACTCCGCCATCCCCGGTTCGATCACGAAGAGCGGCGCGCCGATCACGCCGGCCAGCGCGGCGAGCGCCGTGCCCGCCGCGAATACGCCGGTGAACACGCGCGGCACGTTGTGGCCGAGCGCTTCGACGGCGCTCGCGTGCGTCAGCGCGGCGCGCACGATCAGGCCCGCCTTCGACACGCGCAACACCGCGAACAGCACGCCCAGCATGGCGAGCGACACCGCCATCATGAACGCCCGGTAGCGTGCGAACGCCGCGCCGTAGACGGTGAAGAGCGGCCCGTCGAGCACGGCGGGCACGGTCGCGGACAGCGGGTTCAAGCCCCACCCGAGCTTGACCAGTTCGCCGAGCAGATACGCGGCGCCGAACGTCAGCAGCAACTCGGCAAGATGGCCGTGCCCACGCACGCGCCGCAACAGCCACCGCTCCAGGGCCGCACCGATCAGTCCGACGACAAGCGGCGCCACGACCAGCGCGCTCCAGAACCCCGCGCGCGCCGCCACCGAAAACCCGACGTAAGCGCCGAGCATGTAGAAGCTCGCGTGCGCGAAATTCAGCACCCCGAGCATGCTGAAAATCAGCGTCAAGCCCGCCGACAGCATGAACAGCAGCAGGCCGTAACTGATGCCGTTCAGCAGGTTGATGACGAACGACTGCACGCGCCTAGTCCGGCTGTTCTGCGACGCTCAACGGTTCGAGCGCCGCGCGCAATTCGGCGGGCAGATTCACCGGGCGCCTTGTGACACGATTCACATACACGTGCACGAAGTGTCCTTGCGCGGCGGGTTGATCCTCGCCTTCCTTGAAGAGACCGACCTGATAGCGCACGCTCGACGTGCCGAGCCGTATGACGCGCAGACCCGCGTCGATCCGGTCGGGAAACACCAGCGGCGCGAAGTAGTTGCATTGCGTCTCGACCACGAGACCGATCGTCTCGCCCTGCTCGAAATCGAGCACGCCGGTGCGGATCAGATACTCGTTCACCACGGTGTCGAAGTAGCTGTAGTAGACGACGTTGTTCACGTGACCGTAGACGTCGTTGTCCATCCAGCGGGTGGGAATCGTCAGGAAATGCGGGTAGGCGCTGCGCAAGGCGGATGCGGGTTTGTTCATGCTGGTGTGGTTGTCTCGGGCGTGGTTGTCTCGGGCGTTATCGTGAACGTTGTGTGGCCGGTTGTTTTGGTCAATGCCACTCGGTCAGCATGCGGCACGAGCGCCTTTGCTACCGGCGCACGGTCGGACAGGAAATATAAGCCATGCCGCGCTCCTCGCTGAGCGTGGGTTCATCGCACCGCTCATCGACGTGTTTGTCGGCTGGCTCACTGCCCCGGTCTTTCGACGAACTCGAACGGCAGGCCGCGCCGCCGCATCCATTCGCCGAGCGCCTGGCCGGTGCCCGCGCGCCAAGGCCGCAGCTTGGCCGGCTCGACCAGCCGGTACTCCAGCAATTCCGGCGACAACGCAATCGTTCCGTAAGCCTTCACGTGATACGCAATGATCAGTTCGTTCTTGCGGATGAATTCGTACACGCCGATCAACTCGACCGTCTCCGCGTGCAACGAGGTTTCCTCGAGCACCTCGCGGGCAATGCCCTCTTCCGGCGTCTCGCCGTTTTCGAGGAAGCCCGTGATCAGCGCGAACATGCCCTCCGCCCAGGCGGCATTGCGCGCCAGCAGAATCTTGCCTTCGTACTCGACGATCGCCGCCACGACCGGCAGCGGGTTGTTCCAGTGGACGTAGCCGCACGCCGGATCGGGACAGGTCTGGCGGATGCGGCCGCCTTCGTGTTCGGCGTCGGCGCGCTGGGTCAAAGGCGTGGCGCAACGTGGGCAAAATCGGTATTCGGTCATGGCGAAGGGGACGTTCCGTTTGTCTTGTGTGATGGCTTGTAGCTTATGGGCGTGACGCTCGGTTTGCGGTGCCGTTTTAGTCGGCGCGCCCAATGGTGCTCAGGGTCGCGTTCAGGCCGGTGCTCGGGTTGGCGCTCAGGTTAGGGCGCGATCTCGACGCGCTCATGGCCCGGCACTTCAGCGCCTCCGGTCCAACACGGCCTCACGCCGCGCACAACTCACGCACCTCGGCGGCGAACCGCTCGACCGTTTCCGGTTGCGTATCCCACGCGCACATCAGCCGGCATCCGCCCGCGCCGATGAATTCGTAAAACTTCCAGCCGCGCGCGCGCATGGCCTTGGCGGCCTGCGCGGGCAATTGCGCGAAGACCGCGTTCGATTCTCCGGGAAACATGATGCTCACGCCCGGAATTTCCTGCAACCGCGTTTGCAACAGTTGCGCCATCGCGTTCGCGTGACGTGCGTTGCGCAACCACACGTCGTTATCGAGCAGGCCGAGCCACGGTGCTGAAATGAAGCGCATCTTCGAAGCCAGTTGGCCGGCCTGCTTCAGGCGGTAGGCGAAATCGTCGGCCAGCGCGCGGTCGAAGAACACTACCGCTTCACCGACCGGCAAGCCGTTCTTGGTGCCGCCGAAGCACAGCACGTCGACGCCCGCGCGCCACGTGATCTCCGACGGATGCACGTCCAGCGCCGCGACCGCGTTGGCGAAACGCGCGCCGTCCATATGCACTTTCAGATGACGCCGTTTGGCGATCGCCGCGATCGCCCGCACTTCCTCGACGCTGTAGACCGTGCCGACTTCCGTCGATTGGGTCAGCGTGACGACTTTCGGCTTCGGGTAATGGATGTCGGCGCGGCGCGTAACCACCGCTTCGATCGCGTCCGGCGTGAGCTTGCCGCCAACGCCCGGCGCCGTCAGCAGCTTCGAACCGTTCGAGAAGAACTCCGGGCCGCCGCATTCGTCGGCTTCGATGTGCGCGAGTTCGTGGCAAATCACCGAGTGATACGACTGGCACAGCGACGCGAGCGCCAGCGAATTGGCCGCCGTGCCGTTGAACACGGAGAACACTTCGCAGTCGGTCTGGAACAGTTCGCGCAGACGGTCGCACACCTGGTTGGTCCAGGAATCGTCGCCGTAGGCCGGCTCGTGGCCGCTGTTGTTGGCGGCGATCAGCGCGTCGAGCGCTTCGGGACAGATGCCGGCGTAGTTGTCGGACGCGAAATGTTGCATGGCTGGCGGCGCGTCCGGCGATGGGCGCGCTGGGATGACGGGAAAGCGGTCATTTTAGTGCGCCCTTCGGTTATTTGTTTTCCGGCTATGGGATTGGCTGGGACGCCTGCATCCACGCGCTTTCAATGGCAGCCGCATTCGGGCATGCGGCCCCGGCCACGCGGCATGCGCGCGACGACGATCAGCCCGGCCGCGCCCAGCAGCAACACGCCCGCTGCCAGCCACAAGGCCGGCGAAAACGATCCGGTCTGCTCGGCGATCGGCGCGGCGACGAGTGGGCCGATGATCTGACCGACGCCATAGGCCGCCGTCGCGTAGCCCATCAGACCGGCAGCGTCGTCGCCGCGCAGACGCCGCGCCTCGCGCATCGCGAACAGCGTGATCGCGGTGAACGGCAAGCCGATCAGGATGCTGCCGAATGAGAAGCCGCCCGCCGTCGGCCAGACGATACCGAGGGCGATGCCGCACGCCTGCAGCACATAGCAGCCGGCAAGCAGCGTGCGGTTGTCCCAATGCACCGGCAAACGCGCCGCCAGCAGTGCGCCGACGATCAGCGCCGCGCCGAACATCGGCCAGAACAGGTCGGGCCATGCTGAGCCAGGCAATGCGTGACGCGCGATGACGGGCAGGAACGTCGCGGTGATGATGTAGCCGAAACCGGGGACGCCGTAGAGAAGGATGAGCCAGAGGGCGTCGGCGTGGTGATGGGTGGCGTGGTGATGGGTGGCGTGGTGGGCGGTGCTGGTCGTGGTGGGTTGGGCGACGGGGCGTTGGATTGGCGTGGCTTGGGTTGCTGCGCGTTGAGCTGCTGCGCGTTGGAATTCAGCGCCGAAGGTTCCGGCGCTTTGAGCTGCAGCGCCGTGAACTGCCGCGCGTTGAGTTCCAGCGCCCTGAAGTTGAGCGCCATAGGTTCCAACGCCATCGATTCCCGCGCCTTGACCTGCGGCGCGTTCCGTCGCGCCGAATTCACCGGTGACACGTTGGCTCATCGCGCCAACACTAGCCTGATCGCCACGACCAGAACCAACCATGCGAGCGCGCAGATTTTTTTCTCCACTGCCGGACGCCGCGCCAAACACCGGCCAAACCACAACCGACAGAGCCGCCGCAATCAACCCGAACCCGAGCCACCCCACCGTGGCCCCATACCCACCCGCCACGCTGACCAGCAGGCCCGTACCGACGATGCCCATGCCCGGCCCCGTGTAGATTACCCCGCCCCATCCATGCGCACCGAGCTCGGCGAGCCGCCGCAAGCCCCACTGGGACGCGAATACGAACGTCCAGGCGCTAACCGCGCCCGCGATGAACCGCACCACCGCCCATATCCAGAACTGGCTCGCCACACCCATCGTCAGCGTCAGCAGCACCGTCGCGACGAGCCCCCAACGCACCATGCGCGCCGGCTCGATCCGCAGCGCCGCGCACGTGACCGCGCCGAGGAAATACCCCGCGTAATTGAACGACGCCAGCCAGCCGCCATGCTGAATATCGAGCTGCGGCTGACCGAACGCGTCGCCGTGAAGCATCAGCGGCAAGAGCGGCGTGAATGCAAATCGCCCGATACCGAGCGCGACGGCCAGCGTGACCATGCAGGCAAGAGCCGCGCGGCGGGCGGGGTGGCGTCCGGCGAAGCTGCCGTGCGTGGTGGAGGCGAGATTGTTCATGAGCGGGCGACGATACGTGCGGTCAATCGATCAGATGGCTTACGTCCATAGTAGCTTGACCTTTTAATCACGAAAAATGAATAATTCGGATACCACCCATCGCCTAGAGAGAATCATGGATCTGGCCGCTTTGACCATTTTTCGTGCCGTCGTGCGGGAAAACGGCGTGACGCGCGCTGCTGCCAAGCTCAATCGCGTGCAATCGAACGTCACTACGCGCATCAAGCAGCTCGAAGAGCAACTGGGCACCGACCTGTTCATCCGCGACGGCCGCCGTCTCGTCCTGACGCCCGCCGGCGAGACGCTGCTGCCCTACGCCGAACGCCTGCTCGCGCTCGCCGACGAGGCGCGTCATGCGGTGCGCGAGGACCGTCCGAGCGGGCGGCTGCGTTTGGGCACGATGGAAAGTGTCGCCGCGACGCGTCTCCCCGCGCTGCTCGCGCGTTATCACCAGCAGTGGCCCGCCGTCGCGCTGGAACTCGAGATCGGCACGACCGGCAAGCTGATCGAGCGGGTGCGTGAATTCGAAGTGGATGCCGCGTTGGTGGCGACGCCGTTGGACCCTGCTGCGCTCGGCGAATTATTCGAGTCGGTGCCGGTGTTCAGGGAAGAACTGGTGATGCTGACGCCGCGCGGGCATCGACCGATTCGGGACGTCCGGGACATTGCGCTGTCGACGCTGATTGCGTTCGAGCGTGGCTGTGCTTACCGGTCTTATATCGAGAAGTGGTATCTGGAGCACGGCGTGAGGCCGGCGCGCGTGCTGGAGCTGGGCTCCTACCACGCGATCGTGGCATGCGTGGCCGCTGGTGCAGGGGTGGCGGTGGCCCCGCGGTCGGTGCTGAATTTGCAGACCGATGCCAGCAATATCGCGGTGCATGAGCTGCCCGACATCGGAGTGATCGAGACACTGCTGGTGTGGCGACGCGGGCATTTTTCGTCCGCACTGAATGCGTTGAAACAGGCGCTGGTGATGCGGCAGGATGCGGTGAGCTTGCCCGAGACTGTGACTGCTGCGGAAGGGGCGTCCTGATTTTTTGACTGCACGGTTGCGGCGCTTCGCGCCAGACGCTCAAAAAAACTTAGGCCACGCGACACGCCCAACCTCCCGGCGCTCCGCGTGGCCCAATCACATCAGAATCAAAGCTGGCCTTCGACCCAACCCTTCACGCCGGCCAGTGCCGCCGGCAGATTCGCCGGCTCGGTGCCGCCAGCCTGTGCCATATCCGGACGGCCGCCGCCCTTACCGCCGACTTGCTGCGCCACGAAGTTGACCAGCTCGCCCGCCTTGACCTTCTTGCTGGCGTCCGCCGTGACGCCGGCGATCAGGCTCACCTTGCCACCTTCGACCGAAGCCAGCACGATCGCCGCGCTCTTCAGCTTGTCCTTCAGCTTGTCGACGGTTTCGCGCAGCGTCTTGACATCCGCGCCTTCGAGCGTAGCCGCCAGCACGTGCACGCCGCCGACTTCGATCGCCTGACCGGCCAGTTCGTCGCCCTGGCTCGACGCCATCTTCGACTTCAGCGCGCTCAGTTCCTTCTCCAGCGACTTCACCTGGTCCTGCACCTGCGTGATCCGCTGCGTCAGTTCCGACGGTTGCGCCTTCAACACAGCCGCAGCCGCATTGATGCGCGCGTCGAGATCCTGCACGAAGCGCACGGCGTTGTCGCCCGTAATCGCTTCCACGCGACGGATGCCCGCCGCCACGCCGCCTTCCATGACGATCTTGAAGAAGCCGATGTCGCCGGTGCGATGCACGTGCGTGCCGCCGCACAATTCACGCGAGAAGCCCAGGTCGAGCACGCGCACTTCGTCGCCGTACTTTTCGCCGAACAGCGCCATCGCGCCGCCTTTCACCGCTTCGTCGAACGGCATGACGCGCACGATGCCCGGCGCGTTCGCCAGCACCTCGGCGTTGACGATTTCCTCGACACGGCGGATCTGCTCGTCCGTCATCGGCGCGTTGTGCGCGAAGTCGAAACGGGTCTTGTCGGCGTCGACGAGCGAGCCCTTCTGCTGCACGTGCGAACCGAGCACTTCACGCAGCGCCTTGTGCATCAGGTGCGTGGCCGAGTGGTTGCGTTGCGTGCGGGCGCGGCGCACCGCGTCGATTTCCGCCTTGACGACGTCGCCCACCTTCAGCGTGCCCTGCTCGAGCGTGCCGTGATGACCGACCACGTCGGCCTGCACCTTCAGCGTATCGCTCACCGCGAAGCGCACGCTCGCGTTGGCCAGCACGCCCTGGTCGCCGACCTGGCCGCCCGATTCCGCGTAGAACGGCGTGTGGTCCAGCACGACGACAGCCTGCTGGCCGTGGCTCACTTGCTGCACCGAGGCGCCGTCCACATACAACGCGACGACCTTCGCGTCGTCGAAGACGATTTCTTCGTAACCGTGGAACGTGGTTTTCGCGCCCGAGTATTCGAGGCCTTGCGCCATCTTGAACTTGCCCGCCGCGCGAGCCTGCTCGCGTTGACGCGCCATGGCTTCGTCGAAGGCGGCTTCGTCGACCGTCACTTCGCGCTCGCGGCACACGTCCGCCGTCAGATCGAGCGGGAAGCCGTACGTGTCGTGCAGCTTGAATGCGAGTTCCCCGTCGAGCGTCTTGCCGCCCTTGGCTTCGAGGTCGGCCAGCGCGCCCTCGAGAATCGACATGCCGTGCTCGATGGTCTCGAAGAAGCGCTCTTCTTCCTGACGCAGCACGTCGGTGACGCGTTGTTCCGCTTCCTTCAGTTCCGGGTACGCGCCGCCCATCTGCGCGACGAGGTCCGCCACCATGCGATGGAAGAACGAACCCTTCTTACCCAGCTTGTAGCCGTGGCGGATCGCACGGCGCACGATCCGGCGCAGCACGTAGCCGCGGCCCTCGTTGCCCGGAATCACGCCGTCGACGATCAGGAACGAGCACGCGCGGATGTGGTCGGCGATCACCTTCAGCGAATTGTTGGTCAGATCGCTCACGCCGGTTTCACGCGCAGCGGCCTGGATGAGCGCCTGGAACAGGTCGATCTCATAGTTGCTGTGCACGTGCTGCAGCACGGCGGCGATACGCTCCAGACCCATGCCGGTATCGACGCACTGCTTGGGCAGCGGCGTCATGTTGCCTTGCGCGTCGCGGCTGAATTGCATGAACACGAGATTCCAGATCTCGATGTAGCGGTCGCCGTCTTCCTCGGGCGATCCCGGCGGGCCACCCCACACGTCCGGGCCGTGGTCGTAGAAAATTTCCGAGCACGGGCCGCACGGACCGACGTCGGCCATTTGCCAGAAGTTGTCCGACGCGTAACGCGCGCCCTTGTTGTCGCCGATGCGGATGATGCGCTCGACCGGCACGCCCACTTCCTTCGCCCAGATGTCGTGCGCTTCGTCGTCTTCGTGATAGACGGTGACCCACAGCTTGTCTTTCGGCAACTGGTACACGCCTGTCAGCAGTTCCCACGCGTAGTGGATCGCGTCGCGCTTGAAGTAGTCGCCGAACGAGAAGTTGCCCAGCATTTCGAAGAACGTGTGGTGACGCGCGGTGTAGCCGACGTTTTCCAGGTCGTTGTGCTTGCCGCCGGCGCGCACGCTGCGCTGCGCGGTCGTGGCGCGCGAATACGGGCGCGATTCCGCGCCGAGGAACACATCTTTGAACTGCACCATTCCCGAATTGGTGAAGAGCAGTGTCGGGTCGTTGCCGGGCACAAGGCTCGACGAGCGAACGATCGTATGGCCCTTCGATTCGAAGAACTTGAGGAATTTCTCGCGGATTTCGGCGGCTTTCATAGCGGGCGGGGGACGGGTTTGCCAGTTCCCTGGCTGTTACCGGCGGCATCGTGGGATGCGCCAACTGTTTGTTTCTTAAACGACTGATTATACGGGATCGGCGCCCGTGCGCGGCAGCGCGGCCTGCATGGTTGGCCGTTCGGCCAGGTTTGAGCGGGCAACGTAGGACATCGCGGGACTTTGTGGCGCGTGTCATTCGTCCTATGCCGTTCGGCCGACTGCGCCTGCGCGCGGGAATCGCTTAAGATTGCCCCCATTCGCGGCGCCTTGCGCGCCGCTTGGCCACAAAGGAGACATTGACCAATATGGGCGCTCTCAGTCATATCCGCGTGCTGGATCTCACACGCGTGCTCGCCGGACCCTGGTGCGCGCAGACTCTCGCCGATTTCGGCGCCGACGTGATCAAGATCGAACGCCCCGAAGTCGGCGACGACACCCGCCACTGGGGGCCGCCGTACCTCAAGACGCCGGAAGGCGAAGACACGCGCGAGGCCGCGTATTACCTCGCGGCGAACCGCAACAAGCGCTCGGTCACCGTCGACATCGCCTCGCCCGAAGGCCAGCGGATCATCCGTGAATTAGCCGCGCAGAGCGACGTGGTGCTGGAGAACTACAAGGTCGGCCAGTTGAAGAAGTACGGTCTGGACTACGCGTCGCTCAAGGAAGTGAAGCCCGACCTCATCTACTGCTCGGTGACCGGCTTCGGGCAGACCGGCCCGTATGCGCAGCGCGCCGGCTACGATTTCATCGTGCAAGGCATCGGCGGCTTCATGAGCATCACCGGCGAACGCGACGGCCAGCCGGGCGGCGGCCCGCAGAAGGCCGGCGTCGCGATTGCCGACCTCATGACCGGCATGTACTCGACCATTGCTGTGCTCACCGCCCTCACCCACCGTGACCGGACGGGCGAAGGCCAGTACATCGACATGGCGCTGCTCGACGTGCAGGTGGCGATGCTCGCCAACATGAATTCGAACTACCTGGCAAGCGGCCAGCCGCCGGTGCGCTGGGGCAATGCGCATCCGAACATCGTGCCGTACCAGACCTTCCAGACGAGCGACGGCTGGATCATCGTCGCGGTCGGCAACGACGGGCAGTTCCGCAAGTTCGTCGAAGCGGGCGGCCGCCCGGAACTGGCGGACGACGAACGTTTTGCCACCAACCCGGCGCGTGTGCGCAACCGCGAGATCCTCGTGCCGATTCTCGCGGACATGGTCCGCCTGCAAGGCAAGCAGCAATGGATCGCCACCCTCGAAGCCACTGGTGTGCCATGTGGGCCCATCAACGATCTTGGCGAGGTGTTCGAGAATGAGCAGGTGGTGGCGCGCGGGCTACAGGTGGATCTGCCGCATCCGTCGGGCGGCACGGTCAAGCTGGTGCGCAATCCGATCAATATGACCGGTACGCCGCCTGAAGCGCTTGCGCATCCGCCTACGCTCGGGGAACACACCGAGACCATTTTGCGCGACGTGCTCGGGTATGACGAAGCGAGGATTGCGGCGTTGCGGGGGCAGTCGGTGATTTGATTCTGGTGGGCGCGCGGTGGGCGCGTTCAGCGCGGGCGTTACTTAGCGACAGTTTGGCGCGCCAAACGACCCCAGCCACTCGCGCCCTTCGTTCCAATCGCCGAGCCCGCTGTCCGCGTTGATATGGCCGCGCGGGCCGATGTCGATCCAGCGGCTGCCCCACGCGTTCGCACAGGTCTTCGAAAACGGCACGCCGCCGTAGGGATCATCGCTGCTGGCCACGACGATCGACGGAAACGGCAACCGCTTGAGCGGCACCGGTGCGAAACCGGTCGCGTCCCGCGGAAAATGCGCCTCGGCGGGATCGGGCAGCGCGACCAGCAGTGCGCCCGCCACCTTCGCTAGCTGCGCGGCGCTCGCGTATTGCGACGCCCAGAAAGCCGTCGTCAGGCAACCGAGGCTGTGCGCGGCGAACACCACGGGCGCGTCGGCGGCGGCCACCGCGGCGTCGAGCGTGCGGCACCAGGCGTCGCGCTGAGGGTGCTCCCAATCCGGCATCTGTACGCGCACAAATGCCGGGCTCAATGCTTCCCAGCGTGTCTGCCAGTGGCCGGCGCCGGAGTTCTGGTAGCCTGGCAGCACCAGCGTGTCAGGTTGTTTTTGTCCGCTCATCGCGTTCCCCGTCGTTGATCGTTGTTCGCAGTTTATTGTTTTTGCCCGCGCCGCCGCCAGGCCGCGTCAATGCATCACGCGCCCCACACCCACGCCGCGCGGATCTGCCGCCGGCTCGGGCGTCGTGCCCTCGATGCGGATCAACTGCACGTCGCCGTTGAACGACTGCCCTTCGAGCGTGTAGCCCTTGGCTTGCAATTGCTCGGCCAGCTCACCTGTGATCGGACGATACGGCTCGAAATAGATCGTCTTCTGCGGCAGCAACTGATGGTGGAAACGCATGGCGGCGAGCGCGTCGGTGGGTGACATGTTGAAGTCGTACAGATCGGTCATCACCTGGAAAATCGACGTCAGAATGCGCGAGCCGCCGGGCGTGCCGATCACCAGCGACACCTTGTTGTCCTTCAGCAGAATGGTCGGCGTCATCGACGACAGCGGCCGACGTCCGGGCGCCACCGTATTCACTTCGGCGCTGCTTGCGCCGGACGCGCTTGCGGCAGCGGGCTTGGTGACGAAGTCATCCATGGCGTCGTTCAGCAGGAAGCCGCTGCCGTCCACCACCACGCCTGAACCGAAGTCCCCGTTCAGCGTGTAGGTGTTCGACACGGCATTGCCCCACTTGTCGACCACCGAGAAATGCGTGGTTTGCGCTTTCTCCGGGGCCGTGTCGCCGAGGCCCGGCTTCACCGGCGCCGCGCCCGGCACTTCGTCGGGCTTGACTTCGTCGGCGCGCTGCGCGAGGTAGGCGTCGTCGATCAATTTGCCGGTCGGCACCTTGTACGCATCCGGATCGCCCAGGTATTGCTGGCGATCAGCGAACACGCGGTCCTCGATCTGCGCGATCAGATGGATATACGGCACGGAGTTCAGCTCGAGGCCGTCGAACGCCTGCTTCAGATCGGCTTTCATCTTCAGCATCTGGATCAGCCCAATGCCGCCTGAACTCGGCGGCGGCGCGGTCACGACCTGATAGCCGTTCCAGTCGGCGGTAAGCGGCTGGCGCCACACGGCCTTGTATTGAATCAGATCCTGTTTCGTGACCAGACCGTGGCCGTACATCTGCTGGGCGATCAGATCCGCGGTGCGGCCCTCGTAGAACTCGCGCCCGCCGTCGCTCGCAATGCGCGACAGCGTCTGCGCAAGTTCCGGCTGGCGGTACGTCACGCCCGCCTTGAGATTCGAAAAGTAGGCGTCGAAATTGGTCTTGCCGGCGAAGGTCTTCGCCGCCGCGTCGTGGCGTTGCTGCAACCACGGCTCGACCTGGAAACCGTCGGTGGCGTAGCGGATCGCGGGCGCCAGCACCTGCTTCCACTTTAGCTTGCCGAAACGCTGCTGCGCCTCCCACATCCCCTCGACCGTGCCCGGCACGCCCACTGCGCGATGCCCGACGGCGCTCATGCCAGGCAGCAGGTTGCCCTTGTCGTCGAGGTACATTTCGCGGGTCGCCTGTTGCGGCGCGCGCTCGCGATAGTCGAGAAAGTACGGCTTGCCGTCCATGAACACGGTCATGAACCCGCCGCCGCCGAGGTTGCCCGCATCCGGCGCGGTCACGGCCAGCGTGAAGGCGATGGCGACGGCGGCATCCACCGCGTTGCCGCCGGCGGCGAAGATCTGCTGCGCCGTGTCCGCGCTGTAGCGGTCCGGCACGGCCACCGCCGATGCGTCGAACACGGCCTTCGGCGGCGGCGTTTTTGCCAGCGCGGGCACGGGCGCGACGACGCCGCCGGTGAACGCGGCGAGCATGGCCGACACCGTCAGGATCCGGGCCAGAGAAAGCGAGGTGAAAGGCGCGCGAGGCGCGCCGTGCGTCGGGACAGACATCCGAGAAACTCCGGCAACTAAGGGCGCCATGGTGCACGAACGGCAAGAATTCGTGCAAGGCGACAAAGGGCGGTGCGGCCTGCGTGGACGGCTGCGACGAGTGCACGCGCTGCGCGTCATGGCGCAAGCTGCACTGCCCCGGGAAATGATCGGGCGGCGGGCATGTGGGGCGAGGCGGGACGGCTGATGCGCCTTGCTATACGCGGTGATTTCCCGCCCGCGCGCTCAGGTTGCGAGAAAAGCGGCCTGATGCTGCGCGATGCGGCCTGAACGCGGGCGCACAACGCCTATTGCGGCGTCCGGAAAACCCACGCGGACCTACCATGCGGCCCTCGCGGACGAACCCGCGCCGCTGGCATCCTAAGGCGGCGGCGGGCGCGCGAACAAAACGTTTTACCTCCTGTTACAGCGCCGGCCTGCCCCCTGAATTGCCGCCAAAACCGCTCAAACGTTGGCTGCACGCCGCACTCGCCTGCTGCGACGGGACTCGTCAGGTAGAATTGTCGGATAAGTGGACGCATTGCGCGCCCCCGACAGACTTTCACCTTCTCGCATGAATACCGAACGCAACGACGCGCCAGCGGCATCCAATTTCATCCGCAACATCATTGACGACGACAACCGCACCGGCAAGTGGGGGCAGCGTGTCGAAACGCGCTTTCCGCCCGAGCCGAACGGCTATCTGCATATCGGTCACGCCAAGAGCATCTGCCTGAACTTCGGCGTGGCGCGCAGCTACGGCGGCGTGTGCCATCTGCGCTTTGACGATACCAATCCGGAAAAGGAAAGCGTCGAATACGTCGACTCGATCATCGACGCCGTGCGCTGGCTCGGCTTCGAGTGGGAAAAAGGCGGCAAGGAAGAGCTCTACTACGCGAGCGACTACTACGACAAGCTGTACGAATTCGCCGAACTGCTGATCGAACGCGGCAAGGCCTACGTGGACAGCCAGTCGGCAGAAGAAATGCGCGCGAACCGCGGCTCGGCCACGGAAGTCGGCACGCCGTCGCCCTTCCGCGAGCGTTCGGTGCAGGAGAATCTCGACCTGTTTCGCCGCATGAAGGCCGGCGAGTTCCAGGAAGGCGAGCACGTGCTGCGCGCGAAGATCGACATGTCGTCGCCGAACTTTAATATGCGCGATCCGGTGATCTACCGGATTCGCTTCGCGCATCACTACCGCACCGGCGACAAATGGTGCGTGTACCCGATGTACGACTACACGCACTGCATCTCGGACGCGTTGGAAAACATCACGCATTCGCTGTGCACGCTGGAGTTCGAGGACCATCGTCCGCTGTATGACTGGATCCTGAACGAACTCGCCGAGGCCGGCATTTTCACGCGCCCGCTGCCGCAACAAATCGAATTTTCGCGCCTGAACCTGACCTACGCGATCACCAGCAAGCGCAAGCTGCTGCAACTCGTGACCGAAGGCCATGTGGACGGCTGGGACGATCCGCGTATGCCGACCATTGTCGGCGTGCGCCGGCGCGGCTTCACGCCAGAAGCGATCCAGTTGTTCTGCGAGCGCATCGGCGTGACCAAGGTCGATTCGTGGATCGACATGAGCGTGTTCGAAGGCGCGCTGCGCGACGATCTGGACGATAAGGCGCCGCGCACGGCCGCCGTGCTCGATCCGGTGAAGCTGATCATCGACAACTTCCCCGAAGGCGTGACCGAGCCATGCAATGCGCCGGTCCATCCGCATCACCCGGAAATGGGCGTGCGCGAGTTTCCGATTTCACGCGAGCTGTGGATCGAACGCGACGACTACAACGAAACGCCGCCGAAGGGCTACTTCCGCCTGTTCCCGGGCAACAAGGTACGTCTGCGCTACGGCTACGTGATCGAATGCGTCGGCGCGGACAAGGATGAGAACGGCAACATCGTCGCGGTCCATTGCAACTACTTCCCGGACAGCAAATCGGGCACCGAAGGCGCGAACAACTACAAGGTCAAGGGCAACATTCACTGGGTCAGCGCGGCAGCCGCGTGCCCGGCCGAAGTGCGTATCTACGACCGCCTGTTCAAGGAACCGCAACCGGACGCCGGCGGCCGCGATTTCCTCGAAGCGCTGAATCCGGATTCGAAGCGCGTGGTCAACGCCTACCTGGAACCGGGCGCGCGCGAAGCGCTGCCGGAGCAACGCTATCAGTTCGAGCGTCATGGCTATTTCGTCGCCGACCGCGTCGATTCCAAGCCGGGTAAGCCAGTATTCAATCGCATCGTCAGTCTGCGCGACAGTTGGGGCAAGCCGGCGTAAGCTGGAACGCACCCTTTTGCAGCGCATCTGAAGTTGGATATGGCGTGCGTCTTGATAGAAAGATGCACGCCGTTTTGTTGCATCATGTTCCATCGACAGCGACGGCGCGGCATCCGCCAACGCCAGTCCGGGAGGTCCGATGAAAGTTGCAGCCCGCCGCAGGGCGAGTACCCGGCGCACAACGGGAAGCACGGCGCGCGCGGCGCGTTTCGTTCAGGTCGCGCGTTGCGCGCTCATGGCGCTGACCACGTTCGGCGCGGCGTCGCTCGCCTGCTCCGCTCAAACGGACGAACTCACCGGCACGCTGAAAAAAATTCACGACGACGGCGTGGTCGTGCTCGGCGTGCGTGAAGCGTCGATTCCTTTCTCCTACTTCGACGGCAAAGGCACGGTCGGCTATTCGCAGACCATCGCACTGCAGATCGTCGACGAGATCAAGAAGACGTTGGGCATGCCGCAACTGAAGGTGCACGAGATCACCGTGACCTCGTCGAACCGCACGCCGATGCTGCTGAACAACCAGATCGATCTGGAATGCGGCTCGACCACGCACACGGTGGAACGCGAAAACGTGGCCGCGTTCTCGAACAGTTTCTTCCAGTACGCCGTGCGCATGATCGCGCGCAAGAACAGCGGCATCACGGATTTTCCCGACCTGGCCGGCAAAGCGGTCGTGACGACCGCGGGCACCTCGGACGAACGCCTGCTGCGCCGCCTGAACACCGACAAGCACCTGAACATGCGCATCACCAGCGCGCGCGATCATTCCGAGGCCTTTTCCGCGCTCAAGGACGACCACGCCGTGGCCTTCGTGATGGACGAGCCGATCGTGTACGGATTCAAATCGACCGATCCGCGTCCCGACGATTTCGTGGTGACCGGCACGCCGCTTGGCTATGAAGTCTACGCGTGCATGTTCCGCAAAGGCGATGAACCGTTCCGCACGCTCGTCAATGGCGTGATCACGCGCAGCCAGACTTCCGGCGAAGCGGAGCGTCTGTACAAGCAGTGGTTCACGCAACCTATTCCGCCGCACGGCATCAATCTGAACTATCCGCTGTCGGAGCAGAACCGCGCTTTGTTCGCGCATCCGAACGACCGCGCGCTCGACTGAGCGTCGGGCGGTCCACGCAGTCGCTGGCTTCGCCGCTATAGCGACCGATGCAATTCCGCGAGCGACAGCGTGGTCTGAAAGAGCCGCGTGAGACTGCGGCTCGCATACTTGTCCACTTCGTCAGGCGCGGCCCAGCGGTAGGCATCCATTTCGGGAATCAGCGTGCCGTCGGAGCGGCGCGGAAAGAGCGACGTGCAGATGCACACGCTCAGATCGAGTTCGTCGACGGTGGCACGCGCGCCGAACAGATGCAGGTCCTTGTCGCGCCGATAGACGAATAGGCCGAGGTCTTTCAGACGCTCGGGCTCGATGGCGATACCGGTCTCCTCGACCATCTCGCGCAGCGCCGTGACGTGCGGCGCCTCGCCTTCTTCGCCATGTCCTTTGGGAATATCCCAGTGCGACGTTTCAGTAGCGTGCGCGAGCAGCACGCGGCCGTCCGGGTCGAGCAAGACGATGCCGCACGAGACAATCCGTGTGCTCATTGCCGCACCATTTCAAGCGAACGCAACGATCCATCGACACGCACATGCATGGCTTCGAGCCGCGCCGGCTGCCAACCCGCGCGCGCCGCCATCAAGGCCCGCATGCTCAGTGCTTTTTCTGCAATTGCCAGTTGCCGCTGCCGTGCTTGCAGAACTGCGGGCGCAGGTTCATCGATTGCCCTTTGGCGCTCAGCACGACGCCGACGTCGCGGCAAGTACGGTCGCCGTCCTTGGCCGTGCTGGCCATCGTGATCGCGGCGTCGATCTTCACGCTGTTGCCCGTGCCTTCGTTGACCCAGTTCATGGTTTCGCCGTCCTGCTTGTCGTTCAGTGCGGAGAAGACCGCCTTCTTGACGGAGTCGATGTCGCGTTGCTTCATGTAGCTGATCGGCGTGTCGTTCAGAAAACCAAGATTCGCAGCTTGCGCGCCGATCGCAGCACCCAGCAACAGGCTACCGGCAGTCAGTTGAGACAGGACACGGGTTCGCATCGACATGAAGGGTTCTCCTCGAAAGTGTTCGGCGGTCTCGAGCGCGCGGGGCGCATCGTGATCTGGACCCCAAAAGCATAGCATGTCCCCCTCGAAGGGACCGCGAGAAACGGCCGGGCTCTCAGCCGAACAGGGCGGCCGCCAGCGGAATATGCGGCGCGATCTATTGCTTGAATCACGCGCCACCGGACACAACGAGCGCCGCTAATTTTAGGACAGCTCCCATTCCTAGCAGTAGGACGACTTCTTAAGATTGATTGATTGCGCATCCGCGCCAATCAGAATCTGAAGACGCTCCGCCATGCACACCCTCTCCGCCCTCAAAACTTTTGCTATCGCACTTGCGCTGCTGTGTGTCGCGCTCGTACCGGTTGCGATCAGACGCGATCCCGGACTCGCGCGGCGCGTCGTGCGGATGGACGCGTTGCCTCGCGCTCGCTGGCCGAATCTGCTGACGCGCGTTGGCGTCGCCTGCCTGTTGCTGTCCTTCGCCATGCTGGTCGTCGGCTGCTATTACATGCTGGCGAGCGTCGGCAACTAATCCTGGTCTGAGCGGCCGGCTACGCCAGCAGCCATCGCGTCACCTTCCTCACTTCGCGGCCACTGAGTCGGCCGCCCCGCTTCCCGCCTTGTACCCGTCTGTCAGCGTATTCAAAAACGCGACGACGTCCTTGATGTCAGCCTCGTCGAGCGCCGGCTTGTCACCTGGCTTGCGATCGAATGGTGGATCAGTATTCAGATTGGCCCAGTACTGCTGGGGCAGATCGTCGAACTTCCGCACTTTGCCTTTCGCGACCGGATAGAACTTCTCCGGGTTCGTGTCGCGCTCGGCATAGAAGCGCACCACCTGATCGAGCGAATGATAGATGCCGTTGTGGAAGAAGCTCTTCTTCAGCGCCACATTGCGCAGCGTCGGCGTGCGGAAGATGCCGCAAAACTCGGCGCGACCCTTCAGATCGGTGCGCTCCGGGCCGCAGGCGCCGAGGTCATAGAAATGCGGATCGCGATTCACCGACAGCGCGCGATTGCGCGGCACGCCGATCGCGATCAGACCGAAATCGCTGAACTGCGGCGGCGCACCGTCCATGGTGCGCTGGCTGATGTGGCAGCTCGCGCAATTGCCTTTTTTCTCGTCGTTGAACAGTTGCAGGCCGCGCAGTTCGGCTTGCGTCAACTGAGCCTTACCCGCCAGATAGGCGTCGTACTTGCTGGTGTACGGATAGAAAGTTTCCGGCGTCTGCTCGAAGGTTTCGAGCGCTTGCAACACGGCTTTGAAGGTGGCGTCGTCGCTATCGAAAATATGTGCGCCGAAGGCCGCGCGGAAAGCGTCGGCGTAGGGCGCAGCCTTGAGCGCCGCAGTGACTTTGGCCGGCGTGCTGCCCATTTCAAACGACGACAGCAGCGGAATGCGCGCCTGGTCGCCACCGCGGTCGACGCGGCCATCCCAGGTCAAGCCGCCGGTCGGGCCGGCATCAACGCTTTCGTCGCCTTCGTCGTCCGACTCGTGGTAGTGCTCGGCGAATGCGGGCACCGATTGCAGATACTTCAGCGTCGGCGCGGCGCGCATACCGGTGCGGTGCATGTCGTTGCCGCCGAGTTGCACCGACAACGCATTGGCCGGCGAAAACCCATGGTCCGGACTGTGGCACGACGCGCAAGCGAGCTTGCCCGAGCCGGAGAGCGACGCGTCGAAAAATAACTGCTTGCCGAGCGCCGTCATCTGCCGCACGGATTCGTAGACTTGCGCACGGGACTGCCCCGCTTCATGGGCGGCCACCTGCACGGCCGACGCCGCCACCGGCGCGGACGAAGCCGAACCGCCCGCGACCGTGCTCGCCGCGGCACTCGCGACGGCAGCCGTCCCCGGCGCACCCGCATCGCACGCGGCAAGCATCAAGGTCATGGCTGTCAGCGCGAACGCCGTCGCTTGCCGCACGCGCATCGTCGCGAGACCGGCGCCACGCCGCGCCTCGACCCGAGCCATTATTTTCCGAATCCCCGTCAGACCTGGCCGCATAAGAAAGATGTGAGTTTGCGATAGTGAAGTCCGCGAGCGTATTTCATTCCCATGTCTTTTAAATGACATACAGCCGACGGTATTTTCATATCAGAAGCAATTAGTAATTAATTACATCTTTCTGTCAAATTGCCTTGCCAAACTTTCGCCCGCGGTCATCCGTGTAAGGAGTGCAGGTGACCCGTCCCCAACGCGAGAGAGAGAAACCACATCAAATGAACAAGAAACTGATCTGCGCGACGCCTATCGCGATCGCAGCAGCGTTGAGCCTGTATGCGTGCGGCGGTGACAAAGTCAACGAACCGGACATCACCTCGATCAAGAATGTCGTGGTGATCTACGCGGAAAACCGCAGCTTCGACAACCTGTACGGCAACTTTCCGGGCGCCAACGGTTTGCAGAACGTGACGGCGGCGAGCGCCACGCAGGTGGACCGCAACGGCACGACGCTCGCGACGCTGCCGCAGGTGTGGAACGGCCTGACGCAAACCGGCGTCACGCCGGTGGTCACGCAGGCCATGACGGCAAACCTGCCGAACAGCCCGTTCGCCATCGACGACCCGAAGGGTTTCAACACGCCGATCACGGCGACGACGCGTGACCTGTATCACCGCTTCTACGAGAACCAGATGCAGATCAACGGCGGCAAGAACGACAAGTTCGCCGCGTGGGCGGATTCGGGCGGCCTCGTGATGGGCCACTACACGCTCAACGCCGACAAGCTGCCGCTGTGGAAAATCGCCCAGCAGTACACGCTCGCCGACAACTTTTTCATGGGCGCGTTCGGCGGTTCGTTCCTGAACCACCAGTGGCTGATCTGCGCGTGCACGCCGACCTATCCGAACGCGGACAAGAGCGTGGCGGCCAGCTCGATCTCGTCGGTGGAAAGCGACGGCGTCACGCTGAAGCTCGCGTCCAACTCGCCCGCTTCGGCGTTGAGCGGTCCGCCCAAATACGTGAACTCGGGCAACCTCACGCCTGACTTCTTCGCGATCAACACGATGCAGCCGCCATATCAGCCGAGCGGCAACAAGCCGGCGACCGGCGGCGACGCGAACTTCGCCGATCCGACCCAGGCGACCACGCTGCCGGCACAGTCGCAGCAGCACATCGGCGATCTGCTGAACAACGCGAAGGTGTCGTGGGCTTGGTACGGCGGCGCGTGGGGCGCGGCGGTGTCGGCGGCGCAAAACGGCACGTCGAATGTGATTTACGGCGCGAATCTGACGGCGCCGAACTTCCAGCCGCATCATCAGCCGTTCAACTACTTCGCCGACCTCGCACCGGGCACCGCGAACCGTTCGCAGCATTTGCTCGACGGTGGTCTCGCCGGCTCGGAGTTCATCAAGGCGATCGACAACGGCACGCTGCCGCAAGTGTCGTTCTACAAGCCGCAGGGCAACCTGAACGAACACGCGGGCTACACCGATGTCGCATCGGGCGATCAACACATCGCGGACGTGATCTCGCATCTGCAGAAGAGCCCGCAGTGGAACAACATGGTGGTGGTCGTGACCTACGACGAAAACGGCGGCTTCTGGGATCACGTGTCGCCGCCGAAGGCCGACCGCTGGGGTCCGGGCACGCGTATTCCGGCACTGATCATCTCGCCGTACGCGAAGAAGGGTTTCGTCGATCACACGCAGTACGACACCACGTCGATCCTGCGCTTCATCGCGCACCGCTTCTCGCTGCCGACGCTGCCGGGCATCGCGGCGCGCGACGCGGCGCTGGTGAGCAATGGCAGCAAGCCGATGGGCGATCTCACGGCTGCGCTGAACATCAAGCAATGAGCGCAGGGCGAAAGGCGTTCGATTTCAGACGGACGACGTTAAGCGGTAAGCAACAGTCCGCCTGAGGGTGAGACTTTGACAGGGCAGCTTCGGCTGCCCTTTTTTATGGCTGCCGTGGAGTCCGACGCATTTTCACGAGCGGCGTATGCTTCGACCCAGGACGCGATCGTCTCGTCGATGGCGGCTCGATAGCCTCCGCAACACGTTGCAGGCTTGACCACTCATTCAGGAGTTCGACAACATGACTGAAAAAACCATCAAGGTGCCCGGTCCCGATCATCCGATCACGGTCGAGCCGGCCAAAGCGCGCGTGGTCGTGACGGTAGCCGGCAAGGTGATCGCCGATTCGAAGAAAGCCCTCGTGCTGCGCGAAGCATCGTATCCGGAGGTGTATTACATTCCGCGCAATGACGTGGAAATGACGCTGCTGGAGCGCACCGATCACGCGACCTACTGCCCGTACAAGGGCGATTGCGCGTACTACAGCATTCCGCTTGGCGGCGAGCGGACGGTGAACGCGGTGTGGACTTACGAGTCGCCGTATGCGGCGGTGAAGGAGATCGCGCAACATCTGGCGTTCTATCCGAACCGCGTGGACTCGATCGAAGTGAAACCGGCGGGGTGACAAGCGAACGTGGCGCGGCGCAAGCTATGCGCGACTCTGGCCGCGTGGTGCCGCGAGCGCGCGCGCCAACATGAGAAGTACGGCAGGAGGGACTCGAACCCCCCACCCTCGGCTTAGAAGGCCTAGTGTTTTCACTTGACCTAGATTGATAGAAATGGATAGCCCTTTCAATTCAATCGCTTAGCCGATATGATCGATGGACGAAAACTGATCGGGGTTACACAGAATGGATGCTCTGCGTAACCCCGGCGTAACCCCATCGAGCAATGGACAACGTATTCACCTTCACCGAAGCCAAGCTTCGTGCACTCCCGCTGCCCGCTGCAGGGCAACGCGCCACATACCGAGATACGAAGCAACCGGGGTTACAGTTGCGGGTATCTGCTGGCGGCGCCAAAACCTTCAACGTATTTCGCCGTGTGCGCAACGGCGCGCCTGAGCGGATCACAATCGGCCGGTGGCCCGACATTACTGTCGAAGAAGCGCGGCGTCTCGCAGCTGGCTTCGTGGCAAAACTCGCGTCCGCAGAAAGCCCCGCGGCAGCACGCCGCGCCGTGCGCGGTGAGATGACGTTCGGCGAACTGTACGAAGCCTACCTGGCCGACCGAGTGACTGCGGGCAAGAAACGGCCGGATCTCATTCGAGGGTTGTGGGAGCTTTACCTCGGCCCACTCCCTGACGAACCCCGCAAGGCGCATGCGGCCGAGCGCAAGAAGCCCACCGAAGGCGTCGACTGGTCCGGTAAGCGCGTATCCGAAATTACCGTCACGACGCTCGCCCAGTTGCATCGTCGTATCTGCGCGGCGGGCAAAGAGCGCACGGGCAACAAGGTGATCGCGCTCGTCCGCGCGATCTACGGCTACGGGCTCAACCACCGGATCGTCACGGAAAACCCCGCCATCGGCGTCACGCTGGCGCCGGAAGGCGAGCGCTCGCGTTTCGTTAAGGGGGAGGAGCTGCCGCGCTTTCTAGCAGCGCTCGAAGCCGAGACGCAACCCTGGCGCGACTATTTCACAGTGCTGTTGTATGTCGGCTACCGCCGTGCAGCTGTCGCCGCGATGCGGTGGACGGATCTCGACCTTAAGGCCGGCGTGTGGCGGGTGCCCGGTGAAAAGGCAAAGAACGGCGACCCGATCATTCTGCCGATTGCTGGGCCGGCGCTGACGACGTTGGTCGCCCGCAACAATGGCCGGGAAAGCGAGCAATGGGTGTTCCCCGGTGGCGGCCGTGCCGGCCATATCACGAGCCCACGCGACGCGTGGAGTCGCCTGCTCGCTCGCGCAGGTATCGACAATCTGTGGCTGCACGACCTGCGTCGCACGCTCGGCTCATGGCTCGCCATGTCCGGTGTGTCGCTGCCGGCGATCGGTCGCGCGCTCGGGCACAAAGATTCGCGGTCGACCGAAGTCTATGCGCGGCTGCAAACCGAAGCAGTGGCGGGTGTAGTACGGATCGCGCACGATGCCATCGCCGCAGCCGCAGCAGATCCGCAACACGTGCCTACACCCCGCACCAGCAAAGGATCAAACCAGGCGTAACCATACCTCGACTGTCAGTGATTAAAGTTGCTGACAGGTGAGGTACGCATACCGACGATGACTTGGTAGACCATCCTCACTGACGCATCTACAACAGTGAGGGATAAATGGAATCTACAACCGTCGCCCCGGCGCACATGACGCAGGAGCAGGCCGCCGAATATCTCGGCGTTAAGAGCGAGACGCTCAATACGTGGCGCTGCAAGCGGCAGCACGCAATCCCCTATTACAAGGTCGGCCGCTTGATTCGCTACCGTAAAGCGGATCTCGACGCGTGGCTCGAACAGCGTCGGGTGGCGGCGTGAACGGCGCTCAACTCGCCACCACGTGGCTGTCCGACTTCGAAACCCAACTGGTCAACGCGTCCCTGAGCGAGGGGCCTATCGAAGATATTCTGGACGCGCCTCGCTTGACGCTCACGCGCGTTATCAAGGTCGTGAACGGGATTGTTCTCGTGAATAACGCGACAGGTATCACCCACATCGGCGAACTGCAGAAGCGGCTGGGCGAGATGTTGCACACCATCGATAGCATTCTGCCCCGCCAGTCGCGCGAGATGACTATCGCGCAGGCGCGCCCACTGCTGGCGCCACTGGTGGCCGACGTGCCGCAACTGCAGGAATGGCTTCGCCTGGTTGAGCCGTTCATCAGCCCTTTCGGAGATCTGTGGAAATGAATATTGAGACGCTTCTGGCGAACGATTTGGCAGCGATGGCGCACATTGGGTCGGATGCGTCCAACGCCGTATGGCGCCGCGATGATATCGAGTGGTTCGTGGCACATCCGGATCGCAGCTACCGACTTCGGAGAACCCTGGAAGGGGAACCGCTACAGGGCGTGTGTCGCTTTGTCCTTGTGAAGCAGACCGCGCCCGGCGTTTGGCTTTGCGCCCCCGCCTATCGAGCCGGCTTCATGGTCAATAAGGCGTCGATGACTGAGCTGCTGGAATCTTCCGATGCCGATGATCGGCCCGCGTATTTTGATCTCGTGCTTCAACTTCTCTGGCGCGACCTTCAAACCCGTAAGTTCCGACCGCTCGGCGTAATCTATGCGCAGGCAAACGCGCTGCAGGCTATAGCGCCCACGACTCGGCAATAAAAAAGCCGCCAGACCAAGGCGGCTTGAAAATCTAACCCCTTGTTCCAGCAAGGGATTTTAGGACTGCGAATCATGAACCATTGTAGCACTGAAGGTAGTCCTGTCAAGGACTGCCTTACGCAAATCGCTGTCGCCTTCGGGCAGCGGGATCTCGGCGCCGTCACGCAGCAGGCAATGGGCTGGGATCAGATGGTTGATGTCCTGACCGAGCCGGCCGCCGCGCCGATCAATCACGTCGAGTACCTCGCGCTCCCCAAAGACCAGCGCAACGCGCTGAAGAAGCGCGACCGTTTCATGCTGCCGGGCACATGCCGCGACGGCAAGCGCGACGACGCGCATCTTGAGTCTCGATCGGCGGCGACGCTCGACGTCGACGAAGACGCGGCCACGCTATACAGCGCCCTGTGCCTTGGTTGCCTCGACGTGCCCTTCGCATACGCCTGGCACACCACTCGCAGCCACACGGAAGAAGCGCCGCGCCTGCGCATCGTGGTGCCGTTCAACCGGCCCGTGTCGGCGGCCGAATACCGGCGCATCGTGCCTGCCCTCGGCGCTGCGTTTGGCGTTGCCTACGACCCGGCGTCGATCAAGCCGTCGCAAATGATGTTCTTGCCGGTGCGCAATTCCGGCGCGCCGTTCGAAAGCGGCAGTTCGTTCGGTTCGGGCTTCGTCGAGCCCGACACCCTGATCAGTTCGGCGGATGTTGTCGAGCGCGCGAGCGCGCCGACGCCGGAAATCGCGGACTTCGGCGATCTGGACCCCGACCTCGAAGAGATGCTGCGCAATCCGGTGAAGCAGGCCGAACTCATGGACGCGGCTCTGTTTCTCGCGCCGCGCGAGCGCGGTTATCACGACTGGGTGCGGCGCGCGCACAACACCAGGGCGCTGGGCGAATTCGGATTTACGGTGTTCGAGGCGTACTCGCGCGCGATGCCCGACTTTGATCCGGCGTGCGATCTGCGCGCGAAGTGGGAAGCCTGTCCGGGCGAGCGATCTGGTTACAAGGCGATTTTCAAGGATGCGAACTCGGCCCACTGGACAAAGCCGACGCCCGCCGAGCCGGTCGAGACTGACGACGACGGCAATCGCATCAACTCGTTCCAGCTCGCGCTCAAACGCGCCGAAGCGCCGATCCGTTCCGACCTGATCAAGGGCGTTATCCCTGACGCCGAGTTCGGGATCATCTTCGGCAAGTCGGGCAGCGGCAAGTCGTTCGCCGCAATCGATCTCGGCTATCACCTTGCACGTGGCGCCGCGTGGCGCGGCCGGAAGGTCAAGCAGCGGAATGTCTACTACATCGCTGCCGAAGGCGCGCACGGGGTTCGGCGCCGTGCCAAGGCCTACGCCCTGCACCACGGTGTCGACGTGCTCACGCCCTTCTACACCCGCGAGCGCGCGATCAACATGCACGCGAAGAACGGCTGGGTGCGGGCTGCTGAAGACATCACGGAAATCGCGGCCGGTGAGCCAGGCGTGATCTTCATCGACACCCTGTCGCGCTCGATCCCTGGCGTCGAAGAGAACTCGGCCAAGGACATGAGCCAGGTTATCGAAAACTGCCAGATGCTTGGCCGGGCGACGGGCTGCATGGTGATCGTGATTGCTCACGCCGGCAAGGATGACGACAAGGGTGTGCGCGGCTCGTCCACGCTGCGCGCCGCGGCTGACTTCGAACTGGCCGTGAGCCGCCATCTGGAAACACAGTGGCGCTGTCTGAAGCTCACCAAGTCGAAAGACGACATCGACGGCACCGAGTTCGGCTTCACGCTCACGTCGGTCGAAGTCGGGATCGACGAAGACGGCGACACGGTTTTCTCGGCCGTGGCAGTGCCGTCGGATGAAAAACCCATTGTTGTAAATAGGCCACAGAGCAAAGACGCCGCGCGCGCACTCGATGCTGTTATCGAGCTTGCTGACTTCTCCCCCGACGGGTGGGTCGACGTCGAGCAGGTGATCGATCGGGTGCTTGAGGTTTATCCGAACGAGGCAAAAAACGCACGTTCCAACATCCGGCGTTGGGTCAGCGGTAGCAGCAAACTCGAAATTTTCGACGTGTTCGACGGGAAAGTACGTTCCTCAAGTCCTCAACTGTCCTCAGATGACATCTGAGGAACTGAGGAAAAAGCCGCGATCCTTCCTCAAATTCCTCAAATGCCTATAGGCATGAGGAATTGAGGAACGCGGATTCGGGTTTGGTGAATCGAAACTGAAATTTTTTACACGTGCGTGCGTCATTCGGCACGCTTCGCGACGCGCATGTGCGCGCGTACGTGAGAGGTGGTTTCCCGACGCTTCGCGACGCGCACGTGCGCGCACGCGAGGGGAAGCCGGAGCAGTACGCGCGATCGTACGTGCGCGCACGCGAGGAACACATGAAACCAGAAACGAAACGCAAGACCTTTGCCGAACGGCTCGACCGGGCATGCAAGCGCGACCGCGTGATGAACACATTGGTGTTCGGTGACGCGCTGCCGACGACGATCAATCGCCTGAAGCTTTTCGAACGGTGCCGGTACTGGTGTTTCGACGCCGCCGAGACTGCGACACTCTTCGAGGTGCTCGAAGCGCGCGACCTAACTTGACACCTGAAAAAGGGGGAAAACCTATGCGCGATCTCGACTTCGGCGGCATCAAGGTGACATACAGCCACGCAAACATGGTGCTGTGGCTGCTGAACGAACGCCCCGGCGAATGGCACCACGTTTGCCGCATCCTTCAATGCTCGCGCACTGCGGGCCACAATCGCCTGAAGCGTGCGGCGGAAAGCATTCGTGCCACTCACCCACTGTTAGGCGCGACCCTACGCGATGTGACGTTTCGTGGTGAATGGGCAATGTTAAGCACTGCCTATCGCAAAATGTGACTGGGGGTTACGCGCCACAATTGCGGCGCTGATACTGGCTCCATGACTTACGGAGCCACCCACATGAAACGCGTCACGGTACTGAAGGCACGCATCAACGAATTGCAAGGTGAGCTAGAACGCGCCACGCGCGAGCGCACCGATGCGCTCAAGGCCGTCGCGGCGGATCCCACGAGCGAGCCGGCACACGAGCGCCTCAACGCCGCAGTGCTCGGCTGCAAGCAGATATCCGGCATCATCGCCCAGCTCGAAGAAGCGATCGAGGATGCGAAGACCGCCGACGATGCCGACGTGCTCGACTCACACCGCACAGATATGCTCGCGGCACGCGACCGCGCACAGACGGCCGTCATCGCCCGCGTACAGATCGGCGCGAAGATCGACAAGATTCTCTCCACGCTGCAGGCTGCGCTCACCGAGTGGCACACGGCGACGAACGAAGCCCGCCGAGAACTCAGCCTCGCGACGATCGGCGCGCTTGACCACGAGCGGCTTGCGCAAGGGCTGTTCGACAACCGCGTAATGCAGCTAGGCGCGGTGACACAGCAACTCGAACACGCCAGCCAGGTTCCCCTTGCTTTTGCCCAAGCCCTGCGCCGCGCAGGAGTTTGCGGCCCCGTTGGATCGCAGAGCGTGACGCCGGGTGAAGGCCCGATCCCATTGGGCGCTTTCATCGACTTCAAGGAACAGGCGGCCGGGCCGATGGTGTTGCACACGCCGGGCACAGTGCGCGAAGCCGCGCAGCAAGCAGCCGATAGCTTCCTGTGCAGCCTGGACAACTGGCATGCACGGTGCAACGTCATCGACATGCCCGCGCCGACTGAAACCACACCCGACGACGACGACGATCCGATGCCGTCGGCCGACGACGAGTCGCGGGAAAACTACGATGAGTGACATCGAAACCGCGAGCGCCGCGCCGGCTGATTCCGGTCCCGATCTGTTCGCGATCGCCGATCGCCTCTACGGCAAGTCCAGCACACCGGCCGAGTCTTCGACACCTGTCGAGCCTGCGAAGCCCGCAGAAGCCACGCAAACACCGGCAGAAGCCGAACCCGCAACTGAGACGTCGTCCGCAGCCGGCGAACTGCCGCCTGCAATCGCAGAACTGCGCGACGATCCGCTGCGCCGGATGTTTGGCGCGCAGGGCACGTACGCCAGCGTCCAGCTCGAAGAAAGCATGAAGGATGTCGCGCTCGATCCGGCTATCAAGACCGCAGCCGCGACGGAGTTTCGCGAGATATTCGCCGACCTCGGCGCGAGCCCCCAGGACGCGCGCGAGCTTGTCGACGCAGCCGCTCGCTGTACGGCCGAGCCCATGACGACCGAGCGCGACGCATCGAACAAGAACGCCGCCATTGAACTGCTCAGTCAGCATTTCGGTAATGACGCGAAAAGCGCGCTTGCTGACGCGGTGCAGATGATTGCGCGTGACCCCCGCCTCTCACGAATGCTCGACCAAACACGCCTCGGCAACGATCCGCAGACCGTGCTTAAGGTTGCTCAACTGGCTCGCAGCGCAAAGATGCGCGGCTAAAAGGAAAAATCATGATCCTCGATCAGCAACTCGTCTTCTCCGACACCCAAGCCATTACGGTCACCGCGAACTCATCCAACGTGATCGACACGATGCCGTCGGGCGGCCCGAACACCAAGGCGGGACTCGGTGACGGGCAGGACATCACCCTGTTCGCGCTGGTCATGCAGGCGTTCGCGGGCGGCACGTCGGTTCAGATTCAGCTCATCTCTGCAGATACGGCCGACCTGGCGACGAACCCGGTGGTGCATTACGACACGGGCGCAATTGTCCTAGCGGCGCTGACTGCCAAGGCGCGACTGATTGGGGTCGACTTGCCCTATGGGAAATACCGCCGCTACCTCGGGTTGAAGTACACGGTAGTCGGAACGATGACCGCGGGCACAGTTCTCGCCGCCCTGATCGAAGACTTGCAAACGTTCAGCGGCACGACCGACTATGCGAAGGGGTTCAGCGTATGACGATTTCCAACGCAACGCGTAAAGCCGGACCGTTTGTCGGTAACGGCGCCTCAACGGTGTTTCCGTTCACCTTCAAGGTCTTCGACAAGACCGACATCAAGGTGCTGAAGCTCGACAGCAACGGCATTTCGACGCCGCTGGTTCTCGACTCCGATTACTCGGTCCTGCTGAACCCGAATCAGGACAGCAGCCCGGGCGGCCAGATCACCTACCCGGTAATCGGCCTTCCGCTCGCCGCGGGTTATCAACTGGTCATGCTCGGCGATCTGCCGTACGACCAGGAAACGGATATCACGAATGCCGGCGGCTTTTACCCGCAAGTGATCGAAGATATGGTCGACCGCGCGACCATCCAGATCCAGCAGCTTGAAGAGATCACGTCACGCGCGATCGTTGTTTCCGAATCGGAAAGCCTGAATCCCGTACTGCCGACCGCACAGGCGCGCGCCGGCACGGTGCTCGGCTTCGACTCGCAAGGCGGTGTCACGCTCCTGCCGCAGCCGTCCACGCTCGGCGGTGGCAACATGCGTACCGACGTGTTCCGTTCGGCAAACGGTGACTTCGTGCCGGGCACTACTCGCGCCTTCACGCTGTCGCGCGATCCGGGCTCAGCCGATAACGTATGGGCGTGGTGGGATGGCGCGCAGCAGTTCGACTTCGTGCTCACCGGCACCACCCTCACGTTCAACGATCCGGTCGATCCAAACGTAACGGTCGTGCGTCTGCGAACCGGTACGGTGCTGTCGACCTTCACGCCGTCGGCCGGTAGCGTCGGCGACGCGGCTCTGCAGTGGGGCACAAGCCTTCGCAAGAACTTCACGTCGATAGCCAAACTTCGATCGAACACGGACCCGCGCTTTCAGTCCTTTTTCGTGACCGGTTACTACAACCCGCTTGACGGCGGTGGCGGCCCATACGAAGTGGACCCCTTGGACACGACCAGCGCCGATAACGGCGGGTCGATCCTCGTTGATGCGCTCGGCCGCCGCTGCAAGCTGGTCGGTAACCCCGACTGGTATGTCGAGCAGTTCGGCGCGAAGGGTGACGGCGTTGCGGACGACACTGCGGCCATCAATGCCGCGATTGCCGCGCTTCCGGATAACGGGGGTACCGTGCGCCTGCGCGGAAAAACATACGTGATCAGCAACTCGATCATCATCGGCAACGGCAACGGCCTTAACACACCGTCGACCAAGAATGGCGTCAAGCTGATCGGCCAGGGCGCGGGCCTCGGCCAGTACTCCAATCCGACGCTGATTCAGGCAAAGGACAACGGGTCGGCCACGCCTTACATCGACACCATGCTGTTGATCCGTGGCCCTATCGAAGGACTGCACATTGAAGGGTTCAAGCTGTACGGACACGGTGCGAATAGCTCCGCGAACGGTTCGCTTGTGAACACCGGCATCTTTCTGAATGGTGGCGTAACAGGGTCGACCTTTAGCAAGATCACGATCGTCTTTTATACCCTGGTTGGCATGTGGGTGCTGGCCGGTGGTGCGCCGACGGGCAATTACAACATCTTCAACGAGTTCCACCAGGTCAACGGTATCAGCAACGTCGACGGGCACATTGGCCTGTTGATGAACGGTGTCTATGCCGTATCGAACGACACGTGGATTAGCAGTTTCTACAACTGCCGGTTCGATACCAACAGTGCCAACAACGCTTTCGCCGGCTACTTCCAGTTCGTCGACAGCATCAACTTCCACCGCTGTCACTTTGGCGGCAACAACGTCGGTGGCGTAGGCCAACCGGGGACGATCGGCTGTTACTTCAATGCTGTCGGAAACCCCGGCTTTCCATGCGGCATGCACTTCGACTTCTGCTCGATCCTCAACACCTTCGTGAACGAGAACTCGACGGACAAAATCCGCAAGATCACGTTCATAGGTTACGGCACCTACGACAACGAGACGATCCCGACACACCCGTTTCTGATCGGTATCACGGATCAGGGCGTGCGATTCAACGGTTGGGGCGCGTAAGCCAAACTTTTATAGGGCAATGAAATGAAAAAACTATTTGTCATCGCGCTCCTGGCGCTTTCATCCATCGCGCAAGCGGTCACGCTCTCGCCGATTACGCTCCTGAATCCGGTCGGTTCGACCGCCGGCCAGGTCATTGCTTCCACCGGCGCGAGCACGGCCCCCGCGTGGACGACAGTAACGCTGTCGGGCCTGGGCGGCCTCGCCAAGGCGAGCAACCTGTCGGATCTCACGAACGCCGCTACGGCGCGCAGCAACCTCGGCTTGGGGACCATTGCGACGCAGAGTTCGACGTCCGTCTCGATCACCGGGGGCGCGATGACCGGCGTGTCGATTGCGGGCGGCACGCTCTCCGGCACGGCCATCACCAACTCGCCTATCAGCGGGAATGCCGGCACGTTCACGACGCTCAAGGCTGCATCGCATGCCCGGCTGTCCTACACCAACGCGAATACGCAGAGCTTCGCGGCGTCGACCGCGGCAACCGTGACGGGCTGGGTATCGCTATTCGACGCCAACAGCAACTTCAACGGGTCAACTGGCGTTTTCACGGCGCCGAGTACCGGCTACTACCTCGTCAGCGGGCAACTGATGCTGTCAGTGAGCACGGCAACCGTCGGCACGACGTTTCAGGTGTCGGTGCGCAAGAACGGTGCGGTGGTTGTGAACGGGTGGGGCTCAGTTGCGGCCGCAGGTCAGAACCAGTTGCCGGTACCTTTCTCGATCCTGCTGAGCCTGACGGCCGGCGACACGGTCGACGTGCAGGGCAAGCAAACCAGTTCCGGCTCGCTGACGTTGGTGGGCGGCGCTTCGACGAACTTCCTGAGCATCACGCAGGCGCCCTAACTTATGGCTGACATGATCGTTCCGAATTCCGACACTTCGTTCGCTGGCCCGGTCACTCCGCAAGCGCCAGCGACCGCAGCGCCGGCAGTCGTACCTGCAGCGTCAAGCCCTGCAGCCGCGTATCTCGCCGGCACGGCGCAGACGGCGCAGGGCAATGTCGCACTCGCGATGGGCGCGGATCCCGATTACGAAGCCGCGATGCAACAGCTCGCGAAGCAGACGGGCGTGCCGGTCGAGAGCGTGAAAGCGTTCCCCGATCAGGTGAAGCAGAAAGCCGCGATCGCCGGCACCGACTGGCAGGCACTTGCAAAGCAGTTCCCGACCACGGCCGCGTTCTATCAGTCGCAAGGCAATGCTCTGATCGCGCACGACGACGTGCACAACCTCGCGAACGTTGAGGCCGCGACGAATGGCAATGGCGTGCCGCTTGCGGAAGGCACCACCGGCTATTTCAAGCCCGACAACTCGCCGCTGCCTTTTCGCGCCCGTATGGCTGACTGGATGCGCGGGTTGATCGGTCCCGACGCGACTAGCCTGCTTGGGCTCGATCAGACGGGCAACGCACAGGGCGCGGGCGCCGCGCAGGCATCGGCACAGGTCTACGCGAACCAGACCGGCACAACGCTCGACGACCAGCGAGAAGCGGTCGGCGGCATGAATCCCGCGCCCGTATCGTTCGCACGTGGTTTCTTTCATTCGTTCCTCGCTGGCGCCACGCCGGATGCGACACCGAGCGGAAACACGGGCGCCGACGTAGCAGCTGGCGCCGGCAACCTCGCCGGCTTCATCATGGGCGCGCCGCTCAAGATCGCCGAAGGTGCAGTCGAGCGTGTGGGCAGCACTCTGCTCGAGCACGCTGCGGGTGAGTCTTTTGCGAAAGCCGCGGTCAAAGATGTTGCGGCCCAGTCGGCAACGCTCGGCCTTGCCAGCGGTATCACCGCGACCGGCGACGCGCTGGATCAGAACAGCGCCACCGGCTTCTTTAACTCGATCGGCCGTGCAACTGCGGGCGGTGCGGAAATGGGCGCGGTGTTCGGTGCAGCTGGCCGCGTTCTTCCTGACAACACGATTGTGCAGGGCATTGCGCGTGTGCTAGGCGTCAATGCCGCAATGGACGTGCTACAAGGCTCGAACCCGTTCGACAACCGCCCGACGGCGCAGAAGGCGTTCGACTACGCATTGAATTCGCTGTTCGCGATGCACGGCGCGGGCCGCACTGGCGGCGGATGGCTGCAGGACGCAGCACGGGCCGATCTCGCCACACAGGATCATGCAACGCTGTCGACCCTCACGGGCATGGCGGCCGCGTCGAAACTGCGTGAGCGCGACCCCGATGCATTCAGCCAGTTCGTTCAGCAGGCCAGCGAGAACGGCCCGATCCAGAACGTGTATGTCGACGGCTCGACGCTCGTGAACGCCCTGGCGCAATCGGGCATCGACGGCGCGGAGCTGTCCAGCAAATTGCCCGACGTGGCGGCGCAACTTCCGACGGCGATCGCCTCAAACGGACAGGTGAGCATTCCCGTCGAAGACTTCGCGACGCACTTCGCCGACCCGAAGCTGGCCGGCGCGCTGCTGCCTCACTTGCGCACCGATCCGGAAGGCATGACGCAAGCCGAGGCGCAGGAGTTCTACCAGTCGCACGCGGACGAGTTCCGGCAGCAGGCGCAGCAGATCTGGAACGAAGACGAACTGCGCACGTCGCACGAACTCTCTGCGCAGCAGGTAGGCGACAACGTGCTCGCCCAGCTCAACGAAGCTAACCGCTTCCCCGCCGAGACAAACGATTCGTACGCGAAGCTGATCCAGTCGTTCTACAGCACGACGGCGGAACGGCTCGGCATGACGCCGGAACAAATGTTCTCGACCTACCCCCTGCGCATCGCCGCCGAAGGCGTGCCAGGTGAGAACGCACTCGACCAGGGCGAGCGCGGCAAGCTGTCGTTTGCTGACGACATTTCCAGCGCACCCAGCACGATCACGCTGCTGAAGGGCGCCGATCTGTCGACCTTCCTGCACGAGAGCGGGCACCACTTCCTCAATGTGCTCGATCACGTGTCGCGCGGCGACGGTCCCGATCTGCTGAAATCCGATATGCAGGCCGTGGCCGACTGGTTCGGCACCACGCCGGAACAGTGGCGCGCGATGTCGCTTGAGGAAAAACGGCCGCTCCACGAACAGTTTGCGCGCGGCTTCGAGTCTTATCTGCGCGAGGGCAAAGCGCCGTCGCTCGAAATGCAGGGCGTATTTCAGCGTTTCCGTGCGTGGCTCGTGAATGTCTACCGGTCGATCCGGGATCTGCACGTCGACCTGACGCCCGAAGTGCGCGGCGTATTTGACCGTCTGCTCGCCACGAACGAAGACATCAAGGCCGCCGAAGCAGCGCGCGCCTATATGCCGATGTTCAACACGCCCGAAGAGGCCGGCATGTCGCCGGAAGACTTCGGCAAGTATCGCGCGCTCGGCAATGAGGCGACGCTCGACGCGGTGCAGAAGCTCGGCGCCCGCACACTGCGCGACATGAAGTGGCTGGAAAACCGTAAGGCCGACGCGTTGCGCAACGTGCAAAGCGACGTTGCCGCGAAGCGCGATTCGGCCGAAGCTGAAGTCGAGCGCGAGATCGCTTCCGAACCGATCTACCAAGCCGATCAGTTCATCCGTAACGGCTCGCTGGTCGACGCCGATCGCACCAACGCCCAGCGCCGCATTCTTGAAGACGCCAGCATGGGCAGCACGAAGCTGTCACTGCCCGACCTGAAGGAAATGTATGGCGAAGGCGAAGCGGCGATCTGGCGTTACCTGCCGACGGGCACGCACGGGCTGGCCGCGACCGACGGCATCCATCCGGACACCCTAGCCGACCTGTTCGGCTTCGGGTCGGGTGACGAACTGGTGCGCAGCCTGCTCGCCGCTGAACCGTTCCGTGACGCCGTGCAGGCTGTGACCGATCGCCGGATGCTGGAAAAGCACGGCGACATCACTTCGCCCGACGCCATGAGCCGCGCGGCCGATGCTGCGATCCACAACGAGGCACGCGCGCGCTTTATCGCGACCGAGTTCCGCGCCCTGAACAAGGCGACCGGGCCGATCCGCGAACTGACACGCGCCGCGAAGGATGCCGCCGAGCGCACGATCGCAGCGTCGAAGGTCCGGAACCTGCGGCCGGCGCAGTACACGGCGGCCGAGACGCGATCGGGCAAACAAGCCGAACGCGCGCGGGTTGCCGGCGACATTCCGGCCGCGGCGAAGGCCAAGCGTGACCAGTTGCTCAATAACCAGCTCGCGAAGGTCGCGACCGATGCCGCCGACGAAGTGCAGCGCAATCTCGAGTATCTGAAACGGTTCGGCAGCAAGACCACGCGGGCGGCGATCGGCGCCGAATACATGGAGCAGATCGACGCCCTGCTCGACCGCTACGATCTGCGGACCGGCATCACGGCGAAGGAACGCGCCCGCCGCGTGTCGCTCATGGATTGGGTCGACTCGCAGCGCGAACAGGGATTGGAACCTGCGATCCCCGACGCGCTGCTCAACGAGGCACTGCGCGGCCATTACAAGGATATGACGCTCGAAGCGTTCCGCGGGCTGGTCGACTCGGTGCGCTCGATCGACCACCTGGGCCGGCTCAAGCAGACACTGCTCGACAACAAGGACGCGCGCGAATTCGAGGCGATCCGCGACGAAGCTGTCGCGCAGATGAAACAGCTTAAGCAGCGCGAGCCCGATGACGTGCTCAACCCGGGCGAAGGCGGGAAAGGCGCCGATGCGATCCGTGCGGCAAGCATGCGATTCAAAAGCGCTGTCAGAAGCGGCGACGCCTCACTGCTCAAGATGGAACAGGTCATGGACTGGCTGGACAACCATGACAGCAAGGGGGTGTTCAACCGTATCGTGTTCCGGCGCATCGCCGATGCCGAGGCGCGCGAAAACGACCTGCGCAAAACCATCACCGCGAAATTCAAGGAAGCGTTCGACGCCGCGCCCGCCGAGGTAACGCGCGACTTTTCGACCCGCTACACGATGCCCGAACTTCCGGACGACAAGACCGGCAAACCGACGTCGATGCTGAAAAGCGAAGTGATCGCGATGGCGCTGAACACTGGCAACGAATCGAATTACTCGAAGCTGCTCGAAGGTAAAGGATGGGCCGATCACGCGGTACAGCGCGTGCTCAACCGTCACATGACCAAGGGCGACTGGGATCTTGTGCAACGGGTATGGGACACGATCGACACGCTGTGGCCGGAAATCGAAGCGCTCGAAAAGCGCGTGTCAGGCGTTGCGCCACCGAAGGTGCAGGCACGTGAAGTGGTGACGCCGCACGGTCGATATTCGGGCGGCTACTACCCCGTCGTCTACGACCCGTTGCGCAGTTTCACGGCTGACCGCAACAAGGGACGCGAAACCGATCTGTTCGCATCCAATTACACGCGGGCAACCACGCGCCACGGCTTCACTAACGAACGGATCGACCAATACGCGGCGCCGCTCTATCTGAGCATGGACGTGCTGCCGCGCCACGTCGGCCAGGTGATCCACGACATCGCATACCGCGAGGCGATCATCGACGCTCACCGGTTCCTGTCCGACTCGAAGGTGCGCGAAGGCATCGAGAACACGCTCGGCCGCGAGTACTACGCGCAGCTCACGCCGTGGCTCAAGGCAATAGCCAACGACCGCAACGTCGACAATCGCGAAGTCGCCTTTTGGGAGCGATTCATCAAGACGGCCCGCACGAACGCGACGATGGTCGGGCTCGGCTACCGGCTTACGACGATCCTGAAGCACGGCGGCGCCGCGGCGCTGAACTCCGTCGGCGAGATCGGGCCGCGCTGGATGGCGTCGGGCGTGAACGCGTTCCGGCAGGATATGGCCGGCACGCGCGATTTCGTCTTCGAGCGCAGCGGCGAGATGCGTCACCGTATGGAGCAGGTCGACCGCGACGTGCGCGACCTGATCCGCAACGTGCAGATCGAGAGCCAGTCAGGCCCGGTCAGCGCGGCGACGAAGACGCTCAACGGCGCCCGCCGCTTCGGTTATTACGGGATCTCGATGATCGACATGGCGTCGGCCATGCCTACCTGGATGGGCGCCTATAACAAGGGGTTGCACGAAGGGCTGACCGAACAGGACGCGATCTACTACGCCGACAAGGCGGTGCGCAACGCGCACGGCGGCGGTGGTGTGAAAGATCAGGCAGCGATCCAGCGCGGCAGCGAGTTCCAGAAAGCGATCACGATGTTTTACTCGTTCTTCAACCACTTCTATAACCGGCAGCGCGACATTGGGCGTACGGCTGCGAGCGGCTTCGGCAATCTCGCGCAGGGTAACGTGCGCGCGGCTGGCGGTGACTTCTCGCGCGTGCTTGCGAAATCGTTCTGGTACTTCGCGGCGGTGGCCGCGTGGGATGCGCTGATCAAGGGCACGCCGCACGACGAGAGCTACGTCGGGCACTTCGCAAAGGAACTGGCGGGGCTCGGCCTGGCCGGCGTGCCGATCATTCGGGACATCGCGCCGACGTTGCTGCATGACCGGCAGTTTGCCGCGACTCCGCTCGCTCAGGCCGCGCAGGCGATCACCAACGTCGTGAAAGACGGCGAGCACGCAGCGGGCGGGCAACCGGTGCAGCACCCCATTGCGCACGCCGTGCAGGCGGCCGGCTACGCGTTTGGCTTACCCGTGGGCCAAGCCACGACGACCGGGCGTTTCCTGTGGGATGCTGGCGACGGTCAGCAACGTCCGCAGGATCTGAGCGACTGGTTCCGCGGCCTGGTGTTCGGGCGCGCTGAGCCGCACTAGTCGTAGAAGAGTTCAAAGTCTTTCGGTTCAGGCGCGCTCGTGCGCGTAAGGTTCCACTTCTTCAGCACGAGCGCGTCGAAGACTGACCACAGCATGATCACTTCGCCGCGCCCGTTGCAGACGACGTCTATACCGAATTCCTGCTTGAACCAGCGCCGCTGCTTGGAGTAACGCCGCGCGCTGGTGATCCGGACCAGGTCTTCCGGCGACAGCAGTCGTTCATTCATGTTCGGTATCCCCCGACAAAGTTCGGCATTGCCTAACTTATTGATTTAAATACGATTTTCCTTGTAGTATGCCGCAACTCTGCCTATGATTGAACCCATCGATGACACAACATCGATCGGGTTTAGCAGCCCGAATGCACGTGGCGGATTACCGCCAATGGCGGTATTTTTTCGTCTGTATTTGCGCGCCTTCAATGGGCGGCGATGGTGGGGAGGCTTCGGCCTGCTGGGTTCCATGTGCCCAGTCTGCTAACCCTGTCGTCGTCGCCCACCCCGTTTAGCAGCGGGCGAAGGACAAACGCACATGGAGATCCAGATGAACACTTCCCTTTCAGCCGGCCGCTCGTTGCCTGGCGTCAATGACCAATTCGTGCCGGTTACGCCCGCACTTCTCCAACAACTCGATGACAATGAGCTGCGTGTCGGCGATATCTTGACGTGCGCAGAAGATGGGCGCGTGACGGGGTTCTGGCGAGAAATGTAAGGCTACAGCCGTAACCCCGGCGTAACCCCGCGGAACGGCAAACCCTTGGAGATGGTACGGCAGGAGGGACTCGAACCCCCCACCCTCGGCTTAGAAGGCCGATGCTCTATCCAGCTGAGCTACTGCCGTATTGAAGTGAGGCGATGCAACCACGCACGCGCGCATCGCCCGCAATGAGAACCCGCTTTCGGGCATTGGAACCTGTGCACCTGCAAGCCACAGGGTTCGTCGAATACCGAAATTCTAACTGACCGTGCGGTAGACGGGAAATCCACTCCGGCGCCTTGCAGACATTCCGCGCGCCACAGCGGCCGTTGCCAGTCACAAACAAACGGGCCCGGCAGGTTGAGCCGGGCCCGGATTATAACCGATCGCTCCCTGCCCGCCAGCACGCGCTAGCGGACATGGCGAACTCAATCACACCGGCTGCGGATGCAGCATGAACCAGCCGAGGAACACGATGCCGGCGATCACGCAATACACGCCGAACGAAGCCAGACGTCCGCGGCCTTCGAAATAGCGCATCAGGAAACGCACGCTGAGATAGGCGGCGATCGCGGTCAGCACGCCGCCGAGCAACGCGTCGGCGAGTTGGCCCGGCGCATGAAACAGCTTCGGCAACTCGAGCACGCCGGCCGCGAAGATGATCGGCGTGCCGAGCAGGAACGAGAACTCCGCCGACTTCTCCGCCGTCAGGCCCGCCGCATTGCCGGCGATCATCGTCAGACCGCTGCGCGAGAAACCCGGAATCAACGCGCCGATCTGCGCGAGACCGACGAAAAACGCCTGGCCGAAAGTCAGCTTCTCCGGCGCCTGATGCGCACGCGTACGCTGCAGGCGATCACCGAACCACAGCAGCACGCCGTTGACGATCAGCGCGATCGCGACGATCCGCAGGTCGTGAAAAAGCCGTTCGAGCCGCTTTTCCAGCAGCAGTCCGACCAGACCCGCCGGAATCGTGCCGATGATGAGCGCCCACATCATGTGCGCGTCGTCGTTGCGGCGGCCGCCGAACGACGCGAAGAAGCCGCGCACCAGCGCGCACCAGCGCTTACGGAAGTACCACAACAGCGCGAGCGCCGTGCCGAGATGCAACGCGACGAGGAACGGCAGCAATTGCGGCGCGTGTTTGTCGATATGCATGCCGAACAGTGCGGGCACGAGCAACGTATGGCCGAGGCTGCTCACCGGAAACAGTTCGGTGACGCCTTGCAGCACGCTCAGGAAAATGAGAAACGACAGGTTCACGCGGGGCGTCCTTGTAAGGAAAATGTCGGGGAAAGGCGCACCGGATAAGGAATCCACGGCCGCCTCAAAGCGCACCGATTATGCCTGGCTGCAATGTCAGCGCCAAGCGTTTGGACCGCATTCAGGGAAATTTTGTGCGTTGCGTCACAACTCGAAACCGTTGTTACGGCGCAGAAAAAGAAACGGGCCGCCGTGAATGGCCGCCCTGTGGATCAGCAGAATGACGTGAAGCGAACTACGTGGTGCCCGGCAGAAGAATCATCCACGGGACCGGATGCCCTTTGACGAGCTGAGCAAGACGATGCGAATGCCCGGATCAGCGTTCGAGCTTGTAAAAGAAGTAGACCGTGCTTGCCGCGAACATGCCGAACAAAGTCACAGCCATTGCCATTGCGAGATCCATACAGCCTCCTGAGGCAGTCTCGCCCGGTCGTCGAAGTTACCGAGCAGTCAGACGAATTATCAGCAAGGATGGCCTTGCGGCGACACCCGCAATTTCCCGAGAAGGGTTTCCCCGTAGCGGAAAGCAGCGCAAAATCATTCTCTCGCGCGGCGCCGCGCGGCAAATTCCGACGCTCGCACGCGAGGATTGCGCCGCTTCCGGGCCGCCTCGCTTCTGCCTTCAACCTCTTACTCATCAGTCCATCGACCATGCCCCTCTCCCCGCAACCGGACATTCTCGAGATCGCCCAGGATGCCTCCGTGCTCCGTTTCGCGCCGCAAGCCGGCGGCCGTCTGATGTCGTGGACGATCGACGGCGAAGAAGTCATCCATTGGCCGGAGCATGCCGACTGGAGCCAGCCCGCGCGGATTCGCGGCGGCAATCCGTTGCTGTTCCCGTTTCTCGGCCGGCATCGCGTCGACGGCAAGATCGGTTACTGGCGTGACCCCCAGGGCAAGGTGCGCGAGCTGCCGATGCACGGCTTCGCCCGCGACCTGCCGTTCGAAGCCCACGCGGACGTGCATGGCGCCGGCCTGCGCATGGTCCTGACCGACAGCGAGGCGACCCGTGGCGGCTATCCGTTCGGCTTCCGTTTCGAGGCCGCCTACGACCTCGCGGATGCGCACACGCTCGACGTCACATTCACCACCACCAATACCGGCAACGCGCGGCTGCCCTACTACGCCGGCCATCACTTCTATTTCACGCTGCCGCACACGCAGCGTGGCGAGACCTCGCTGGAGTTGCCACGCACGCAGCGGTGCTATCAGCAGGAGGACGGTTCGATCAGCGCCGCCGAGCCGGGCGAAGCGCGCTACACACTCGACGAGGCGCGCATCCATGACCGCTTCCATTGCCTCGTCGGCACGCCGGATCAACCGGTGCGGCTCGTCGCGCCGGGTCTCGACCGGCTCGTCACGATCGACCTGCAACGGCCGGGCTCGGTGCCCTGGTACGCCGTCACCACGTGGACCGAAGCCGCGGAGTCGGACTTCTACTGTGTCGAACCGTGGCTCGGTCTGCCGGACGCGATTCACAACGGCAGGGGTCTGCGCTGGCTCGAACCGGGGCAGACCGAAGTCGCCGCGCTGCGAATCAGCGTCGCCAAGCTAGGTTGATTGCGGGGATTGCGGACCGAATCGCGCGGTCGGCTTTGAGGCGGGATTTGGAGCGAGGTTTCGCCAAAAATTTCGCTGCATTTTGTCGCATTGCGCACCGCACGAACCTGCCGCGCTGCCCGCTTTTCGCGTGTTGCAGCGCAAAACCGTTAGAATCGAGCGCTTTGTATCCACCTGCCGCGTGATCGGGATCGGCGCGCGGCAGCGCTTTGCGAGGTCCAATGCGTAACACAACAAGAATGATGAAACGGCTCGCCTGCGCGTCGTTGGTGGCACTGCTCGCCGCGTGCGGGTCGGCGCCGGTGGGGCCGGGGTTTTATCGGGTGGAACGGGGCGATACGCTGTCGAAGATCGCACGCAGTAGCCGGCAATCGGTGCAAAGCATCGTGCGCTGGAACAATCTGACCAATGCGGACAGCATCGAGGTCGGCCAGGTGCTGCGCGTCGCGCCGCCGGGCGGCACGGCATCGACCAGTGGCGCGGTACGCAGCAGCGGAAGCGGCAGCGCTGCGGCCACGCCGCGTCCGGCGCCCGCCGATAGCGCGCCGTCCGCCGCGCCGGCTTCGACGATCTCGCTGGTATGGCCGGCCGACGGCACGGTCATCCGGCGTTTTGACGGCGGTAATTCGAAGGGCATCGATATTTCGTCGGCGGCGGGCACGCCCGTCATCGCTGCGGCGCCCGGCACGGTGGTGTACGCCGGCAACGGCTTGCGCGGCTACGGCAATCTGCTGATTCTCAAACACAACGCCGAGTATCTGACCGCCTATGCCCACAATCGCGTGCTGCTGGTGAAGGAAGGCCAGTCGGTCACGCGCGGCGAGAAAATTGCCGAGATGGGCGACACGGATACCGACCGTGTGATGCTGCACTTCGAACTGCGCTATCAGGGCCGTTCAATCGATCCGTCGCGGGCGCTGCCGCCCCGTTAGGGCTGGCCTGGGGCACGGGCACTGGCTGCCGTCAGCGGGCGCTCTCGGTTCGCCCTGCGCGGTCCGTGTGCTTTCCCGCCGCTCGCGCCGCCTGTCACCGGGCACGCGCCCTGCAACCGCAGCCGAGGGAACCCGGCGTGTTATAAAACGCTCAATCAGGACACGACGTGGCTTCGCGTCACGTCTTCCTCCGTCAATCTGTAAGGAATTTGTATGAAGAGCGCATTTGCGTCCGTCGCAACGGCCGCGGCGATCGGTCTCGGCCTGCTGGCACTCGGCAGCCTCGGCGGCTGCTCCAGCACCACCACCATGACCTACCTGCCGAACGGCGACACCGGCTTTGCAATCAACTGCAGTGGCAGCGACGCAAGCTCGAGCTGGGCCGAGTGCTACAAACGTGCGGGCGAAGTCTGCGGTAACTACGGCTACGACGTGGTGTCGAAAGACGTCGACAACGGCGCGACCTCGGGTGGAACGGTCGGCGGTATTTTCGGCGCGAACGTGAAGAACCGGTCGATGGTGGTTCGCTGCAAGCAATAACGACGACGCCCGCGCACCGCCGCTCGGACTAGCGGCGGCGCCAGCGTCCCGAGCGCGGATCGATGCGCGCGGAGAAGGCGATCAGCACGCCGAGCGCAACCGGGCAGATGCCGAGAAAAATGATTAACGCGCTCATGCTCTGGAAAGGGGAAGTAAGTTTTCATGATCCACTACACATGTGAATCCGCAGTGACTCGGACGTGACTCGGCGATGAGCGCGGCGAAAAAAAAGCCCGGCACGAGGCCGGGCTAACGGGGGTTCGGCGCATATCGGCAAAGGACCGGTTCACCATGCGCCAGAACGAAATCTAACAACCCCCTTTTACAAGCGCAATATATTAATTTCGCAGTCAATGTGATGCGGCGTACTGATTCCGCGTTACGTGAAGCGGAAAAGTCGGAAATAAACAGGCTAAATTCGCCCACCGCTTCACATTAAGCGCTTCAAAATGGCCCGGCTCGAAACTTAGATATTGCCCGCCGGACCGCGCAACGCAAGGGTCCGCCTGAAATCACCCGGAAAAGGCCTGAGGAAAGGGCGCTGGCCGATTTCGGCTAACCCATCCAGCATGATTCGGACGCTTTGCGTCCTGCGTAGCTTTAGTGCGCCACCGCACTCTTTCGCATTATTAACCGATATTGACGGCTCAATTAAAAGCAGTGATTTCTTCACAAGAAATTCGCGAATAGCGAAAATATTAAAGAGATTCAAATCCGCCGACAAATTCCTGCACTGAAAATCGAGCGGCTTATTGATTCGACCAATCGAATGATAAACATCGGCATCCAATCGTTCAAGCTGGGCGAATCGCTAAAAATCGGCCAGCCTGAAGCCGCGCTCACATGACCCGCAAACCGAGTTCGGTGACGAGCACGGCCGCCTGGGCATGGGAGATCGTCGCGCCCTTGAAGAGCGCCGCGTCCACCAGCCGCACGCCGCTCAGGTCGGCTTCGCGCAGATCCGCGCCGTCGAAGCGCGCGCCCTTCAGATGGGCGTCCTTCAGGCTGCCGCCGTCGAAGATTGCTTCACGGAAGTCGACACCGGCGAGATCGGCGTCGGAGAAGTCCAGTTGTTGCAGCGTGGCCTTGCGAAACGACAGGCCGCGCAAGTGCGCGCCGACCAGCAGCGTTTCGACGAAGCTCAAACCCAGCGCCGTGCACGCTTCGAAATTGGCACCGGTCAGCTTGCAGCTATGAAACGACGCCGAAGCCAGCTTGGCGCGCCGCCAGCTGGTGTTGTTCAGATCGCTCGACTGAAACGCCGCGTCGACCAGGTCGGCCGATGCGAAATCCGCCTCGCGGCCACGGCAACGGACCCAGCGGGTATGCGAGAGCGTCGCGCCGAAAAACGAGGTCTCGACGATCGTGCAGCGATGAAACTCGGCGCCACGCAGATCGAGTCGCGACAGGTCGGCGCCTTCGAAATCGCAGTCGGTGAAATGAAGCGGCGCTTTATTGCCGGCGAGGCTCGCCGCGATGAGTCGCTCCACCTCGGCGCGCGTGAGCGCGGCATCGGTCACGACGTGAGCTTGCGCGCCCGAAGCCGGCGCCGTTGAATCCAGTGACATGAAGGTTCAGAATGATTTTCGAAGGACCCATAGCCTACCGGAACGCGCGCCGCGCTGGCGGGCCGCGCCGATGGTTTATAGTAACGGCCCCGTCAGAACCCGCTTACGATGACTTCCAACGACGCCACCCATAGCCCGCTGTACGCCAAGCTGCTCGCCGAAACCGCCAAGATCGGCTGGCCCGAACTCGAACGCTTCTTCGCACGCGGGATGCTGCTGCGCGTCGCGCGCGACCTCGATCTGGTGAGCGTCGCCGAAGCGATCGCCAGCGACGACACCACGCAGGTCACGCAATGGCTGTCCTCGGGGCTTGTCGAGCGCGTGCAGGCGGAAACCGCCGCCGACTTCGCCGCGCGCGACCCGGATCTCTGGGCCGTCGTCGTCTCGCCCTGGGTGTGCGTGCAGGAACGCAATTGAGCGAAGCCGCGCGCGACGCGGACCCGTCGGCCGCGGCATCCGCCGTCCCTGTGCACTGGCACCGCCGGGTGCTCGCGCTGGCGTTTCCCATCGTTCTCGCCAATCTGACGCAGCCGATTCTCGGCGCGGTCGACACCGCCGTCGCCGGCCATCTGGATGGCGCGTCGTATCTCGGCGGCGTGGCGCTCGGCGGCCTGTTCTTCAACTTCGTGTTCTGGGGCTTCGGCTTCCTGCGCATGGGCACGACGGGTCTCGTCGCGCAATCGCACGGCGCGGACGACCACGCCGAGTTGCGCAACAACGTCGTACGCGCGCTGTTGCTGGCGGCCGCGATCGGCGCCGTAGTGCTGGCGCTGCAAATGCCATTGATCGATTACGCACTGCGCGTGATCGGCGGCAGCGACGCGGTGCAACGCAACGCGCGGCTTTACTGTCATGCGCGCATCTGGGCCGCCCCGCTCGCCCTCGGCAACTATGTCGTGCTCGGCTGGCTGCTCGGCACGCAGCAGGTGCGGCTCGCGCTGCTCTCGCAGGTGTTCATCAACAGCGTGAACATCGCGGCCGTGCTGCTGTATGTGTACGGATTCAATTGGGGCGTGGCCGGCATCGGCGCGGCTACGGCCACCGCCGATGCGCTCGGCTTCGTGCTCGGCGCCGCCCTGCTATGGCAGGGCAGGCCACGTGGCCTGCCCACGCTGAACCGCGCCGCTTTGTTCGACGCGGCGGCGCTCAAGCGGCTCGTCGTACTCAATCGCGACATCTTCGTGCGCACCTTGTGCCTGCTCTCGTCGTTCGGCTGGTTCGCGCATCTGGGCGCGAAGCAAGGCGACGCCACGCTCGCCGCCAACGCGCTGCTGCTCAATTTTCAGACCTTCATGGCCTACGGACTCGACGGCTTCGCGCACGCCGCCGAAGCGCTGGTCGGCGCGGCGATCGGCGCGCGCGACCGGCACGCGTTCACGCAGGCGATCAAGGTGACGGCATTGTGGTCCACGCTCGGTGCGCTGGGGTTCTCGCTGGTGTATTGGGGCGCGGGCTCGTGGATCGTCGAACGTTTGACGGATCAGGCCGCGGTGCGCGCCACCGCTGAAATGTATCTGCCGTGGGCCGCGCTCTCGCCGGTGGTTTCCGTGTGGGGCTTTCTGCTCGACGGCGTCTTCATTGGCGCGACCCGCACGCGCGAACTCATGGTGTCGATGGTGGTGTCGTTCGCGCTGTTCGTGGCGGCGTCGTGGGCTTTGCTGGCGCTGTACGGCAATCACGGCTTGTGGGCCGCGATGCTGCTCTTCATGGCGCTGCGTGGTCTCACGCTCGCGCGCTATTTGCCGGGCGTCGTGCGCGGCATGGCGGGCGCGGCTGCTTAGGCGCCGTTTCTCCATGCGCGTGTACTACTTATCCCGCCCAGCGCACCTATTGCACCAAACCTCTAAGCGCGCCGACGTATCTGGTGCACCGCGCTTCCCAGGGCAACCCGGGCACGAACCACCGCGCATCCATTTCGCATCGCGGCACCCGGTTACGGCTTGAAACAAGCGCACACATATCGCACGCGGCGCTCGCCCTAGAATGATCTCAGCCCGCGCTTTCCGCGCCAAAAGTCTGCGCGGGTCAGAAGCGCCGGCGTGCCCGCGCCGGCGCTTCGCTTTTGCTGTTCACCCCGTTGCCGAATGCGTTATCAGCCGACGCTCAGGGCGTGACCGGCGCAGGCACCATGGCGGGCGGACGGCTGTCGGTGGGCACGCCGTGATAGTCGGCGGGATCTTGCGGCGGCGGGCCGCCGTGATGGCCGGACGGACCATTCGCGCAACCGGCAACGCCGGCAACCAGCAGCAACGCAAGCATCGAAACGCGGATCATAAACAGGAGTCTCTCGGAGCAGAATGAAAGAGCGGCTGCCCGGCGGTGACCGGGCAAGCGCGAGCGCCGAGAGTCTACCTGCAAAGCGCATTCCACGACGCCGCTGCGAGCAGTGGGCCCCCCTCCCATTTCGTTACGCGTGAGCTACTATGAAGTCACAGCCGCATCTCACAGGAGACTGCCATGGACGCTGAAACGATCGCGGGTCTGATCGGACTCGGAATAGGTCTGCTCGTGCTGCTCGTGTTGTCGATTTACGAATCGAGAACCTATCGGCGCGAACACAACGGCGAAGGCATGGTGCATCACTGGCTGACTCATCAGCACATGCCGCACTGGATGCGTCGCCGGCACTGAACGGAAAACCGGCTGCCGGCTGCGCCTGCGGCGGTTCCGGCTGATTCAACGGTTGATACGCTGCACCGCACGTGCGAGCCCGCGCTCGCACGTCGACTGCTGGCGCGGCGATGGCGGTCGCGCACCCGCCATCAGCGCGCAAGTTTTTCCTGCCTGCCATTTCCCCTGACGCATCACCGCGCCACGGCTAAAGCACGCAGCCGCCCGCCCTCTCCCCTCTGAACTTGCTTTCCGTTCAGGCACATGCCTTGCTGCATGTAAGCCTGCAAGGAGCGCGCAGATTGCGCGTCGAGCGTCCCGGCGCGAATGCGCCGAACCAACAGACCAAATGGCTCAGGCCAGACAGGGAGAACTCGAATGACCATCGGAACCATACTGCTTATCGTGCTCATTCTTCTGCTGATCGGCGCATTGCCGAGCTGGCCGTACAGCAGCGGCTGGGGCTATCGGCCGACCGGCGTGCTCGGGGTCGTGCTGATCATCGTGATCGTCTTGCTGCTGATGGGACGCATATAACGCGGCCGAATCGCGCATTCGAGCCTCCGTTTCGCACCGGCGCAATTCGTGATTGACTCTGGCACCCAATGCCACGTAGAATCTCGGATTCGTCGGAGCGTAGCGCAGCCTGGTAGCGCATCTGATTTGGGATCAGAGGGTCGAAGGTTCGAATCCTTTCGCTCCGACCACGAAAAGCAGCACGAAACCCGCGTAGCCTCCGGCTTCGCGGGTTTTTGCTTTTTGGGTTTTCAGGCTCGTGCTTGCGATATACCGGAACGCTTATACGGTCAGCCTGAGCCATCGCCTTGCGGCCTGGCGAGCCCGCGTGCGACAGTGACTGAAACCTGGCGCACGCCTGATCAGGCTCAAGCGCCGCAACCAGAGTCAAGGAGACACCCATGGATCTGATTCTCTGGCGTCACGCCGAAGCCGAAGACATCGCCAGCACCGACCTCGCGCGCGCGCTCACCACCCGCGGCCGCAAGCAGGCGCAAAACGTCGCCAAATGGCTGCGCACGCGGCTGCCCGACGACGCCGTGGTGCTCGCAAGCCCTGCCGTACGCACCATCCAGACCGCCGAGACCCTGAGCGATCAATATCGCGTCGTGCGCGAACTCGCGCCCAACGCGAGCGCGGACGACGTGCTCAACGCCGCCGGTTGGCCCAAGGGCATTGCGCAGACGGTGGTGATCGTCGGCCATCAACCGACGCTCGGTCACGTCGCCGCGCGTCTGCTCGGCAATAGCGCCGCGAGTTGGCCGCTGAAGAAAGCCGGCGTGTGGTGGATTGCGAGCCGTGAGCGCGACGGCGACGACCAGGCCGTGCTGCGAGCCGCCATGAGTCCTGATCTGGTCTGATTCGGATTCGCGTCCCAACCAAACCAGCGGTCCATAAAACCCACGCGGCGCACGAGCGCCGCCGCTCTGCCCGCATCGATCACACACTTCACCCACATCGCCGGGATCGCACCGTCCCGGCGCTCGAAGCGCTCCCACCGTTTCCTCGATCCCACGTTTCGCACGGAAACAACACTCGCCGCTCCCCCTCGCGACATTACAAGCCGCGGGCAAGCAGCTTACGGGCAGTCATCCAATCGTCATGGGTTTGCCATGCGAGCGTCACCAGACGTTACTACATTGGCGAAAAAAGAAATCTCCCTTTTTTCGACCAGGACCCCCCAATGCGAGAACTGCCGACGCCTACCCTGCCCCTCGCTTCGATCTTCGAGTCGCGCCGTCTGCCGCGCGCCGAGGAGACGGTCACTGCCCAGCATCGCCTGCAAGTCACATGGGCTCGCACCGACGAAGAGCTGCGCGAAGCCCAGCGTCTGCGCTACCGCGTATTCGCCGACGAAATGGGTGCACGCCTGACGGGCCCCGCGGGTCTCGACGTCGATTCGTTCGACTCCTACTGCGATCACTTGCTGGTGCGCGATCTCGACACGTTGAAAGTGGTCGGCACGTATCGCGCGTTGCCGCCGCATCAGGCCGCGCGTATCGGCCGCCTGTATGCGGAAAGCGAATTCGACGTGTCGCGTCTGACGCACCTGCGCGCCAAGATGGTCGAAGTGGGCCGTTCGTGCGTGCATCCCGACTATCGCAGCGGCTCGGTGATCATGTCACTGTGGGCGGGTCTCGCCGCCTACATGAAGCACAACGGCTACGAGACGATGCTCGGCTGCGCGAGCGTGGCGATGGTCGACGGCGGCCACTACGCGGCGAATCTGTATTGCTCGCTGCGCGACAACGCGCTGACCGCGCCGGAATATCGCGCGTTTCCGCACACGCCGCTGCCGGTCGATGAACTGCAGACGGGCGCCGAGGTAGCGCCGCCGCCGCTGGTGAAGGGTTATCTGCGTCTTGGCGCGAAGATTTGCGGCGCGCCGGCATGGGATCCCGATTTCAATACCGCGGATTTTCTGACGCTGTTCCGTTTGTCCGATATCAACGCGCGTTACGCTCGCCACTTCCTCGGCGATGCGCTGCCGCGCTGAGCGGACTCGTTCGCGCGACGCGCTTTGATGCGCGTCGGCGAAACAAAACACGCTGCGACAAAAAAAGCCCGGCAATTGCCGGGCTTTCTCATTCATGCGCAGTGCGCGGGCAAGACCTCAATCGTCCGTATAGACCACGCGATACGGAATGCCGACCTTCTCCCACTCCGCGGCCTCCTGAATCAGGCTGTAGTCGGTCAACGGATTGTTCGCAACCCACTCGTTCGGCAAGCGCACCTCATAACCACCGTTGACCTGCGCCACCGAGATGCCCGGCAAGCCGACATCCGCACGCCGCCGGCACAACAGCGCCGCGAGCCGCAGACAGAACAGCAGCGGCCACTCCACTTCGCGTGTTTGCGACAGCTTGCCGAGCTTGCCCGCGTGACCGAGCACGAGCGCGGCGAGCCGCGCCTGATCGGTGCGCGAAAAGCCCGGCATGTCCGCGTTGCTCGCGATATAGGCCGAATGCTTGTGATACGCGCTGTGCGAGATGGACAGCCCGATTTCGTGCAGCGCAGCGGCCCAACCAAGGAACATGCGGTTTTCCGCGCGGCGTTCTTCGTCGGGTTCCGCGAACTGGTCGTAGAAGCGCACCGCGAGTTCGCCGATGCGCCCAGCCTGCGCGCGATCCACGCCATAGCGGCGCATGAAGCCTTCCACCGTCACCGTGCGCATGTCCTCGTGCTGCGAACGGCCCAGCAGGTCGTACAGCACGCCGAGGCGCAGCGCGCCGTCCGTGGTATCGACATAGTCGACGCCGAGTTCGTCGAACACCGCGATCATGATCGACAGGCCACCGGCCAGCACCGGAACGCGATCGCCCTTCAACGCGACGAGCTTCAGCCGATTGACGTTCTCCGCCTTGATCAGCGCGCGCTTGAGCCGTTCGAGCCCACCGCGCGAGATGCCATGCGTGACGCCCGGATCGTTGAAGCCGTTCGCCTCGACCAGTTCGGCCAATGCGCGCGCGGTGCCCGACGAGCCGATCGCCTGCTCCCAGCCGGTTTTCTTGTACTCGGCGGAAATGATCTGGATTTCGCGGCCCGCGGCGAGTTCGGCCTGGCGCATCGTGTATTCGTCGACGTTGCCAGCCGGAAAAAACGCACGGCTATGGCTCACGCAACCGATATACAGGCTCTCCATCTTGATCGGCGTGTAATGCGAGCCGATGATGAATTCCGTCGAGCCGCCGCCGATGTCGACCACAAGACGTTTGCCCGGGCTCGCGGGCACGGAGTGTGCTGCCCCCGCGTAGATCAGGCGCGCTTCTTCGCGCCCGGCAATCACTTCGATCGGGAAACCGAGCGCGGCTTGCGCCTCGCCGAGAAATTCGCCGGCATTCTTGGCGATGCGCAACGTGTTGGTGGCGACCGCGCGAACGTGATCGGGATGGAAATCGCGAAGACGCTCGCCGAAACGCTTGAGTGCGTCCCAGCCGCGCACCTGCGAAGCACGGTCGAGCATCTTGTCGCGCGACAGACCGGCGGCAAGGCGCACCGGCTCGCGCAAGGCATCGACCTGATAAATCTGGCTGCCCGCGTCGGTTTCCTCGACCCGGCCCACGATCAGCCGGAAGCTGTTCGAGCCGAGATCGACGGCAGCGAGGAGTTGCGGAGTATTGACCATCGGGTAAGCGTGCTCCATGCGCGCGAGCGCGGCAGCGTTGGATGCAGAGGGCGCCGCATATCCATTGGGTGCCTTGGGCGCCTTATGGCCGGCCGCGCTGTTCAAAGACGCCATTCTAAGCGTACCGGGCCTCACGATGTCACCTCGCAGCAATGGGGGTGCCCCATGGTCCCATACACACTGCGTCATATTGACGACACGCGGCGAATACGGCGTAGAATTTAAAACATCGAGAATGTCATAACAACGTCATCATACTGTGAGAATTTCCGAGCGTCTTTCCGCCTCCCTTCCTGACATTCCATTCTCGCTGCCGATGTCCATCCGCTACCCCTTATTGAATCGCGAGCTGGGCATTCTGGGTTTCAACGAGCGTGTGTTGGCACAAGCTGCCGACCCAGCCGTCCCTTTGCTCGAACGCCTGCGTTTCATCTGCATCACCAGTAGCAATCTCGACGAATTCTTCGAAGTCCGCATGGCCGGGCTACAGGAACAGATGCGCGACAACCCCGGCGCACTGTCGCCGGACGGCATGTCGCTGCAGCACGTGTACGACCTCGTGGTCGAACGCGCGCAGAAGCTCGTACATCGTCAATACACCATGCTGCACGACACGGTGCTCACCGCGCTCGAAACAGAAGGCATCTATTTTCACGGCACGGAAGCGTGGAACGAAGCGCAGACCGAATGGGCGCGCAACTACTTCTTCGACGAACTTTTGCCCGTGCTCACGCCGATCGGACTCGATCCGGCGCACCCGTTTCCACGCGTGCTCAACAAGAGCCTGAACTTCGTTGTCGAACTGGAAGGCAAGGACGCGTTCGGCCGTCAGGCGATGATGGGCATCGTGCAGGCGCCCCGCGCGCTGCCGCGGCTCGTGCGCATGCCGCAAGACCTGTCGGGCTATCCGCATGGCTTCGTGCTGCTGAGCTCGCTATTGCAACGCTTTGTCGGCGAGCTGTTTCCGAACCTCGTGGTGCGCAGCTGCAATCAGTTTCGCATCACGCGCAACAGCGAACTGTTCGTCGACGAAGATGAAATCACCAACCTGCGTGTCGCGTTGCAGGGCGAATTGCCGGCGCGGCATCTGGGCAATGCGGTGCGGCTCGAAGTGTCGGCGGAAACGCCCACGCATGTCGTGCGGCGCCTGCTCGACGAAAGCGGCCTGTCCAACAAGGATTGCTATTACGCCGACGGCCCCGTCAATCTCGTGCGGCTGATGCAATTGCCGGAGATGGTGGACCGCCCCGATCTGAAGTTCGTGCCGCACATTCCCGCGATTCCGCCGCAGATCGCCAACAGCGCCAACATGTTCGACGTGATCGATCAGGGCGACGTGCTGCTGCACCATCCGTATGAGAGCTTTCAGCCGGTGCTCGAACTGTTGCTGCAGGCGGCCAAAGATCCGAACGTGGTCGCGATCAAGCAGACCATCTATCGCACCGGCACCGATTCGCCGCTGATGGACGCGCTGATGCAAGCCGCGCGCAACGGTAAAGAAGTCACGGTGGTGGTCGAATTGCTCGCGCGCTTCGACGAAGAAACCAACATCAATTGGGCCTCGCAGCTCGAAGCGGTCGGCGCGCACGTGGTGTACGGCGTGGTGGGCCACAAGTGCCACGCGAAGATGATGCTGATCGTGCGGCGCGTGTCGGTGGGCGGCAAGGCCACGCTCAAGCGCTATGTGCACCTCGGCACCGGCAACTACCATCCGCGCACGGCACGCCTTTACACCGACTTCGGCCTGATGACCGCCGATCAGAAAATCTGCGAAGACGTGCATCACGTGTTCCAGCAGCTGACCGGCATTGGCGGCGAACTGAAGCTGCACGAGTTGTGGCAATCGCCGTTCACGCTGCATCCGAAACTGGTCGAATCGATTCGCGCCGAAGCCGAGCATGCTCGCGCCGGCAAGAAAGCACGCATCGTCGCGAAGATGAACGCGCTGCTCGAACCCACGGTGATCGCCGAGTTGTACGAAGCCGCGAAGGCCGGCGTGAAGATCGATCTGATCGTGCGTGGCGTGTGTTCGTTGCAGCCGGGTGTGGCGGGGCTTTCGGAGAACATCACCGTGCGCTCGATCGTCGGGCGCTTTCTCGAACACCATCGCATTTTCTACTTCTACGACGGCGGCAAGGAGCAGGTCTACCTGTCGAGCGCCGACTGGATGGACCGCAATTTCTTCCGGCGCGTGGAAGTGGCGTTCCCGGTCAACAATCGCCGTTTGAAGCGGCGCGTGATCGCCGAAGGTCTGTCGGCATTTCTCGGCGACAATCAGTCCGCCTGGCTCATGCAAAGCGACGGGCATTATCGGCGCCGCCGGCCGGGCAAGTCCTCGCGCAACGCGCAGATGAGCCTGCTGGGGAAATTCTGTTCGTAACGTTAGAGATCGCACTCGCTTCGGCGAGCTAGCGACAGACACGCGTAAAAAAGCCCGCAACATGCGGGCTTTTTTTCAGGTCGATGCATTTACGTTCAAGCCGGCGCAGGTTGCCGGCGCGCCGTGCGATACACCGGGAAGCGCACGGTGAACGTGCTGCCACGTCCCTCTTCGCTCTTCACATCGAGTTGCGCATCGTGACGTTGCAGCACGTGCTTGACGATCGCGAGGCCGAGGCCCGTACCGCCGGTGTCGCGTGAACGGCTGCGATCGACGCGATAGAAACGCTCGGTCAACCGCGGAATGTCCGCAGAGGGAATGCCGAGTCCGCTGTCCGTCACGGAAAACACCGCATTGCCGCCTTGCGCGTGCCAAGCCACTTTGATCGCGCCGCCGTCCGGCGTGTAACGGATCGCGTTCGTGACGAGATTGCCGAACGCACTGAGAATTTCCGTTTCGACGCCGGTGACGGTGAGCCCTTCGTCGGCATCGAACACGATCTTGTGATGATCGCTCGACAGGTTTTCCGCGTCGTCGCGCAGATGCCGCAACACCGCGCGCATATCGATCATCTGATCGCTCGGCGGCTTGTTGTCGCCTTCGAGTTTGGCGAGCACCAGCAGATCGCTGACGATATGGCGCATGCGCGAAGCCTGCTGCTCCATCAGTTCGAGATAGCGCGAACGCTCGCCTTCGCTCAACGGCAACTCGCGCATGGTTTCCAGAAAACCCGAGAGCACCGTGAGCGGCGTCTTCAGTTCATGCGAAACATTGGCCACGAAGTCGCGCCGCATGGCGTCGGTCCGCTCGAGTTCGGTAATGTCTTGCGAGAGCACCAGCTTGCGATTCTCGCCGTACGGAAACACCTGCACCGACAGCACGTTCTGGCGCTTGTCGCCCATGCCGCGCATGATCAGCATTTCTTCGTAGCGGGACGAATTCAGATAGCGAACGAAGTCCGGCTGACGTACCAGATGCGTGATGTGCTGGCGCAGATCGCGCTTCGCATCCAGGCCGAAATGGAGTTCGGAGATCGCGTTGCACCACTCGATCTGATCGTGATCGTCGAGCATCGCCACGCCGTTGGGCGAGGCCTGGATCGCCTGAATGAAGCGCGAATGCTGCTGCTCGACCTGGCGCACCTGCGCGTGCCAGCGCTTCGCGAGCTTGTGCAGACGGTAGTAGATTTCGCCCCAGATGCCGGGGGCGCTCGGCACTTCCCCGTAAACCGGCGCGTCGAGCAAACGCCACAGACGCTGTTTATGAAAGGTGCTGAAAAGGCTCTGCGCGAGCAGCATGACAATCGCGAGGACGAGCGCGGCCTTGACGTTCACGAGTGCGCCGACCACCACGCACAGAACAGCCAGCAGCACGACCGACACGATGGAGCGCGCCCAGATGATGTTCATGGTCTAGCGATCGAAGAGAAAGGCCTATGCGCCGTGATGGGAACCGCGGCGCCTATCGTTGCGAAGATGACGTATCCGAAGCGGGCTCGAACAGCGCCACCGCTGAGCGAGCGTCAGGCGCTCTTCGCAAGCCGGTAGCCGCTGCCGCGCACCGTCTCAATCATAGCATCGCATCCGGCAGGCTTGAGCGCCGCGCGCAGACGCTTGATATGCACGTCCACCGTGCGCTCTTCGACGAACACGTGGTCGCCCCACACCTGATCGAGCAGTTGCGTGCGGCTGTGCACCCGCTCCGGGTGCGTCATGAAAAAGTGCAGCAGACGGAATTCCGTCGGGCCGAGATCGAGCTTGATCTCGCTGCCTTCGGCATGCGCGGCCACGCGGTGGGTTGCCGGATCGAGCTTGAGGCCGTTGATCGCGACCACGTCTTCGGTCAACTGCGGCGCACGGCGGCGCAACACCGCCTTGATGCGCGCCATCAGTTCTTTCGGCGAGAACGGCTTCGTGACGTAGTCGTCGGCGCCGATTTCGAGGCCGAGCACCTTGTCCTGCTCGTCGCCACGCGCGGTCAGCATGATGATCGGAATATGCTTCGTGCGCTCGTTGTTGCGCAGATCGCGAGCGAAGGCGATGCCCGATTTTCCCGGCAACATCCAGTCGAGCAGGACGAGGTCGGGCAGTACGTCGCTGATCAGGTTCTGCGCCTGTTCCGCGTTGTACGCGCGAATCGGGCAGTGACCGGCGTGTTGAAGATTGACCGAAATCAGTTCGGAAATGGCGGGCTCATCTTCAATGACGAGAATGCTGCTGGGCATCGGCACCTCTGGTCCTTATATCTGGATTAACTGAGTGCTTCGCGTTCGAGCGCGTCGCGCGACTTGTGCCGCACGTCCGTGCCCTTGACGATGTAGATGATGAATTCGGCGATGTTCTTCGCGTGGTCGCCGATCCGTTCGATCGCCTTGGCGATGAAGAGGAAGTCGAGGCCCACCGAGATCGAACGCGGATCTTCCGTCATGTACGAAATCAGCTTGCGCACGAAAGCGCGGAATTCTTCGTCGATCGCTTTATCGTCGCGCACGATCTGCGCGGCGGCGACCGTGTCGAGGCGCGCGAAGGCGTCGAGCGCGCGGCGCAGAATCGACACCGCCATTTCACCCGACAACTTGATCTCGGCGATATTGATGGTGCGCGAGGCGCCGTCTTCCATCAAACGCTTGGTGCGCTTGGCGATTTTTTCGGCTTCGTCGCCGGCGCGCTCGAGATTCGTGATGGTCTTCGAAATCGCGATCAGCAGGCGCAGGTCACGCGCGGCCGGCTGACGGCGCGCGATGATGTTGCTGCACTCTTCGTCGATTTCAACTTCCATCTTGTTCAGGCGCTCTTCCGCGGCGATCACCTGTTCGGCGATGTCGAGATCGAATTCGTTGAGCGCCTGCATGGCCTTGACGATCTGCGATTCGACCAGGCCGCCCATTTCGAGCACCTTGGAGGAAACCAGATTCAGGTCGGCGTCGAACTGGCTGGACAGGTGTTTGTCGGACATGTCGTACTCCCTTGTTTTGCTCGGCGTTTTAACCGAAGCGGCCAGTGATGTAATCCTCGGTTTCCTTGCGGACCGGCTTGATGAAGATCTTTTCGGTATCGCCGAATTCGATCAACTCGCCGAGGTACATGTAGGCAGTGTAGTCCGAACAGCGAGCCGCCTGTTGCATGTTGTGCGTGACGATCACCACCGTGTAATCGCTCTTCAGTTCGGCGATCAACTCTTCGATACGGCCCGTCGAAATCGGGTCCAGCGCCGAGCACGGCTCGTCGAGCAGGAGCACTTCCGGACGAATCGCGATACCGCGCGCAATGCACAGACGCTGCTGCTGGCCGCCCGACAGACCGTAGCCGCTCTGGCCGAGCTTGTCCTTCACTTCGTTCCACAGCGCGGCCTTGGTCAGCGCCCATTCCACGCGGTCGTCCATTTCCGAGCGCGGCAGCGTTTCGAACATCTTCACGCCGAACGCGATGTTGTCGTAGATCGACATCGGAAACGGCGTCGGCTTCTGAAACACCATGCCGATACGCGCGCGCAAGAGCGAGATATCGCGCTTGGAGGTCAGCAGGTTTTCGCCGTCCATCAGGATCTCGCCTTCGGCGCGCTGTTCCGGATAGAGCGCGTACATCTTGTTCAGCGTACGCAGCAGCGTGGACTTGCCGCAGCCCGACGGGCCGATGAACGCGGTCACCTTGCCTTCGGGAATCTGCAGATTGATGTTCTTCAGCGCGTGATACTTGCCGTAGAAGAAGTTCAGGTCGTTGATCTCGATCTTCGGGCGCGACGACGCCTGCGACTGGCCACTCTGGGCGGGATCGAAACCGGCGGGCGCAGTGGGACGCGCGATCGGATTGAGTTGAGTTTCTGCCATATTCATCGGATTACACTCCGCCCTTACTTGTTCGAGAAGATCGTGCGCGCGAGGATGTTCAGTCCCAGCACCGCGAGCGTGATCAGGAAGACGCCGGCCCACGCGAGCGATTGCCACTGCGCGAACGGGCTCATCGCAAACTTGTAGATCGTGACCGGCAGGTTCGCAACCGGCTGGCCCATGTCCATCGAGAAGAACTGATTCGACAGCGCCGTGAAGAGCAGCGGCGCGGTTTCGCCTGCGATACGCGCCACGCCGAGCAACACGCCGGTGACGATACCCGCGATCGACGCCTTCAGCGTGATCGACAGCACCATCTTCCACTTCGGCGTGCCGAGTGCGAAAGCCGCTTCACGCAGCGCGTTCGGCACCAGTTTCAGCATGTTTTCCGTGGTGCGGATCACGATCGGAATCTGCAGCAAGGCGAGCGCGAATACGCCGGCCCAGCCGCTGAAGTGGCCCATCTTCGCGACGACCAGCGCGTAGACGAACAGACCCACCACGATCGAGGGCGCCGACAACAGAATGTCGTTGATGAAGCGCGTGAAACTCGCGAGCCAACCCTTCTGACCGTATTCGGCGAGATAGACGCCCGCCAGAATACCGATCGGCGTGCCGACGAAAGTCGCGAGCCCAACCAGCATCAGGCTGCCGACGATCGCATTGGCGAGACCGCCGCCGTCGGTGTTCGGCGGCGGCGTCGATTGCGTGAACAACTCGACCGACAAGCCACCGATACCGAGGCGCAAGGTCGTGTACAGAATCCAGATCAGCCAGATCAGGCCGAACGCCATCGCGGCGAGCGACATGGTCAGCGCAACCGCGTTCTTCATGCGGCGGCGGCCTTGCAGACGCACGCGCATCGCTTCGAGCGCGACCGCGTCGTTCGAACCCGGCATATTCAAAGTGGGCTGGCTCATTTCGCGCCCTCCCCTTTTTCGAGGCGAAGCAGCATGACCTTGGAGATCGCCAGCACGATGAAAGTAATCACGAACAGGATGAGGCCGAGTTCCATCAACGCCGACGTATGCAGACCCGGATCCGCTTCGGCGAATTCGTTGGCGAGCGCCGACGTAATGCTGTTGCCCGGCGAAAACAGCGACACGTTGTCAAGCAGATTGGTGTTGCCGATCACGAACGTGACAGCCATGGTCTCGCCGAGCGCGCGGCCCAGACCCAGCATCACGCCGCCGATCACGCCGCTTTTGGTGAAGGGCAGCACGATCTTCCACATCACTTCCCACGTCGTGCAGCCGATGCCGTACGCCGATTCCTTCAGCAAGACCGGCGTAACTTCGAACACGTCGCGCATCACCGAGGCGATGTACGGAATGATCATGATCGCGAGAATCACACCCGCGCACAGGATGCCGATGCCGATCGGCGCGCCCTGAAACAGCGCCCCAACCACCGGAATGCCGCCGAGCACCGCGCCGAGCGGCTTTTCGAACCACGTCGCGAAGATCGGCGCGAACACCAGCAGACCCCACATGCCGTACACGATCGACGGAATCGCGGCGAGCAGTTCGATCGCGATGCCGAGCGGGCGGCGCAGCCACGCGGGCGCGAGTTCAGTCAGGAAAAGCGCGATGCCGAAGCTGACGGGCACCGCGATGATGAGTGCAATGATCGACGTGGCGATCGTGCCGTAGATCGGCACCAGAGCGCCGAATTGCTTGCTGGGTGGATCCCAGTCGGCGGTCCACAGGAAGCTGAGGCCGAATTGCTTGATCGACGGCAAGGACGCGACGATCAGCGAGACGATGATGCCGCCGAGCAGCAACAAGGTGATGATGGCGGCGAGGCGCGCGAGACCGCCGAAGATCACGTCGCCGGCGCGGCTAGGCGCTTTCTGCTGCGACGCGCTGCCGGGCGGGGTCGACCTGCTCGAGCCGGACGCTAATTGGATATCGGACATGAGAGCCTGATGGACCTGTTTCCAGTTGCCGTATGACACGTGTCGTGCGGCCGGTAGTGCCGGTGGTTAAAGCCATTGGCCGTCCTCGCATGAGGACGGCCAACGTGTTACGTACTACGGATGCTGAGCGCTGTGCTCATTGCCTCTTTTACTCGGCGATTGCCTTGCCCGAAGCGTCCTTCACCTTCGACTTCCACTGCGTGCGGATTTCCGACACGACCGAATCCGGCAACGAGATGTAGTCCAGATCGTTTGCGGCTTGCGTGCCGTTCTTGAATGCCCAGTCGAAGAACTTCAGCGTTTCGGTGCCTTGCGGCGCCTTGTCCTGCGTCGTGTGAACCAGCACGAACGTCGCGCCGACGATCGGCCATGCGTTCTTACCCGGCTCGTTCGTCAGGATCTGGTAGAACGACTTCGACCAGTCCGCGCCTGCTGCCGCTGCCTTGAAGGTGTCCGTCTTCGGCTCGACCACTGCGCCCGACGAATTCTTCAACGCCACATACGTCATGTGGTTCTGCTTCGCGTACGCCCATTCCACGTAGCCGATTGCGCCCGGCAGACGTTGCACGAAGGCCGCGACGCCGTCGTTGCCCTTGCCGCCCGTGCCCGTCGGCCAGTTGACCGTCGAACCTTCACCGACCTTCGACTTCCAGTCTGCGTTGACCTTCGACAGATAGTTCGTCCAGATGAAGCTGGTGCCCGAACCATCGGCGCGGCGAACCACGGCGATGTCGGTATCCGGCAGCTTGACCTTCGGGTTCAGCGCAACGATCGCCGGATCGTTCCACTTCTTGATCTTGCCCAGATAGATGTCGCCGAGCACTTCGCCCGACAGCGTCAGTTCAGCCGGCTTCACGCCCGGCACGTTGACGACCGGCACCACGCCGCCGACCACCGTCGGGAACTGGAACAGGCCTTCCTTGGCGAGTTCGTCGTCCTTCAGCGGAGCGTCCGAACCGGCGAAGTCGACGGTCTTCGCGACGATCTGCTTCACGCCGCCCGACGAACCGATGCCTTGATAGTTAACCTTGCCGCCGCCGGACTTCTGATACGAGTCGGCCCACTTCGTGTAAATCGGTGCTGCGAAGGTGCTGCCCGCGCCGGTGATGTCTGCGGCTTGCGCTGCGATCGCGAAAAGCGCGCCAGCGACGCCAGCGAACACGGTTTGCATCAATTTCATGAGACCTCCAAAGGTGTGAGCGGTGTGAGCGTGTAAGACGAACACCGCGAAGCTTAGGGTCTCTTTGTGACAGTAACGTGACTGACCGTGAAACGGATGTGACAGTGGGATTACAGGCCTGAAAGGCGCTTGAACGGAGAAATTGCCGGTTTCGCGACGATCGGGGCGTCGCTCTACAGATTAGGCGAAAAAGATGGGGCGCGAACGTTTGCGGGTGCGTGTTCGGGGGAAGAGGAGTGAGGCTGGGTGGTGCGGGGTTTGGTGCCGGGTTACCGGTGGCGGGTTGCCGGTGGCGGGTTGCCGGTGGCGGGTTGCCGGTGGCGGGTTGCCGGTGGCGGGTTGCCGGCTGTCTCTTA
>NZ_JARESO010000048.1:0-63009 GCF_046030175.1 Paraburkholderia sp. RL17-373-BIF-A
GCCGCGTCGTGTTTTTGTCGAGCGATGACGAAAATGCGGTGGCACCGGTCGCTGCTTTGGCCGAACAACTCGGTTTCGCGCCGATTGCGCTAGGACCGCTCAAGGATGGCGGCTTGCTTGTCCAAGGTAGGGGGAATACCTGGGGGCAACTGATCTTCAAGGATCTCGTCAAGTTCAAATAGCGGCGCATCACGACGAAGACAGCGGCCACGCGCATCGCTAAACGCGTGCTGGTGATCTGACCGAGATTCGGTTAGTGCCTGTGAGCGAGTGCATGATGGCCTTCGGACTTGAAACAGCGACGAGTGCTGCCGCGACGCATTCGGGCGTAGATGGAGGATACTTCGTAGCAGCAAGCCAACGCGTCCAGCCAGGATTCTGCACATGAAGACACTTTCTCTACTGACTCTTTGCGCAGCGTTGTTGTCGTTCGGCGGTGCGGCGTACGCGCAAGTCGACCAATCTGAGCCTCAGCTGCTGATCAAGACCGCGACGCAACAGATACTCGACGAGGTGCGGACCCGAGCGATCGCGCCAGACGATATTCCTCGCATCATTGATATCGTAAATCGGGACATTCTTCCTTACACCGATTTTCACCGCACCACGTCACTGGCGATGGGCCGTTACTGGCGGACGGCTACGCCCGCGCAGCAGCAGCAACTGGTCGAACAGTTCAAGATGCTCCTGATCCACACCTATTCGGGTGCTATCGGTCAGCTCCGTCCAGACCAACGGATCGACTACCCGCCGATACACATCGCTCCAACGGATACGGACGTGGTGGTGCGCACGGTTGCAACCAGGAACGGCGAACCAGCAGAGATCGACTACCGGCTGTACAGCACGCCGCAGGGCTGGCGGTTGTATGACCTGAATGTGCTCGGCGTCTGGCTAATCCAGACATATCGGCAGCAGTTCAGTGACAAGATCAAGGAAAGCGGTGTTGACGGTCTGATCCAGTTTCTTGCTGAGCGCAACCAGCAGCTCGCTTCCGGCAAGCAGTAAGTGACCGCTGGGTATCATGGCGGCGGGCGCTTACCGGGTTAAGTGACGTTCGCGAATATCTCGCACGACACTCCAGCAAACCCGCCATGTGACGAGGCGCAGTTCCCATCTCAATGATCGGATACGCAGCGTTTGCTGGAAAGGCACTCCGTTCCGGCGGAATCTCCGGCGGCCGTGGAATACCGGTGAATTGTCGATTGAGGTCAGAGCGCCACGATCTGCCGCAAGAGTTCCAACGCTTTCATCTCGTCCAGGCGGCCGGTGCGTGCCTTACCCGCGAGCGTCTTGATCAGCGCCTCTGCTATCGGTTCAATACCCATCAGATCGTCCAGGCTCGTCACGGAAGCATAACGGTGTGGCTCCGCGATAACCTCTGTGACGGAGGCCAGCGCAGGCTGCGGGTGAGAGGCGGACGACGGGACATCGCGGTCAACAGCTTGCCGAACGTCCAGATCGGCGGCTGATGGGAGCACCGCATCCTGTTGCTCCACAACTGACTTCGTTTCGGCGGCGACGCCCGTCTGATCTGCCTCCGACGGGTCGGTGTTTCGACGGCGCGCGGTTTTCGCTTTCTTAACCGCAGACTTTCTTGCCACCGTAGCTTCCGGTTTTAAAGCAGCTGGTAGTTCCTGCTGATCAGTCGCATGTCGACCGGACCGTGGATCTGGATCAAGCAGAGCCGAGACCGATTCAGGGATGTCTCTGACTGAACGGGGAACGTCCAGCCACGCGGTTGGCAGACCAAGACGTTCGGTGAAGCGGTTGGCTTCTGCGTCGTCCATGCGCTTCTGTCCATACAGACGATTGTCGAGGTTGGAGGCGCTGATACTCACTACCGCGCTGAGCCGCACCTTCGATCCCTTACGGTGGGTAAGCACATGCAGATTGGCACGACGGATGTTTTCCAACGCTGCGACGTCGTTCAGTGGCAACGATTGCTGAGTCCCTGACTTTGGAGACGCTTTGGCTTTCGTTGACGCAGATTTCGACGGGGGGGTCGTGGCAGGCTTTGCCCCTGCGGGATTACTCTTCGCGGCGGCCTTTGGCGAACTGCCATCTGTCCTCTTTGACATTTCTGATTCCCTGGGCAAACGATCTGTGGGGGTAGGGCGGGAATTCGCCTGTGTGGCGGGAGCCGTCTCCAATACCTGCCCGTGCGCTGATTCCGGTTCAGCATTCGGGTGAATAAAGTCGAGCGGCGCCCTCAAGCGACTGATGGTCTCGGACGGGAGGGTGGGATGAGGTTGATCGAAAAACCCATCCGGTAGCCCGAGCGTCGTTTCGATGTGGAAGGCCGTCTCAGGTGTGAATCTCTCGCCATTCATCAATTCGGTTACGCGCGTCAGGTTGGAATCGAGTCCTAGTGCGATGTTCTCCGCGCCCACTGCATCGACCAAAAATTTAAAGGAACGCGTTTTGAAAATAGACGCCGTCTGGGCCGGGTCTCGGGCAGGTGGCGCCTTTACGTATGATTTGTTCTGTCGGTAAGATGTCGTTTTTGAAGGTTGGCGCGACTGACGCGGGCCCTTGTCCCGAGATCCCGAGTATCGCCCGTGTGCTTGACTCATAAAGTGGGGCTCTCCGCCGGTGAAATCACTATCAATGCAGGGATTATAAGGGAGGGGAGACCTCATGCGGAGCCTTGAGCAAGTGCGACCAGCTATGCCTATCGACTCTGTCTGGCGCATGGTGCTTCGTCTTGGATTCCCGTTCGCTCGCGCCTGGTGGCACCTTCGACGGCCTCGCCATGAGGGAGCGCTAGTAGCAATCTACGTCGGGCGGGCGCTGTTACTGGTGGAGTCATCGTACCGGGCCGAGTGGAATTTTCCCGGCGGCAGTGTCCAGCCCGGTGAGACGCCAGATGCAGCGGCGCAGCGCGAGATGGAGGAGGAGATTGGTCTCTCGTCGCACCCATTACTTCCCGCGGGCAGCGCCTGCGGCATTTGGGACGGGCGAAGAGACCGGGTGCATTTCTTTGAACTGCACCTCGATTGCATACCCGAGTTGCGGCTTGATAATCGTGAGATTATCGCCGCGCATCTGGTATCGCCGGAGGAATTGCACGGCATCGCGCTGACAGGGGCGGTCGCTGCCTATCTCGGCAGAGATCTCGGCTGTTAGTTGGCCCTTTTCCTTTCGGGACATCTCGAGGGGTAGTTCAATGCGGCCAGCAAGCAGGGCGGAAATCATCGAGAGAACGCTCTTCCGAACGGATATCGGACGCACGCGCGGCCAGGGCGAGGGTCCACAACGGGGTGCAGCGCGTGGCGGTCGAGCGCGCGTTGACAGCCCGCTCCGAGTTGAGTCGCAACGAGTGGCGAATCGGCAGCCCACTTTTGAGTGATGTGTTCAGGCGTCAGGAATCGGAACCCGGGACGAAAACTTCACCTCGCGTAGCGCAAGACTCGATTGTATCGACGCGATGCCCGGCTGCCGTCGTAGCACCCGCTCGACAAATTCACCGTATGCGTCCAGATCAGCGGCGACCACCTGCAGAATATAGTCCGCATCGCCTGTGATTTTGTGGCAGGAGAGGACTTCCGGTCGACCGCGGATGACGGCCTCGAAGTTATCCGCGGTTTTGTCCGAGTGCACATTGAACCGGAGATGCACGAACGCAAGAAGATTCAGGCCGACCGCGCGCCGGTCGATGTTCGCCTGGTAACCGGTAATCACACCTTCGTCTTCCAGGTGCTTGCGCCGCCTCCAGCATGGCGTCACGCTCAGCGATAGTTTCTCCCCGAGTGCGGCATTCGACACGGCACCATTGTCCTGAAGCAGGCGCAACATCGAGCGGTCGACCGCGTCCATTTCTATTTTTGGGCGATTTGTGCTCATCTTTCATTCCTGTTAGACAAATTTCCCAAAATATTAGGCTTTTCCGCATCCGAAAGCAAAATCAATGCGGCCGCCGCTCAATAAACTGTTGGCTGTCTTCAACGCGGCAGTCAACCATGCTCACCATTTACAGTAGCGATCATCGCTTGCACCATGGCGTCGAACTAAAGGACGGCGCCATCTCCGATTCCTTCGAGAAGCCCCTCCGCGCCGAGACGGTGCTTGCGCAAGTGAGGGCAACCGGACTCGGCGATGTCATCAGCCCGAAGGCCTACCAATGCGCGGACTATGCAGGCGCGCACAGCCAGCGGTACGTCGACTTTCTGGCAGGAGCGTGGCACGAGTGGCTTGCAACGGGCAGAACCTGTCAGGCTCTGCCACTCGTCTGGCCCGTGAGGGGACTGCCCAGTCACGAGTTGCCCGAATTCATCGATGGCAAGCTTGGCTTCTTTTCGATGGACGCCGGTTCCCCCATCAACGCGGGTACGTGGGCCGCGATCAGTTCCAGTGCCAACTCAGCACTGACCGGCATGGATGCGTTGTTGGGTGGCGCGGGCGCCGCATTCGCGCTTTGCCGCCCGCCCGGTCACCATGCTGGTCGTGAATACATGGGCGGCTATTGTTACTTGAACAACGCGGCGATTGCGGCCCAGCATTGCATCGGCGGCGGCGCAAAGCGCGTAGCCGTTCTCGACATCGACTTCCATCACGGCAACGGCACGCAAGACATTTTCTACGATCGACCTGATGTTCTATTCGTGTCGACTCATGGCGATCCCACGGTGTCCTATCCATATTTCTCGGGCCATGCCGACGAACGTGGCGTCGGCGCGGGAGAGGGTTTCAACCTGAACCTGCCCCTTCCGAGGGGAACGGCCTGGGAAGGCTTCGACCGCGCGCTGCGCCACGCCGGCACGGCGATCGGGCAGCATGCACCCGACGCACTGGTCATTTCTCTCGGGGTCGACACGTTCGAAGACGACCCCATCAGCCACTTCCGCCTGCGCACGCCAGACTATCTGCGCATCGGCGAGGCGATCGCAAGCTTCAACGTCCCCACGCTTTTCGTGATGGAGGGCGGATATATGGTCGACGAGATTGGAATCAACGCGGTCAACGTTCTGTTGGGCTTTGAAGGCAGAGCCTGATGTTGTTTTACCGATTCGTCGCTTTGCGATCTGACCGTCGCCCGCATACAAGGAGCTAAAAGCATGACGCGATACATAGATGTAAACGATGTTTCAAAGCTGGTCGCCGAGGTCGGCATGACACAAGTCCTGACGACCATGGCGTCTTACATCGAACAGGACTATCGTCGTTGGGATACGTTCGAAAAGACTGCCCGGCTGGCAAGCCATTCGACCGATGGCGTGATTGAACTGATGCCGACGTCGGATAACCGGCTGTATTCGTTCAAGTACGTCAATGGGCATCCGAAGAATACACAGTCTGATCTGCTCACGGTCATGGCATTCGGCGTGCTGGCGGATGTGGACACGGGCTATCCGTTGCTCCTGAGCGAGATGACGTTGACTACGGCGATTCGGACGGCCGCGACTTCAGTGCTATTTGCACGCTACCTTGCACGACGGACTCGCGCTCGATGGCCATGATCGGCAACGGCGCGCAAAGCGAATTTCAGGCCATAGCGTTTCACCAGATGTTGGGCATCGACGAGATCAGAGTCTTCGACGTCGACGAGACCGCGACGGAAAAGCTCGTGCACAACCTCGCGCCGTACGGGACGCTTCGAGTGATCCGGAGCGACTCCGCGGCGGACGCGGTCCGCGGCGCGGACATCGTAACCACGGTTACCGCGGACAAGACAAACGCGACGATTCTGACGCCGGAGATGATCGAAGACGGCATGCATATCAACGCCGTCGGCGGCGATTGTCCGGGCAAGACCGAATTGCATGCCGATGTTCTCCGGCGCGCACGTGTCGTTGTCGAGTACGAGCCGCAGACGCGCATCGAAGGCGATATTCAGCAGCTCACGCCGGACTTTCCTGTTGTCGAGTTCCACCGGATCGTGTCCGGCGCGGATAAAGGCCGCGAATCCGCCTCGCAGGTCACCGTGTTCGACTCGGTCGGTTTCGCGCTGGAAGACTTCTCCGCGCTGCGCTACCTCAATGCCGCGTCACGCGAACGGAACATCGGCATCGAACTCGGTCTTATTCCCACGCCGCCTGACCCGAAGAATCTCTATGACGTGGCGATCGGTAGCGCCTCGTGTGAACCGCTGAAGCGCGTCGATACCGCGCCGGCTGACACGATTCGTCATTGATTGAACAGGCGCCTTTGGCGCCGCATGAAGAGGAGGGGACATGACTCAGCATTACAAGGAAATCGCGGTCGCGGCTGCCGCAATCGCTTGCTCGTTCGCTGTTCACGCCGAGGAGGTCGTGCGAATCGGTCACGTCGCGCCGCTCACAGGCGCCATCGCGCACCTGGGTAAGGGCAGCGAAAACGGCGCGCGGCTCGCGGTCGAAGAAATCAACTCACAGGGCCTCGTGATTGGAGGAAAGCGAATCACATTGCAGATCGATGCACAAGACGATGCGGGCGATCCGCGTACTGCCACCCAGGTTGCGCAGAAACTCGTCGACCACAAGGTAGTCGGCGTCGTCGGTCACCTGAATTCCGGCACCTCGATTCCCGCGTCGCGGATTTACAAGGATGGCGGCATCGTCGAGATCTCGCAGGCAGCGACGAATCCGACCTATACGCAGCAGGGCTTCAACACGACGTACCGGGTTGTCGCCACCGACGCGCAACGCTTGCGCACAGGGAGGTTGCCTCGGCTGCAGCGCGACTCGATCAGTTCCTCAGCCGGAACGGTGTGGCGAGCGATGAACGCGTGACCGTGATCAGCGACGACGCTGGTGCATTTGCAAAGACGGTCGGGGGCAGTCAACTCGCTCGCGGCCGGATCCTCGGATTAACGAGGTCATCGGTACGCTGACACTGACGGCGGAGTCGGAGTTGTATAAATAGCGGCAGCGACGACTTCCGAGTCGCCCGCCTAAGTCGTCCGGCCAGTCATGTGCCTGAACAGCTGGCGGAACGTGCTGAGCGTTTAGGCAGGCGTGCCGCCGACATCGAGGGCATAGACGTCGCCGTGAAGATGTCGCGATAGTTCGGATGCAGCATGGTGCAGCAGACTGAGTTGTTTCACCGCAGGCGGCTCAGTGATGCTCTCGACGGAGCCGATGATTGCGATCACGCCGGCGAGCGTCGCGCCGTCGCGGAAGACCGGCACGGCCAGTGTATTGATACCTGGCATCATTTCTCCGGCGCAAACATCGAACCGCGTTGAGCGAATGCGTGCAAGGCGCTTCTCGAGTCGCGTCAGCGCCGCTTTGGAAAAGCTTGAGTCTTCCTTCAGTAAATCCCCGACCAGCGCCTGACGCTCAGTCTCAGTGGCAAATGCCATTGTGACGCGGCCAAGCGCTGAGCAATGCGGTGGCGGCCGGTTCCCCGGTTTGACGCTCACGCAGATGCGCGCATAGATGTTGTCGACCGAGTCGATCACCATCGGCAGGCCATTGGTAGGTACGGCCAACACGACCGTTTCATGCAACGCGTCGCGCAGGTCGAGCAGATAGGGTTGAGCGAGGCGGCGTAGATCAAACTGGTTTCCAGCCGCTTCGCCCAGCTGAAAAATTCTCCATCCCAGTCGGTACCGATCGTTGGAGGCGTCCTGCTCAATCATGCCGACTTCCTTCAGCGTCACGAGATGTCGATGCACGCGCGGTTTCGTTTCTGAAAGCAAGTCCGCCAGTTCAGTCACGCCCATAGCGCGTTGAGCCAGCGCCATTGCTTCCATGATGCGCACCGATACCTTGACCGCATCCACCGAATTCAGCTTCTTCTCCGTCATACGTCCTTCTCTTTTTCACGCGTGAAACGAGAGATTAGCAGGCCGCGACGCCCATCAAGCGACTTCGCTGCGGCCAGTTGCAAACAAAAAAATTAGCGTGTTATGCTGATCGTAACGATGTATCGCTAAACGTAACGATTTAAGTGGCCATGGAAAAACTCCACGATGTAGCCGGGGAAGTGTCTCAGCAAGGCGCGCCGATTCCTTGCGACGTGCTGACCGGCTACCTCGGCAGCGGCAAAACAACCTTCCTGAATCGTTTCCTGAAGAGCTCCGAGGCTCTGGGGACGGCCGTCGTGGTCAACGAGGTGGGTGAAATCGGTATCGATCAGGTGATCCTCGGTGAGGTGTCGGACAACGTGCTGCTGCTTGACTCGGGTTGCCTGTGCTGCTCATTGAATGGCGCGCTGCGCGAGACCTTGCTGAATATTGCCGCACAGGCAAAGCGGATCGGTATGCCACTGCGCAAGGTGGTTGTTGAAACGACAGGACTCGCCGAGCCATTGCCCGTCCTGCATTCGCTGATCGGTGATAGGGCGCTCGCGGGCTACTTTGCACTCGGACGCGTGATCACCACGGTCGACGCCCGATTGGCCGCAGAGCAGATCAGGATGCAGCGCGAGACCGCTCGGCAAGTCGCGGTGGCGGACGTGCTGGTGATAACCAAGACGGATCTGGTGGACGCGGCGCAAGTGTCCGCTGTGGGCACTATGACGATCGCGATGAATCCGCGAGCACGCCGGATCGATGCGGCAGCCGATAACGCGCTTCACGCCGCCTTCTGCGAGGCGACGCCCGACAGAGAGCCGATTGCGCCGCTGGAAGCGCTGGCCCATCAGCATGAGCACGGGCACCACGATCACGCCCGTGGCGTGCATGAGACGTTAGTAGGCGCAGAGAGCTTCTGGATCGATGGAGACACCTCGTGGCCCGGCATCGCGGCGTGGTGGCAACTGGTCGTCGAAAGATACGGCGCACGGTTGCTGCGCTGCAAGGGATTATTTCGCCTGAAAGAGACTCAGGCGGCCGTGCTGATTCAGGGTGTCGGCACGCACTTCTATCCGCCGGAGACGCTTTTGCGCTGGCCCATCGGTGATAACCGTGCGCGATTGACGGTTATCGGCGAGGCGCTCGAACGCGACTGGCTGGCGTCGAGCTTGCGTGCTTTGCGGATAGATGAGGCGGGATTGCTGCCCCGCAATCTGGACGAACTCGACCGTATATTGCCCGGACAACATTGATCACAGTATTTGCGGAGTCTTCAAGATGAGTAAGGAATTCGTCGTACGCCATGCGCAGATCGTCGAGGCGGGAAAGGACCCGGCACCGCTCGACCTGCTGATCCGGGACGGCAAGATTGCCGACCGGTTCTTGCCGGGAACACCGGTGGATGCGTCGATATCTGTCATAGAGGCACAGGGCCTGCATATCTTCCCGGGCCTGATCGACGCACATGTCCATTTCGGATTCGGCGAGAAGATCACCGAGTATTCGACGGAGACCGCGTATGCCGCACAAGGCGGCTTTACGTCGATTCTCGGCTACTTCCTGAACAACGAAGCGTACGGCGCAGTTTTCGAGCGCGAACAGGAATACGCACGGGCTCGCGCACATATTGACTACGGATTTCACTTCAGTGTCGCGAACGAAGAACACGTGCGCGACATGGCGGCCTACGTGCGCGACTACGGCGTGACGTCGTTCAAGTACTTCATGAACTTCAAGGGCGAGGAAGGACGCTATCTCGGTCTCGACGGAACGGACGACGGGTATCTGTTCAATTTGCTCAGGACGGCGGGCTGTATGGACGGGGTAAAGGTCGTGTGCCATACCGAGAACATCGAGATCGTCAACCGTCTGCGTACGGCGATGAAGGATCTCGACGCACCGACGCTCAAGGATTGGGCGTCCGTCAAGCCACCTTTCACCGAGGCCGAGAGTTGTATCCGTGCGATGTATTTTGCCGAGCATTTCGGCGCGCACATCTATATCCCGCATCTGAGCACGCGTATGGCGCTTGATGAAGTACGTCGTTGGCGTGAGCGCTATCCACATGTATATGTCGAGACGTGCCCGCACTATCTGACGCACGATGAAGATTCGCAACTGGGCTCATTGGGTCGCGCGAACCCGCCGTTTCGCAGCAAGGACGACGTGGCGGCGATGTGGGAAGGCCTGCAGGATGGCAGCATAAACGTAGTCGCCTCCGACCATGTGCCGCGCAAGAAAGCCACCAAGGAGCGTCCTTTCTGGCTTGCCTCGCAAGGGTTCCCCGGCACGGCGACAATCTTGCCGGTGCTGCTCAGCGAGGGTTACCACAAGGGCCGGCTGAGTTTGTCACGAATAGCCGAGGTACTGACTGAAGCTCCGTCGCAAATCTTCGGCATGGCGTCGGCGAAAGGCTCACTGTCGGTGGGCGCCGACGCTGATTTGACGTTTGTCGATCTCAACCTCAGTCGGGTAGTGCGTGCAGAAGAGCTCGGTTCGTACTCGGACTACAGCCTCTATGACGGCTGGTCGCTGAAAGGCTGGCCCGTGCGCACGATTGTGCGTGGAGAGACGATCATGCTGGACGGCGAGATCGTTGGAAAGCCCGGGTATGGGCGCTACCTGTCGCGTCCGTTGACGTCGCGTTAAGCAAGTTCATCGTAACGAACGCTTGCAAGGAAAAGAATCATGGAAACACAAGCAAGTCTTGGCACTCAAAGCCTGCCCGCGCTGGACATCGATCGCACGTCCGAATTGGATGCGCCTTTTTCAGCGCGAATTTCCCCGCGTATTGTTGTCGCGGGCGCGGTGGGCTCGATCGTGGAGTACTTCGACTTTGGCGTGTACGGCTACGTCGCAGTGATCCTCGCTACCCAGTTCTTCTCTTCCGGCAATCCAACCTCCGCAATCTTGAACACGCTGGCAGCTTTCGCGATTGCGTTTGTGCTGAGACCGGTTGGCGGATTGGTATTCAGTCATTTTGGTGATCGCTTCGGCAGAAAGAACGCACTCGCCGCGACCGTGTTGTTGATGTCTGTGGCAAGTGGACTGATTGGTTTTCTTCCCACCTATGCGGCGATTGGCGTAGGCGCAAGTGCCCTGTTAGTTCTTGCGCGATGCATGCAGGGCATTGCTGCGGGCGGCGAGTTGGGCGGCGCAATCGCGTTTGTCGCGGAGCATTCACCTGCACACCGGCGGGGACTTCTGTGTTCGACGACTCAGACCGGCGCGCTTGCGGGCATTCTGCTGGCCTCGATTGTCGTTGCCACATTGAACCAGACTCTTTCGAAAGCTGATATGACCACATGGGGATGGCGGGTCCCTTTCCTGGTGGCGATCCCGATTGGTGTGATCGGACTTTGGATTCGTTCCCGACTCACAGAGGCCAAATCGTTTCAGGTGCTGTCTGAGAGCGACAGGACCGAATCCGCGCCGGTTATCGAACTGCTCCGGTCTTATAGTGGGCCCCTTGCCAAAAGCATAGGGCTATCGATCCTGCTGTTCTCGCTTTACTACATCGCGTACGTGTACGTGAACATCCACTTGCAGCGCGTGGTCGGAGTGAGTTCGAAGCTTGCTTTCTGGTCTACGACGCTGACGCTGGCCGTCTCTGTCGTTTGCATGCCACTGTTTGGTGCGCTGTCAGACAGGGTAGGGCGCAGGCCAGTCTTCGTCGTGTCGAGCCTGGCCGCACTGGTGCTCGCGGTACCGTGCTTCAACTTGATGAATGCTGGCGGCTTGACTGCCGTTGGCATGCAGATTGTACTGGGTCTGATTGAATCGGCCCTGATGGGCGTCGCGTTTTCAACGATGGCCGAGCTGTTTCCGACCCGCGTCCGCTATACCGGCGTTGCGTTGGGATTCAACATCGGCGGCGTCGTCGCGGGCGGAACTGCGCCGCTTATTTGCACGTGGCTCGTATCTGTGACGGGTTCGTCGATCGCCCCAGCCTATTTTCTTATCGGCACGGCCGTTGTGACGCTTTTTTCAGCCTTCACGCTTAAAGAAACCGCGGGATCGGCGCTTAAGCCGTGACGTGCTGGCCCTACTTGAACCATGGAGAATACGGAGAGCATTTGCATGAAACCTTGGGAAAACATCATCTCGGATGACGAGCAGCGAAAATACCGTGCTGCCGGTTTCGGGCGTCCGTCCGGCCTGGGCAAGCGTCCCGCCTTGCTGATCATTGACGTACAGTACCGAACTGTCGGCACCAAACGTCAGCCCTTCTGGGAATCGATCAAGGAATTCCCGACGAGTTGCGGGGACGTGGGTTGGGCCGCGGTGGACCACATTGCAGAGTTGCTCGAAGTGTTCCGGGCGAAAAACTGGCCCGTACTGTACCCGCATGTCGCGCCCAAAAAGTCCACAGAGGGCGGACGACTGGCAGAAAAAATCCCGTCAATAATGAACATTCCCGCTCGGGGCTACGATTTCGTCGAAGAGGTTGCGCCGCGCGACGGCGACGTTCTGCTGCCAAAAAAACATCCGAGCGCGTTTTTTGGGACCGCGCTCGCCAGCCATCTGATCGACGCGCAGGCTGATACTTTGATCGTGACGGGCTGCACCACGAGTGGATGCGTGCGCGGAAGCGTTGTCGACGCGTTTTCGCTGAACTTTCGAGTGTTCGTCCCGCAAGACTGCGTGTATGACCGTAGCCTGACTTCACATGCGGTGAACCTGTTCGACATGTCCGAAAAATATGCTGACGTGGGCACAACGTCCGATCTGCTGACCCGCCTCGCTCACATTGCGCCGCGGGATTATTGAGGTCGGTCGCCAATGGCGGAGGCCAACCGGTTAAGCAGCGGGTTGATTTTTGAATAACGGCTGCGTGAAGGCGGCAGGAGACAGGTAGCCCAGACGAGCCTGTTCGCGGGCGTCCTGGCGCGTGGCGAGGTCGGTCTTGGGCGAGCCCCAGAAGCTTTCCATCGGCGCGTGGTCGTAAAGGAGAGCGTGCAAAAAGTTGGGGAGGCTCCCGCGGAGGAGCGTTTTTGCTTCCGACAGCGGCATCGGTTTCGTCTGGAGTAGGCTGATCGGTCTCGCAACGGTGGGAGCAAGCCATGCGGTTGATCATCGAAGCAAGGTTGGCCGACGGAGACAATGATACGGTCGAGGAAGGTGACGGAGTTCTGGCTGTGATTGCGCACAGGGAGGTTACCTCGGCTGCAGCGCGACTCGATCAGTTCCTCAGCTGGAACGGTGTGGCGAGCGATGAACGCGTGACCGTGATCAGCGACGACGCTGGTGAATTTGCAAAGACGGTCGAGGGCAGTCAACCGGCTCGGGGCCGGATCTTCGACTGGTTCCACATTGCGATGAAGTTCCAGGCGACGCAGCGTTCCGTGTTCGGCAGCAAGATGATCGACTCGATGGACCAGGAGTCAGTGGAGACCGAAATCACGCACGCGAAGTGGTTGGTCTGGCATGGCAAGGGCAGCAAGGCGGTCGAGCGGATCAAGGCGCTCGACAGTCGGTTGCTGGCGAGAGAAGGATACGAATTCAAAACGCTGTGGTGGAATCTGAATACCGTCTCCAGTTACCTGAGGAACAACACGCGCACGTTGGTCAACTACAGCGCGCGGCATCGTCAGGCCTTGCCGATCAGCAGCAGCATCGCCGAGTCTGCGGTGAACCAGGTTGTCAGCTACCGTATGGCCACGAAGCGACAGATGCGCTGGACTGACAAAGGAGCGCATTGCATGGCGCAGGTCAGAGTCACGGTTTTGAACGGGGAATTCTCTTCACATCGCATCTCGGGGTTCAAGATAGCCGCCTCGCGACACGGTGAATGCACCGCGGTACCATGACCAGGCCGGGACCGAGCAACGAACAGAACAGACCCTGTAACCCTGCCATCAGCCAGTGCGGTCAGACGAAATCGACCTCCTCAACTTTTGATCGGTCTCGAAATAGTGACACTTTTGCATCCGTCTACGTCAGACAGATCGAGATGAACGCCGACAGTCTGCTGCTCGAGATGGGTTAAGCCAACTTCAAAGATCGATACAGTTCAACGCTGCGATCGCGCAAAACCGTTGCCCCCTGGTAAATCGCTCAATGAATCGAGTCCCGGGTGTTGAAGAGACTATGAGAGTCCATCCAATCGTACGATTCGTTGCTGTGCGCCCACGCCCAGTTCCTTGCTGCGTCACTTTTTTTGGCGACCGCCTGTGCGACCTCTTCGGAGGGCGAACCTCCGTCGTAATTGTCGTTCGTGCGCTCAGCGCGGCCGATGTTTCTGGATTTCGATGAGTCGTAGTTCATTGCGATTCCTGTTTGAGGTTGCTGTCAACGCGTATCAATCCTGCTCCGCCAGCTCATCGTGCATGGACGCGGCGAGAAGCTCGGCGAAGCGCTCGAGCGCCGCGACTGAGCCGTGCACTGTGCGGTACTCCTGACGGCCAATCTTCGCGTCAAGCACCACTGTCATGCCCGATTTCCGAGCCAGGTCAAGGATGTCCATCTGATGCTCCACATCGTTGAATCATGCGATTCTGTTACCACTCTGATGCGCGCGAGCCGTTTGCCCACACAATCCATTTTAAGCACTATGCACTGGACATCAACGCAGCCACGGTGAATTCACAGTTTTCAAAACGACAACAATAGAGACGGCGACCAGATACTGCTGTTGGTGGAAGCCGTTGAAATCCTTGGGATGTTCTCTGCCAGGGCCACGTAACACGTCGCTGTCCAATCCACGGAAACTGTCGCCGTACGAAGCCGCTGCCAGTGGCGTCACGTCCAATTCATACCACGACCAAACTCCAACGCCATCGTGCGCGTGCTCTCAAGAGACGCAAAGTTGTTCTTGGCGAAGCGCCAGCAGGAGCGCGAACGCGGCGACCGCCGTCGAAGACGGAGTCAGTAGCGGGTTCTGGTTTTCGGCGCTGGAAGGCTGCGGTTCATATCGAGTTTGTCCTCTACGCACGTCTCTTCAAAAAGATTTGCGCAACCGAAATTCCCCGAGGAAAAGCCCGCTGTCAGCTTATCCATAGCGCAGTATCAAGTTTTTTAATAATCAGGAGACCCCGATTGGCTTTGTTCTGTTGGTCACTAAACTCTTGCCATTGGACCGATAACTAATCGAGTTCCGGTGTCCCCAGAGGTGGTAATGCCGGCAGTCCCCAAGGTCCGATTATCCTCTCCCGCGTCATCCGCGGAGGCGCAGGCAACATTTACACTTTGAATCTGGAGTCCATGGTGCGAGACATAAGTGCTCAGATGAGCAAGTACAGGAATCTTTTCTGTTCGGCCTTGGTATTTGGCTTTATTTCGTCAGGAAAGGCGATAGCGCAAGTTCAAAATCAAACACAGACGACGCTGCCCCATGTCGCCGTGCTGGCGACGGGTGGCACTATCGCTGGAACCGGCGCGAGCGAAACGCAAACCACCGGCTACAAGTCCGGCGTCCTCACTGCGGACGTTCTATTGAAGTCCGTTCCGTCGCTTGGAAAGGTGGCGCGGGTGTCTGGCGAGCAGGTGTCGAACGTCGGCAGCGAGAACATCACTAATGAAATTTTGCTGAAGCTGGCCAAGCGGGTAAATACACTTCTTGCTCAACCTGACATCGCTGGCGTGGTCATCACGCATGGAACAGATACGCTCGAAGAAACGGCCTACTTCCTCAACCTGGTGGTGAAAAGTGACAAGCCGGTGGTCCTCACTGGCTCGATGCGCCCGTCGACAGCAATTAGCGCCGACGGTCCCAGCAATATCCTTCAAGCCGTAACAGTTGCCGCCTCCCCAACTGCGAGAGGACGTGGCGTACTAATTGTCCTCAACGACCGCATCGGCTCGGCTCGATATACGACGAAGACGAACGCGAACACGCTCGACACGTTCAAGAGTTCGGACGATGGATTTATCGGCACGTTGATTGACCAGGTGCCGCACTTCGAAACAGCTGTAGCCAAGCTGCAAACAACGCAGACTCCGTTCGACGTATCGAAGTTGGATTCTCTGCCGGAAGTCGACATCGTCTATGGGCACCAGAACGACGGGGGGTACATGTATGACGCTGCGGTGGCTCACGGCGCTCGCGGCATCGTCGTGGCGGGCGTCGGCGCGGGTAGCGAGTCTCTTCTCACGCTGCCGTCTATCAAGAAGGCTGTAGATAAACGAGTCGTCGTGGTCCGCTCGTCGCGAACCGGCAGTGGCTATGTCCCCGAAGACTCGGCTTATATCGGTCTTCTCGGCGACAACCTCAACCCGCAAAAAGCTCGCGTTCTCCTGATGCTCGCGCTGACGGTGACGAACGACCCTGCTCGCGTGCAGGAGATGTTCCAACAGTTCTAAACGTGCGACCAGCGCGGCGACGTTGACGCCAGTCATCGCCGCGCGCTTCGTCTATTAAGCGTAGCCTCCAAGGCCCTCAAACAGATGTCCAACTGCGGCCGCTTTTCCCAACGTGATATGTAGAGATTTCGGCGCGGAGCAAGCGCAGTCGCTGTTGCCCGCGACTTGAAAGCAGTTGCTACGAGCTTGAGCTCGAAACGTGTTCAGAGTGCGTCGTGGCAAAGCGCCATCATCCTCTGGACCATTGTGCTCGACCCGTTGAGTTCCATCTCGCTGGTGAAGAGAGCGTTCATCCGCCGCCGAACGGTCGAGCATCCATTTGGCACGATCAAGTCGTGGATGGGAGCCACCCATTTCCTGACCAGAACACTCAACCGTGTGGTCACGGAAATCGCTTGCACGTGCAGGCGTACAACATGAAGCGAACGATCAAGCTACTCGGCGCGGTCGCGCTGATGAAAGCTATTCGGGCCTAAGGGCCAGCAGAAAACTCGACTGCCCTCCTAGACGCGACGTGGCGCTGTTCCCGGCAAACCGGAGCACGCGAAAGGCAGACCGCCATAGCCTTGCGAGAGCTACCAAGCCACGACCCCGCCGGAAACCTCCCGAATCGTTTCTCCTTCGCGTTTTGACACACTCCGGGCCGAATTCGGAAGTACGAGGTCAGCGCTGCAAAGCGCGGCCGCCGACCTGGTCTGGACTTCCGTACCAGACTCAAGGCGGTAGTTCGCGTTGAGGGAATCAAATGACGGCTTTCGTTTGAGAAGCGGACACATTCACCAGAGACGACCTCGATCGAACGCTCGCTGCGCGCGATTTCAACGTCCGCTCGGCCCCGAAGTTGTTATCGATCCGGGATTCAGTGCGCCGTTACCCGCCGACCTGATGCACGCCGCAGCCGCGCCGCTGCCCGTCAGCGGGCCGCAAACCGCCAGCCTGTTCCAGGGCCTGGCGTTACTCATCCCCATGGATCAGGGTTGGCGTTTGCCGCGGCCACCAGCGGGTTTGCCAGCCGGCTTACGTGAATCCGCAGCTGGCTTGCTGGCGGGTTTGCTGCGTGGCTTTTGCACGCTGAATGGGTTGCCGCTGGACAAGTTTGTGCCTTTACCCGAGGCCACAGCGCGCTGCGCTGCAGGCTTGCGTTTGTTTTCGCCACTCTGCGGTCGCGGTTTTTTGCTGGGCACCTGCACGGCACCCGGCGTAGCTTGCGGCACTTTCGGTTTCTTAGGTTTTTTGGGTTTCTTGATGATCTGGCCCGTCGCGCTAGTTTGCGGCACGCGGTGTTCGGCTTCAAAACCCGGCACTTCTTCACGGCGCAGCGTTTGCCGGATCAGCGCTTCAATCGCGGCCAGTTGCGGCGCTTCATCGGCACACACAAGGGACACCGCCGCGCCGCTGGCGCCCGCGCGGCCGGTACGGCCAACACGGTGCACATAGTCTTGCGCCACGATCGGCAGATCAACGTTGATCACCAGCGGCAGGTCGTCGATATCCAGCCCGCGCGCAGCCACATCGGTGGCTACCAGCATATGTACTTCGCCCGTCTTGAAGCGCTCCAGCGCACGCAGGCGCGCGGGTTGCGGTTTGTCGCCGTGGATGGTGTCGACCGCATAGCCCGCTTCATCCAGCATGGCCGCCAGGTAATCCACGCCATTGCGGGTTTTGACGAACACCAGCGCGTGCTCCCAGTTGTTCTCAGCCACAAGGTGCATGAAGAGGTCAGGCTTGTTCTTTTTATCCACCGGCACCACCCACTGCTTGATCTTGCCGGCCGTGGCATTGGGTGGGCTGACGCTGATATTGACCGGGCCGCGCAGAATGCCGGCCGCCATGGCGCGGATATCATCCGTAAACGTGGCAGAGAACAGCAGGGTCTGGCGCTGAGCGGGCAACGCAGCAAAGACGGCGTTGAGTTCGCGCGCAAAGCCCAGATCCAGCATGCGGTCGGCTTCATCCAGCACCAGCGTTTGGACTTGATCAAACTGCACTGCGTTCTGGCGATTGAGATCTAGCAAACGGCCCGGCGTGGCAACGAGCACATCCACGCCTTTGCGCAACTTCATCATCTGCGGGTTGATACTCACACCGCCGTAGGCGGCCAGAAACCGTAAGTCGAGGCCTTTGCCGTAAGCGATAAAGCTTTGCAGCACCTGTTCGGCCAGTTCACGCGTGGGCACCAGCACCAGAACACGCGCGCGGTTGCTGGACACCGCGGGGCCGTGCTGCACCAGCCGTTGCAACAGCGGCAGCGCAAAACCCGCCGTTTTGCCAGTGCCGGTCTGTGCCGCAGCCATGACGTCCTTGCCACTGAGCACAGCAGGAATCGCCTTGACCTGCACCGGCGTAGGTGTCTGGTAATTGAGGTCCTGCACATTACGCAGCAAGGGATCGATCAGGCCAAGCGAGGCAAAAGACATTGGCGTATTCCGGGCTAAAGCCGCAATTCTAGCGGTTACGGTTACAGCCTGTGCTGAAAGTCTAACGCCTGGGATTTCTGGGTGTTGTCTTTGGCGGGTAGTCTGAAAGTGCAGTGGTTGCACCCGACGAAGTCGACCCGGAGCCGTTACTCCAACACGCGCGGTCGGAACGACCGCTTCAGCGGTACAGCCACCGGTCATCTTGTTAAATTCATAGGGGCGCACCTGTATCGACATCAATCGGATGAGAGCGCAAGCGAGAGGCGGCGACCGAGGGTTGCAGCACCACGCCGCTAACACGTAAGACGTACCATTGCTCAGCAGCCTATTCGACTTATGCCAGCGTTGACCTTGTAGTCGTCGCCAAATCGCAGCACCTGCAAAATACGGCCACGATAATCCGGTCATTTAATGCGTCGATGCAAACTTGCGCCGCAGTTGGCCGGCCGATAGCCACAACGCGGAGACAAGAAAATAGATCGCGCCGACACCTGCGTAGCCGGCCACTTTGACAATCGCCGGAGGCACTGATGCATGGGCCTGCGCGATAAAAAACGCGCCCGCCAGCGCCGATTGGCCCCCGCTCAAAATCATTGCCCATTGCGCACCAAAGCGCTTCCAGCGGCGAACGGCGGTGGCGAGCTGAAGCAATCCGGACAGAATGGCCCAGACTCCGAATACATCAAGGACCAGGCTTGTGTTGACGCTCAATACTACAATCACCGCAATCGCTATCACCGCGCTAGCGAAGACGTTGAAAGCCTGAGTAGGGTTTTCGCGCATCCCACCGCTACGCGACATGTCGACATAGTTAGCCAGCGCATCCCATACGGGATAGACGATGAGCAGTGCTGCTCCGATCGCCGTGGCATGCTGCCCGATGGCGAACGCGAGCGCGACCCACACGACAGAAAATGCGGCACGGATAAAATAATAGTGTTTGAGCCACTGCTCACCCTGAAGGCGGGTGGTATCTGAAAGATGATCAGCCATTGGAACTCCTTCAAAATTTTGTCGACCGCGTCGCCTTGAACGACGCGCCAGGCTCTCGTCGCGATGAGCTGTCGGCAGGATCACACCAGCGTCATCGCGACAAGAATCCTGTGTTGGTAGAGATCATGGCATTCGGCCTGTCTTGATGGCATCGGTCAAACGACCGATAGGCGTGCGCCGAGTTCGGCGTGCTCCATCGGCTCCGAATCGTCGCCAGGCTCGGCGGCCGCGTCGGAGTCCGCAGTCGTTTGCCCTGGTTGTTTGGCCGCCCGAGCCTTCACCGGTCAGTTGAAAGGGGACCTTTATGAGCGTCCCGACCACGCTACTTCCCCTGCGGGCAGAGCAGCGTCATGCAGCGGCTACGCGCCGATCATCCGATGACGCAATGACGGCGCTCATCGACCGGTGCCTATTCGACGATCCGTGCAGTGGTGGCCCCGCGACTGGACATCGCGACGATTCAGACAATCAGCAGGAAGCGCCGGGATGGCCTAAGCAGTCCCGAAACTCCAACGTCTATTTCGGCAGTGAACCGTCGACGCCATCGACGTACCAGTTGATGCGCTGAAGGTCTGTATCACTGAGCGTCTTGCCGGCCGGCACCTTTACTTCGCCCGCCTGATCCTTGAGCGGACCGGTGAACACATCCCACTTGCCGCTCGCGATCTGGTCGCGCTTTGTCGCCACGTCCTTCAGCGCATTGGCCGGAAGCGCCGACGTGTTCAGGTCATCTAGGCTAACCCCTTTCTGCGGAATGCCCCACCACACCGGATCGTTCTTCCACTTGCCGTCCAGCACCTGCTGGATCGCCGCGGTGTAGTACACGCCCCAATGCGCGACCACCGAACCGAGGTGGGCGTCGGGGCCGAATTTCTTCATGTCCGAATCCCAGCCGAACGCATGCACGTGCTTTTCCGAAGCGGTTGCGAGCGTGGCGCTCGAATCAGTGTTCTGCAGCAGCACGTCGGCGCCCTGGCCGATCAGCGTTTCCGCCGCCTGCTTTTCCTTGCCCGGATCGAACCAGCTATTGATCCAGATGACCTTGGTATGGATCTTCGGATTCACCGAGCGCGCGCCGAGGGTGTACGCGTTGATGTTGCGGACCACTTCGGGAATCGGCACCGACGCGACAAAGCCGAGCGTATTGGTCTTCGTCACGTAGCCTGCGGCGACGCCCGCGAGGTACGCTCCCTGATACATCCGCACGGCATAGGTGCCGAAGTTCGGCGCTTTCTTGTAGCCGGTTGCGTGCAGGAACACCGTGTCCGGGAAATCCTTCGCAACCTTCAGTTCGAAATCCTGGAAGCCGAAGGTCGAACCGATAATGATCTTGTTGCCCTTGTTCGCCAGATCGCGGAACACGCGCTCGGAGTCGGCCGATTCCGGCACGTTCTCCACGCGTGTGATCTTGATCTTGTTGCCGAACTTCGCTTCGACTTCCTTCGAACCTTGGTCATGCCCGTAGGTCCAGCCGGCGTCTCCCGGGTTGCCAAGGTAGACAAATGCGACGCCGGGGGCGTCGGTTGCCGAAGCGCCTGATGCACCAATCGCTGCTGACAGCACAAGTGCTAAACGGGCGACTCGTGGCGCATTCAGCCATGTCATCTTCATCGTGATTCTCCAGTCCTGTACGGTGTTTCTATGTTGTCGTGAAAAATTTGGGGGGAAATCGGTCGGCCACAAGCATCTGAGCTGCCGTCTGCCCGGCGTTGTGCTGCACATCACAGGGATTTGACAGCTGCTCGAGGCGACGGCGCTGGATATGCCCGATCAACCATCCATGTTTGCAAATTTGATTCATCCGGTACCTAGTTCGAAGATGGCCCCTCGCTGTCAGTCGGTACGGACACTCGACGCACGGACTCGAGAAGCCGATTGCAGAAGTCGTTCTGTGAGATTCAGAACTTCGTGCGGATACCTACGCCGTACGTGTCGCCCGAAGTCTGGTTGCTGAGGTGGTCGTACATGTAAGCTGCGTAGACGTCAGTGCGCTTGGATAGCGGATAGTCATAGCCGATTGACGTCGTCTGACGCGTCTGGTCCAGACCGCCGCCGTCGCGCGAGTACGCGAACGACGCCATGATCCAGCCCAGGCCCGCCGGAACCGTGAGGCCGCCCTGTGCGGTGTTCACGTGCCAGCTGCCGGTGTCCTGCGCGTTGTCGGTGTACATGTACTGACCGAAGAACCTGACGTACTTCAGGTCATAGGTCGCACCCAGTTGAGCGACGCTCTGGCTCTTCATGCCCGCGAGCCCGACGCTCTGCGCGAGGCTGGTCAGGTCGCCCGGGGCGCCGTTGAAGTTCACGTACTGATACACGCCGGTTGCCGCGAACGCACCATGGAAGTAGAGGAACTGAGCGCTCCACTTCTTCGCACCGTTCTCATCCGCCGTATTGCCGAGGGCATACACCACGTTGGCGCTCAAGCCATTGAAGTTCGGCGACGAATATTCCACCGCGTTGTTCCAGTCCGAGCCGCCGACCACGCCCATGTCGGTGGTGTACGTCGGAAAGGAGCCGAGGCCGAGGTACGTATGCTTGACCATCGGCGAGAACGTGTACGAGTTGACGAACGGGTTGAACTGGATCGTCGAGACGTATAGCGGTGTCGTCAGACGTCCGGCCGTGACGATGCCGTACGGCGATGCGATACCGACATACGCGTTACGCGAAAAGAACGTGTCGCCCGTGAAGCTGCCGTACGCGCCGTTCTGAGCCCGGAAGAAGCCTTCCAAAGCGAAGATCGCCTTGTAGCCGTTGCCCAGATCCTCCACTCCACCCAAACCCCAGTAAGAGGTGGCCATACCACCGCCCGACACCACCGCTGCACCCTTGCCGTCCGGGAATTTCTGCTCGCCAACCCATTCGTCGACCAAACCATACAGTCGCACGCTTGATTGCGCATGTGCTGAATTTGTGACCAACAACCCGAATATGCTAGCGAGGGCTGTGAATTTGACTGCGGTTTTTAGCGTACGGTGGACGAGAGGCTTCATGGATTCTCCAGTAATTTTGTCGAAAAAAATATAACTGTGGCCGGCAAGGGACTTCGCCTCGCCGCGCTGTTCTTTGAGTAGCTTCCGGGGGGCCGCAGAAGGAGCGCCCATCATCGATCAGTCAATTGAACAAGGACAACGCGCGGTTCGTTGCCGAGGCGGGTGACGCGACCAAACAACTGCGCGAGCAGCAGGCGTTAGGCGTGCGACAGCAGACGGCGCTTCATCAGCCGTTGGCCGACGAGAGGAGGCGCTCGAAGGTCGAGCAAGACGACATCTCCCGCTTGCTGGAGCGCGCAGCCGCTTACAGATCGAGCAGCAACTCCGGCGTGCGCGAGCGCGAACAACACGGCAGAAACTGATCGTTTCCTGCCCGCTCCGCTTCCGTGAGGTACACGTCGCGATGATCGGGCTCGCCCTCGAGCACGCGTGTCAGGCAGGTACCGCAAACTCCCTGCTCGCACGACGTTTCGAGGCGGACCCCATGCGCGGCAAGTGCCTCGATGACGGTCTGGGACGTGCTGACCGGAATGACACGACCACTTTTCGCGAGCCGCACGTTGAACGCGTCGTGCGGCGAAGCGGCGTCGGACGCTTGCGCCGGCGCACTGAAATATTCGCGGTGAAGATGCGCGTCGTCCCATCTCGCCTGTTGCGCGGTAGTCAGCACATGGGTCATGAACCCGCCCGGGCCGCAGACATACAGATGCTTTCCCGGCGCGGGCGCACCCATCGCAAGCGCCGCATCGAGCGCCGGGCTTCCCCGCTCCGCGTCGACATGCAGAAATGAACGCTCGCGCAACGCCGGCGAATCCAGCCGGTCACGAAACGCGGCACGCGAGCGCTCCCGCACACAATAGTGAAGCTCGAACGATGAGTTCAGCGCGGCAAGATGTTCGGCCATCGCGAGCAGCGGCGTGATGCCAATACCACCGGCGAACAGGATCGACTCCGTAGCGGCCGCCTCGAGCGGAAAGTGATTGCGCGGACCTTCAATGCGCAGCACGTCGCCAACCCTTAGCGCATGCATCGCGATTGATCCGCCTCGCGACGCGGCATCGCGCTGAACCGCGACCATATAAGCGCCAGTGGCTTCTCGACGGCCGCATAGCGAGTACTGACGGACTACGCCCGGCAGACAGATGTCAATATGCGCGCCCGCTTCGTAACCGGGCAATGATTGTCCGTCGAGCGGCGTGAATTCGAACGCGCGGATGTCGACAGCGACATCCTCAATACGGGAGACGACAACGTTCATGGCAAAAGAAACGTGTAGTAAGAGACGGTTTTTATAAACGCTGTTGAACTCGCTGAAGAATGTTCCGCAGATCAAGCAACAGTCCAGTTTGGGGAACGCATCGTGAATGTCCCCACGATGTTCAAAGCGAATACGCAGGCGGCGGAAGTTATGCAACCAGGCATGTGGACGCTCGACGTGGTTCGCTTTGCGCTTATCGGAATAAGCGAAAAAGATCGATCACGAGGCCAATTTCCCGTAGCAAGATGCAATCAAATCGATTAAGCATCCTTCACGACAACCTTTTTTGGGATTCGAACATAGAGCAGTCCGTCGGTTTCCCTCACATCAAAAACCTTGATCCGAAATCCAGGACAGTTCACGCCTTTTCCATCGGAGAGTCGGAAAGTAAAGGCATGGAGTGGGCACTTGATCATAGATTCGTTCATAATGAGGTCCCCCTGCGTCCAAGAAGCGCCCTGGTGTGGGCAACCTCTATCCACCGCCCGGAAACCGGCCTTGGTCCGGTGAATCACGATCGTCTCATCACCGATCTTCACGCGCAGCGGAAACTTGAGGTCACCAATTGGTACCGGTGATGCTATAGCCCATTCAGCATCAGCACTATGTGCTTGCTCGCAGTTCACAGGATCTCAGCAGAAGCTTGGTTGGCAAGGATCTCGCGAATACGCGAGAAGAAGAAGTCGCGCTCTTGACACATGATGAATAGCCCAGCCTGTATCGGGAATTGGTGATCGGTGAAACTGGAATAGAGTGAATCCAAACAGGCCTTGAGCGTCAAAACGTGGCGTTTCCTAACCAAATGGAAGATTCGCTGTAGCTCCAATGCTTTGTCGTAATCGAATTCTTCCTCTGGTGTGATACTCCACTCCACGTGAGCAAGCGCATTGACCAGATCACTCAGAAATTGTTTCTGTGGAGCAGTTAGCCACTTCGCCCTTTGTGGAACCTTTTCGTCAGAGTACTGGACCAGCCAGTTACTCTCTTTCTTTGCTCGTTCCATGTCACAGTCGAAACGCTGCCCGTGTTTGAACGCCATCAGAGGTTTCAGATACGCGGAAGCTGTGCGTTTATGCAGAATGCAGTCGGTTACCACAAGGGGCTCTTTGACCAGGTCGAACACCGTGATATCCGCGGGCATACCTGGAGCGAGAGTACCTGCCTCATCCTGCAAGGAGATAGCCCGCGCGGCTCGGTCGGTCACTCTTGAGATCACGTCGTACAAGCCCATTCCCAAGATCATCATTGCCGTCATCACGTTCGCCAGAGACTTGACCGGGGTGACAACGTTGAACTGCTGCAGATCGGAGCTGATGGTGTCCGGCAGTAATCCCTGACTGAACGCCTGCTCAGCCACTTTCCAGGCAAAGTTGTAGCCACCGAAACCAACATCGAAAAGCACGCCCCGGTCCTGCGCTCGACGGACAAGATCGAGGACTTTACCGTGGTCGTCGACTACCTTTCCCATGTTTCCGTGGTAGACATGCGTAATCATGTCACCCGGCTCTGCAATCCGGAAAGCCTCCATAGCCAGAGTCTCTTCGACCTTGTGCTGCTGAAACTCCCCAATGTGCATGTAGAGAGGTACGCCAAGAACCTGCGCCAGCCCCTTCGAGATCTTGAGCGACCCTGGCCCATAGTTGCCCATCGCGTTGCATTTGAGATAGCGGAGCATGCCTCGCTTCTGCTTCATGAAATCCACCCATTCGGACAGGGGAATATTTCCCAAGCTACGTATCTCACCCTCAAGGAAGTTCAACGCGATCAACCCGAGTGGACGCACGAACGGACCAGCGTAAAGGCTCGTATGGAGACCATCCATTGTTGCCACGAACTCGTCGAGCACACCGATACCTGCGCCTCCCGCATCCACAAAGGTGGTAACCCCCTGGTAGACACCAATTGCGTCGGGATCCGAAAAACCAAGCGTGCCGTATGTATGAACGTGAATATCAATCCAGCCAGGCGATAGATAATGGCCGGTCAAATCAAGCACTTCGCCATCAACGTGCGATGCATCACCAACGAATTCGATACGCTGATTCGCGACGACAACATCAGCAATGGCGTCGATTCCTTGCTTGGGGTCTATGACGTGTGCCCCCCGCAGGATCGAGGTATCCGATTTCATATTGAAATCCTTGTATATCTGAGCTTCGGTAGGGCAATATTGGGCGGACTCGGTGTCGATTAAAAGCGCAATTTTTAGTCTCGGGTGTCCACTTTTTGTATACACCCATCCCGACTGGACGCCACATTGCATGAAAGGAGCCCCCCATGCACCTGCATAGCCGAGCCTTGAAATATCTTGACGAAGTCACGCGCACTGGTTCGATCCGCAAAGCGGCGATGTCCTTGCATGTCACCCCTTCCGCAATCGACCGGCGGATACTGTTGCTAGAGGAGCAACTCGGCACGGCGATCTATGAACGTCATGCATCTGGCTTACGCTTGACGGCCGCCGGCGAGATACTGGCTCAACATATCCGACGGACACTGCAGGATCTGGAGCGCACCAGATCCGAGATCGAGGATTTGCGAGGCCTGCGCCGAGGACGAGTCTCTATTGCGGTCATTGAGGGGGTGGCAATTGATCTACTTTCAACAGTGCTCACTGAATTCGGCAAGAGTTATCCCCACATCACCTTTTCCATCACCGTTGCTCCCTCGGCTGCCATACCAACCCTGGTTGCGTCAGGCGAGGCCCATATTGGCGTGTCGTTTAATTCGCCGATAACTCGTGGGGTGCGTCGCATCGCTTCGGCCGAACTTGAGATAGGCGTGGTTATGCGCCCTGATCATCCATTGGCCTCAAAGAAATCGATCAGGGTCGTGGATTGTGCGCACTATCCGATTTGTTTTGCTACAACCTCTATCTCAGTTACGTCCGTCGTCAACGACGCTCTGTCGCAACAGAACATCGACCTCGAACCGTTTATCATGTGTAACTCGGTGGAGACGTTGAAAGCGTTAGTGCGGGACGGGGCCGGCCTCATGTTCAAAAGCCGGCTTGGAATCGAGCGAGAGATTCGGAATAACGAGCTTATCTTTCGGCCACTCGTGGAAAAGTTGACTGAACGTCTATTACTCATTGAACAAAGCGGACGTAAACTTCCACCGATTGCATCAAAACTTCAGGAATACTTTAAAGACGCATTAGCCACCATGGAAATGCCACGTAACCGTGGGGCTCATCCTCGGAAGAGATTGGGAACGATAGAGTGAGCAACTCATAGCTCGACATCGGGAACTGTTTTATTAGGGTCTGTTTACATTTACGACTGGGCCAAACGCGCAGCCAAGCGATGCAAACACGAGATAGCTCTCCGCGAGCTTGTCATGTCGAGTGGAGACGCGGTGACAATGCTTGATGCGATTGAAGAACCGCACGACCAGGTTGCGTGTACGGTACAGGACACGGTTGTAGCGGCGCTTTGTGTTGCGATTTGAACGCGGGGGGATCACGACCTTTGCGCGGGTAGCCCGAATCCGTTGCGAAATGGTCAGCATCGTAGCCGTTGTCTGCGATAACCGCTCCCGTGTGCAGATACTCGACCAGTTGCGCGGCACACGTGATGTCGACGACCTGTCCTTCAGTGACGATCAGTCGCAACGGGCGACCCTTCGAATCCACCGCCAGATGTAGTTTGGTGCTCAGTCCGCCTCGGGAACGTCCGAGCGCTTGCGGCCCGCTTTTTTAACGCCACGGACTGCCGGTTCGGGCAATCCATAGCAACGCTTCGAGGAACCAGCGATTGTTGAATGCCGTTGGGCCAGGGTCGCCTTCCTTGCCCGGCAGGATAGCTTGGACTTTGTTCCATACTTCGTCGCGCAGTAACGTTCGTACCATCCTGTGTCGCAGCGCAAAAGACAGGATGCAAACACATTTTTTCAAATGTAAACAAACCCTAGCACGCCGCAGTCAGCGGTGGCTTCGACGGTTCACTAGCGTTCTGTGAGCGGCGGTCCATGCACGGTTCTCCCGGCGGGGGGGACGGCTCGCCCCGTTGTATTCGTTGAAACTGGCGTTTTACTTTGCAACTCGGCAGTCAACTGATTCCTGCAAACTATTGCATCCACCGGTTGAATCCGCCACCCTGAGGAGCCATTGCGTCCGCAAAACAGGAACGTCCGCTCACGTCGTGACCGGCCATTCGGTAGCGCCGGACGACTGTCTCCTCGCGGCCGGGTCGTGCCTATTGACCGGACGATTGCCGTTCTTTCGTGTCACCAAGTCCCGCCAGGAACCGCTCAGCCAAATCGGATGTGTCCAGTCGCTCGATCCACCACTCCAATGCTCGCCCCACCTTGTCTTCGCGCCAGGCCAGGTAGCAATTTGTCAGTTCACGCACGCCGACAATGTGTCGGGCGACGAGTCTCCCCTCATGGATCGGCCCTTCCGCTACGCGCTCGGGCAGCATTCCGACAGCGATACCTTCGCACAACGCTTCAACCTTCGCGCCCAGTGTCGGCACGACAATCACCATCTGTCCATCGTGTTTGGCCACCGATTGAGGTGGCAGCTTGCGCGAAGTGTCGCTTATGACAACACCTCGGTATCTTGCGATCGTCTCGCTTCGCAACGGCTCGAGGATGCCTGCTAGTGGATGGTCCGGTGCAACGACGAACACGTGTCGGAGCGTGCCGATTGGTCGAGCTGCGATGTTGGCGGCATGCGGCGGCTCACCAAATGCACCCACGGCCAGATCGGCCCGTCGGGTAATCAGCGCATCCCAGACTCCCCCAAGCACCTCGGTGGAAAGGCGTAGTTGGGTAACCATCTCGAGATCGTAGAAGGCACGTACATACGGCCACAAAGATGCGGAAGGCAAGATTGCGTCGAGGCATATCCGCAACTCCGATTCCCAGCCGTCCTGTATTCCCTTTGTTCTGATTTCCAGATGTCGAGCAGCGTGTAAAAGTTGCCGCCCTTCATCGACAAGGAAGCGACCGGCTTGCGTGAGTTTTGCTCGTCTGCCGCTGCGATCGAAAAGCTCGACGTTCATATCGCCTTCCAGCTTCTGCACGAGGTACGTGAGTGACGAAGGAACTCGATGCAACGACGTTGCTGCTTCAGCGAATGTGCCAGTGCGGTCAATCGCGTCCAAGACCGCAAGAACTTCAAACGAAAGCTTTATCGCCACAGACGTTGCGTCCTCAGTTGTTGCTACCCGTTGATCGCCGTCAGCGCGAACATCGAGCAATTTTCAGCAGCGCTTGCGCTCGCTTGGGCTCACGCAAGTACTATGAATGGAAGGAGCCGATGCTTTCGCACTAGTCCGCAGCAGGGAAGTCGAGCGTAGTGTCGTTGATACGGTTAAACAGATTGGTGAATGCAATGCTGGCTATGGCCATCGCGACATCGACGATTTGTGCATCGGTGACACCGGCCTGTTTGACCTCGGTTATCACATCGGTTTGAACTGTGCCGCTCGTTGTGATTAGATGCAGCACAAACTTGGCCAACGCATCATCGTGCGCGTCGCCCGACGGCCGGGCCTGACGCAACGCCAGAATGGCCTCACGGTCAAGGCCCATTTTTTTGCTCAACAGCGTGTGTGCGGCGACGCAATAGCCGCAGCCGGTTGTCTGGCTGACGACCAGTTTAACGACTTCGATATCCCGTGCGCTCAAGTTGCTCTTTTTGAGCGATGCCTCAAGACTCAGTACTGCCTCCAGCGCGACCGGGCTATTAGCACCGATTCCAATGTATGAATTCGGGACCTTGCCGACAGCCGCTTTGACACCTTTAAACAATTCGGCCGTGTGGCCGGTGGCTTCAGACACTGAGATAGTATGGAAGCGAGGCATGTTGTATTCCTTTGGGGCGGTGAAAAATAGGCAAATAGCGGGCGGATGGCGCGTGAAGCTTAGTGAACCTGATCAGTCATCCGCTGTGAGCGTGTGCTTTGATCAAGCAATAGGGGACGAGCGAGCAGAAATGCGCCGACAAGCGCCGCACTACCCAGTGTGACAGCGAGCACGAAACGCCAATCAGGGTGCAGCATGATCTGTGGCAAAAGACCCACCGTCAGGGCGGGTGGAAAGTGGAGTCGCAGTGCACGTAACGTCACGATTCCGACCAGCAACGAAACGACGACGGACAACGGGCCGGCGCCGAACCACAAAAGCGCGGCGAGCCCCACAGCGGCGGTGATCGTGCAGACAAGGGGCAAAGTGAGGGGCCGCTTCGCCCATGGACGGATGTTAGCGTTGGTGAAGATCTCGAATGCGGTCATAACAAGTGGGGGAAACAGGATCAGCCGTAGACCGGTGACGCGGGCTAATCCGTACGCCACGAGAACAAACCCGAAGAAAATGAAAATGGGTAGCCACATCCTGAGCCGGGGCGCACGCTGAATTTCATCGGCTTGGGCCACGGTATCGAGCGCGGGCGCCTGACCAACATCGCCCGAAGCCAATATACGGCCATAGATCGTGGAGACGAGGGCCAGAATCGCCATCACGGCAGCGATGGAGATTGGATACCACCAGCTCGTGATACCGAACACGAGGGGCAGAAAGGCTGCGGAAATGGCTGGCATGATGGGCGAACGCATCAAACCGATGATCAGTATCGCGCCGGCAATGGTCATCGCCACCGACCATAGGCTGTACACCATCGCTTGCGTGAGCGCGGTGCCCAGTGCCGCGGTCACAGAGGGCGTGATCGCCAGCATGACCGGCGAGCGTGCCCACTCTCCCGCGGGGCGCGTGAATACGTCATAGCTCAACGCGGCCAGTTCGGGAAAAAGAACGTAGAACGCGCCAGTCAAAAGCGCCGCCTTCGCGACAGCAGCGAGAAGGACAACCGAAAGCACTGGCCCAAGGATCAATGCGTCGGTGAACGTGCCACGTCGGTCGCGGCGCATGGAAATGCTCATCAGAAATAAACCCTACCGGCTTGCATAGTCCGATGATAGGGATTTCGGATTTGTGCGAATATTCCCCGTATCTGCAACCCTACCTTGCGTTAATGCACCGATGTTCGATTGGGAAAACATTCGATATTTCTTGGCTATTGCTCGCATCGGGACGCTGTCGGGCGCCGCCCGAAGCCTCAAGGTTGATCACGCGACGGTGAGTCGGCGTTTGAGCGCACTGGAGAGCGAAATCAAGACCTGCTTGATCGAGCGCCAGCCCAGGACTTGCAGGCTCACGCCGATCGGCCAGCGCGTGTTCGAATTGGCGCAGGAAATGGAAGAAGGCGCGTACGCTGTCGAACGACTCCTGGACGCCAGCCGTTCGCCGCTGAGCGGCAAGGTCACGCTCAGCGCACCGCCCGTCCTCGTGGCGAATTTTCTGGTTAAGCATCTAGCAGACTTTCGTCGTGCAAATCCAGGCGTACAACTGTCCGTTTCGTGCGAAGCACGTCAGGTCTCCCTAAGCCGAAGGGAGGCAGATGTTGTCCTGAGACTGACTCGGCCGGAGGAACTCACGAGCGTCGCGCGGAAGCTGGGGCGCGTGTCGTTTGGTCTGTACGCGAGCAAGGACTATCCTCATCTGCACGATCCGTCCGCCTGGGAGTTCATCGCCTATGACGCTGGCTTCGTCGGCGTGCCACAGCAGAAGTGGTTGACGAGCGTTGCAGGGAAAAGGCCTATTGCCTGCGAAATCAGCGATATCAATGGCCATCTGGTAGCGGCGCGGGCAGGCGCGGGCGTGGCGGGTCTCCCAGATTTCCTGGCGGATACCGATGCGAAGCTGCAGCGCCTCACGTACGGTGGCGAAGCGTTTTCGCGAGATATCTGGATGGCTGTTCATCGAGACTTGCGCCGTTCGCCGCAAATACGGGCAGTCATGGACTTCCTGGTGAAAATCGTAGCCGAAAATCCCGCCTTGGCGGACCATCGACCCTAAGCGGACGCTCGTTGCATTGACGCGAACGTCCCTTGTTGGCCGAGCCCGGTCCCCTGCGATGAAGCGATCAGGCTCTCGTTGTCGTACTTGCCGAAGGGCGTATGCGCCCAGCCGGCGATTCCGGTTGCCATGTAGACTCTTCCGGTACTCAGATCTGCTTGCGCAATTCGCGCTTCAGCACCTTGCCCGTGCTGTTCTTGGGCAACTCGTCGATGAATAGGTAGCGCTTGGGTCGCTTGAAGCGCGCGATGTTGGCCAGGCAATGCGCGTCCAGTTCTTCCTGCGTCACCGACGCGCCGCCGCTGAGCGCGATGAAGGCGACGACGATCTCGCCCCACTCCGGGTCCGGCGCGCCGACCACACATACTTCGGCCACGCCGGGATGACGCAGCAGCACTTCCTCGACTTCGCGCGGATAGATATTGCTGCCACCGCTGATCACCACATCCTTCGAGCGGTCACGCAGCGTCAGGCAGCCGCGCTCGTCGAAGGAGCCCATGTCGCCGGTATGCAGCCATCCTCCGCGCAAGGTGTCCGCCGTCGCCGCCGGATTGTTCCAGTAGCCCGCCATCACTACGTCGCCGCGGCAGACGATCTCGCCAATTTCGCCGGCGGGCAGATCCCTGTCCTGGCCATCGACGACCCTGACCTCGACGCCGGTGCGCGGCCAACCAACCGAACCGAGCACGTTCTCGCCGGCGTCCACGTGGTCGCTACAGCGCATGCCGGTGATCGTCATCGGCGCTTCGCCCTGGCCGTAGATTTGTGCAAGTACGTGGCCGAAGGTATTGATGGATTTTGTCAGCTCATCGACGTACATCGGTCCGCCGCCATAGACGATGCAGCGCAGGTGGCGGGGACGCAGCCCGCTGCGCTCGACCTCCTGCCGCAGGCGTTGCACCATCGTAGGCGGGAGAAAAGCGCCGCATGATGCATGCACGTTGCACAGCGCGAGGAATTCGTCCGGCTCGAACGCACCCGAAGCGGGAATCACGTGCCGCGCGCCACGCGCGATGTAGGCCGGTATGTACATGCCCGAGCCGTGCGACATCGGCGCGGCATGAATTTGCGATGCGTGCTCGTCGATCTGCTCGATGTCGGCCAGGTGCGCCACCGCCATCGCCAGCAGGTTACGGTGCGACAGCATGGCTCCCTTCGGTCGACCGGTCGTGCCGCTGGTGTAGAACAGCCATGCGAGCTGCTCCGGCCGCACCTCGACCGGCATGGCAGGGGCGGCATCCAGGCATTGCTGGTAAGCCGTCTCGCCGATGGCCACTACCGGACGCTGTGCGCGCAACTGCCCTGCCAGCGGCAGCGCATGTTTCGGCGAGGCGAACACCACGGCGGCTTGCGCATCCTCGGCGATCTGCGCCACTTCCTTCGCATGCAGATTGGCGTTCAATGGCACGGCCACCATGCCGGCCCCCCAAACGCCGAACATCAGCTCGACATATTCCGGCCGGTTTTCGCTGACGATGGCGATGCGGCTGCCGGGTTCGTACATGCTGCCCAGTGCATTCGCCAGCGCGAGTGCGCGCCGGTGCAGTTCCGCATAGGTGGCAAACAGTTCCGTGCCGTGGAAAACCGCCTCGCGGTCGGCAAAGCGCCGCGCGGAACCGTCGAGCAGGTGGAAGAGGTTCACTTGCAATCTCCGGGGAAAATCAATGCACGCCCATACGGCGCGCCGACAGCCAGTCGAAAATCAGGGAGGTCGCCTCGGCCAGCAACGCGCGTTGCCCGGCGTAGTAGTGGGTCGCTCCCTTGACAACGTGGAAGATGTTGTCGGTCGATAGCGCGGCATCATGCAGCATCTTCGAATGCGGCTGCGGCACGGCGTCGTCGGCGCTGTTTTCAATCACCAGTAGCAATCCGCCACCGCTCCAGCCGGCCAGCACGACTTTTTCCGAGCCGAGTAGCGCCTTCCATACGATATGACGCGGCGGCCTGGTGTTCAAGGAAGATGCTGGAAAGAAGGTCCGCGCCAGCCTTGGCATTGAAGTGACGTCTCGCCTCACTGGCGGCGCGATGTCGCTGCCTTGGCGCTTGCGGCCGAAGTCCTTCCAGAAGAGCATGAATCCGTGTTGACCGTCGTCCGCAGGGGCAACACTAAAATTGAAGGGAAGCGGTTCCGTCCTAAGAGAACCTTTGCACAATCGGCGAAACCTGACCCTCAGGGTCGGCACAGTGGCATCAGGATTTGTTCGAACCGGACCCGCTCCCTGCGACTTGCAAGGACACCAGTCGTGCCAGCACGATAGCGGGATAGAGTTGACCGATCAATGCTTCGAGATTCGAAAGCGACCTCGCCACGTGCGCGACGGGCGTGATATCGCCATACCCTACGGTTGTCAACGTGACAAAACTAAAGTACACCAACGTCGAGCGAGCTACGGAACCGTCATGCGCCGAAATGCCTACAAAAGAACCGGGAACTACGATGCTGATGAGCTGATACGCGTCAGCCCAAACGAGCCCGACCAACATGTAAAGCGCGACTGCTCCCCCGATCCGGTCGCGTGTCACCGTACCGGCTCCGAACACCTGCGTCCCCATGAGCGCGCCAAGCAGCGTAAGTGAAAGGATTCCAACTGCGTCACGGATCGGCAGCCCGGAACCATTTGGCGATAGCCATCCTATCCAGCGCACGACGATCGCGACGAACATGACCAACGCGATCCACGCGAGTCCTTTCGAGCGTCCTGGGGCCGCCGCCACTCCGCACACGAGAATCGACGACAGAAGCACGTCTTGTGCGATTCTGTCGATCACACTGTTCGACGTAACAACGACCGGCAGAACGAACACCGTGATGATGAGCAGCACCAGCAGAATGACCATGCCGCCGTTGCGCAGCCGTGCGGCGCGCTCTCGCCAACGTTGTATGTATGTCATGATCCATCCCGCTTAACGTGCATCCGCGTCTGTCGCAAGGCCCGGGTGCGATGGGCAACTGCTCGCTTCCGCGAGTCGCCGGTCACGCTATCGCGTCAAAGGGCAGTTTATCCCCTCGTCAGCGGACATTCGCGAACGGATCGCGACAGACCGTGTATGGCCGGCACCTGCCTGACGCGAAAGACCGTGACCGACCCATTGCCGATCTGGAGCATCACGCCAGGGTGATAGGACGGGCGGCCCGTGATCGCCGGCATGGTACCGTTGAAACCAAGGTCTGCAACGTCCAACTCGTCGACGAAGGCGTCTATGACTCTGACCGGGTTGTCCTGTCCGATGTAGTCATCGACGCATTCGGGGAGTAGTGCGACCTGCTTGCGGTCATCGCATTCAACGAATCACTAGCGCACGGGGAGAGGCGTGCTGCGCTGCCTGTTGCTGCTCGCCGTCATCGAGATGAGGCGAGTTGGAACCGGTATCGCTAGCGGGCATGTTCGGAGTCTTCGGAATGTCGCGGGGCATCCGGCATCGGCGTGGAGAACGCCGCCTCGGGAACGGCCGTTGCTCTCACTTTCGTCAAGGCGTCAGTCAGGCGCCCGCAGTGCCGCCGATAAGGGTGATGGAATGAGACTTCGCGTGGGTTACGAATTGGTGTACGAGTGTCCGCAACCGACGCCGATGCTTCTGATGCTTAACACGCACTATTCCCGCGCACAGGACATGCTCGTTCCGGATCACATAAACACCGTACCGTCGGTTCCGCTGCGGCAGTATCAGGACACGTTCGGCAACCTTTGCACGCGTCTGACTGCGCCGCCAGGCGTCCTGACGCTGTCGGCACGCGGCCTATTCGAGGTGCCGCCGAATCACGAACTATCCGGCTCCAGCGACTATCAACATGCGATAGAAGAACTCCCCGACGAATGCATGATGTTCCTGCTCGGCAGCCGCTACTGTGAAACCGATCTGCTCTCCGAGAGTGCGTGGCAACTCTTCGGCCAGACGCCGCTCGGACGTAGTCGCGTGCAGGCGATTTGCGACTTCGTGCACAACCATGTCCGCTTCGACTACAACTGCGCCCGCCCGACGAAAACGGCGTGGCAGACGTGGCAGGACGGTGCGGGCGTCTGCCGCGACTACGCGCACCTTGCCGTCGCGATGTGCCGCGCGATGAACATTCCGGCGCGCTACTGCACGGGTTATATCAGCGATGTGGGACTTCCACCTCCCTACGCACCGATGGATTTCTGCGCATGGTTCGAGGCGTATTTAGGCAACGGCTGGGAGACTTTCGATCCGCGTAACAACGCGCCGCGCACGGGACGGATTCTGATGGCGCGCGGCCGCGATGCTGCCGATGTCGCGATCAGCAATACATTTGGCCCGTCGCTGCTCAGCAAATTCACGGTCGTCTGCGAGCCGGACAATGGACCCTCGAGCGACCTGCGGCGAGCGAGCCTCCGGACATAAATCGCCATGTCATGACGACGACACGGTCATGCAACTTTTTCGCCGTGATGCCCGGCTCGGTTGCAAGCCATTGCTGTGTTCTGGGCGCGTATGATCAAACGGATCTTCGCGGCCGTCTACCACGCGCTGAATTGGGGCGCAAACCATCACGAGAAAATTCGGTTTGGCTGGAGTTGCCCTTTGATCTGCTCGCTGTGTGCGACGGAGGGGCACGCGCGTCTCCGCTGCGGGCCGCCCGAACACGTCTTCCGGCACCGACATTGCTGTAGCAGCTCACAACCTTGCAATTGACCGCCAGTTTCATACGCTAGAAGTACGCCTTACGGTGTTCGACCTCCTGGGCTTCCACGCGCCACGGTTCAAAAGGAGAATAGTGATGGCAAACGCGACAAAGTGGATCACGGTGCTAGGCCACAGCATCGCCGGTTCAAGTTGGAAAGCACCATGTCGCGTCTCTTGTCGGCGCTTCCTTCGCGCTTGGCTCGGCGTGCTCTGCGCCCTTCTGCTGGCAGGCAACTTCGCCCAGGCCGCTACTATCCATGGAGGCGATATCCTGGTTGTCGACGCTCGTGCGAGCAAGCTGTTCCTTGTAGATCCCAATACCGGCGCCCGCACTATCATCAGTGACTTTCTGGATCCGACACAAGGGCCTGTGGACAGATCGTTTCTCGCGGGTGTCGCTATAGGACGGGGGCAGATATTCGTCACCGCTGCTACTAGCGGCATTTACGCGGTCGATCCGCGCACCGGTAACCGGACCCTCGTGAGCGACTTCACCACCGGGCCATTTCATGGAGACGTCTTTGGCTCGACAGTGGATGCGTCCGGACGTCTCATGACAAATTGGGCGCAACCGCAATTCGGTGGCGCTCCGAGGTCAATTGTTCGCATAGATACACTGACGGGCACCCGCGTTGTGGTCAGCGATCTCGCGAACCCGGCTCAGGGCGACGTGTTCAATTGTTGCGTCGCGTACTTTACCGACCTCGGGCTGGAGAAAACCGGGGCGGTGGTCGCAAGCGTCACGTGGTTCGTCCCCGTCGGCCCCAGCCGGGACGTAGGAGACATGTACCGGGTCGATCCGGTTACGGGTCAACGATCGCTGCTCAGCGATTTCAACAGCCCGGCACAGGGTGCCACCGGCTTGGTACCTTCAACCGGTATTGCGGTCGAGACCTCCGGGCAGATCCTGGTCAATTCGCACGGGTCGTCAATTGCGCCCGTCCCCAGAAATCTGCTTCTGCGAATTGATCCCAATACCGGGAACCGTGCTGTCCTCAGCGATTTCGACAATGCTGCGCAAGGACCGCTTGGGTGGCGCCTTTCCGGCATCGCCCTGGAGCAGCCGAGGGAGGGAGGAATAATCGTTGGCGCGGGTAACCCAGCGAATAGGGTCACCGACCCAACCCTGCTCTTCCGGGTTGACCCGCAGACCGGGCGACGGACTTTGCTTAGTGATTCAAGGGATCTGAAGCAAGGACCGCCGTTCGTGTGGATCTCTGAGATTGCGGTTGTGCCGGAAAACGCCAACGACGCGGGGTTTGTCGCCGCACCCCGAACAAATCCGTTCGCGAGTCCATTCGGACCGCTCGAATGAATTGCAGCGCAGACACTTCCGCAAGCCCTTTTCTGCCGCGCTGACCGCGCGGCTCCCGTCGGCCTTTGGGTAACCGCAGTAGGTGGTCGTCTTCGAGCGCCGGCGGCGCGGCACCGCCGCGCCCGAGGCTGATCGCAAACGACTGGAGCACGAAGCTGGACGACAAGGTGGCGAGTCGAAGAGACTTTCAAAGAGCGACGACGGCTCGGGTGCGCGCCTCGCGTGAGCATTCGCCGCGCGCTTTCCTGACCTGGCTGCTAATAGCGAGGCGGGAACAATGCTTGCGTGTCGCAAGGCAGGGCAAAAGGAGCCTGACATGGCCGAACAGCACAAACCCGGCGAGAAGGTTCAGACGTCTAGGATCTATAAGGGTGAATGAAGGCGACGGTGGCTCCGGCTTCGAAGTGACGTGTGTCGAAGGCGAGCATTTTCCCCCAGCGCGCAGCGGCAAGGGTGTGCGCTACGAGTTGGTTCACGGCGCGACGCACTCGCACAAGCGCGGCGAGCGTGACAGCGGCGACAAGTAGGTATTAGTCGGCAGCAAGACGGCATCGTCACTCGAAGGACGAAACGACTTGACCACGAGACGCCGGGCGCGGCGGCATGCCACTGGGCGGGCTGCCACCATCGTAGGGAAGGACACGTACTATGAGAAGGGCGCCTGGAATACGGTCAATACTTTCAGCTCTGGTGCTTTTGCTCGCCGGTTGTGCCGCCGGCGGCAGGCCGTATGCCGGGCCGCACCTCAGTCCAACAGAGTGCCGCGACCTAGCGGCGCTCAGGACCAACGCGCCCCCTACGATGGCGCAACACCATAGCGAACTGGCTGCCCTGAGGAAAGCGGGCTACAACCCGTCACCGTGGTATGACGATCCATACTACCCGGATGACCTACAAGCGGCACAGCGCCTGGTCGACTACTGGTTCCAAACAGAGTGCCAGCAGCCTCAATCCGGTTGAGAAGTCAAAGGTGAATACCAACCCTCCACGCTTAGCGGCGTGTACTACCTGCACGTCGCATCGCGGTCGAGATCCCTTGGCGCGTGCGGTGGAAATCGTCCAAGGGTTTCGCGCTCAACGAGTCCATCCGATGCGGCACAGTTTTGATTGGGCCAGCTGCGCTGGCTGCAAGGCTTTAGGATGAAGCCTGCCTATCCAATCGTATAAGCGCACGATACATACGGAACACTGCAGCGACCGTTCGTAGAATGGTTTCTTTTGGGCCGTCCGTCTATCTTGATTCCATGGTAGCGCGCGGCTCGATTCCGGGCCAAGCAACCACCGTGTCTCCTCGCTCGTGCGTCACCTGTCGCGAGCTTCGCCCGCCCAGCCTCGGCTGTCGCGGGCTCTTTGTTTACCCGCCCCAGCGGCAGGTGCGGAAGCAGCCGCAGCCGGCAGAGCGATGCCGATGCTGCAAAGGGGTACAGAGGGCGTGCCGTGCAACCTGTCGCACATGATCAACTTGCACGGGGCCAACGCATCGATTCAGAACTGAAAAAGCTCTCTCGTAACAGGGAAGCTTGCTTGAGGTTAATTAAATTGAACATTCTGCAAATCAATTCCAGCGCCCGTAGCACTGGATCGGAATCAACCCGCCTCGCTGACATTGTTGTATCCCGGCTGCAAATGGCGACACACAGCGCGACAGTCATCCGCCGCGACCTTGCCAGCGCACCGCTCCAACATATCGATGAGTTTGCCCTTACCGCGTTGTTCACCGCGCCGGAGGAACGTAATGCCGAACAAGCTGCTCGCGTAGCCATCGACGATGCATTGATTGCAGAAGTACAAAGCGCTGACGTGTTAGTGATCGGCGCACCAATGTATAACTTCGGCGTGACCGTTTAACTCAAAAGCTGGCTCGACGCGATTGCCCGCGCACGGGTTACATTCCGGTATACGGAAAGCGGTCCGGAAGGTCTGCTCAAAAACAAGAAAGTCATCGTGGCCCTCGCACGCGGTGGGATTCACAAGGACGGTCCATCAGACAGCCAGGTGCCATTTCTTAGAACCATGCTCGCGTTCCTCGGTATGACGGATGTGCAATTCGTCTACGCTGAAGGCATCGCTTACGGTCCGGAAGCTGTTTCGAAGGCTCAGGCCGATGCGGAATCGCAAATCGATGCGATTCTGTCGCCTGATAACTGGAATCGATGAGGGGGCCGCACTAGTCAGGTCGGGCCGCCAGTCATTTCGTTGGCAAAGCATCCAGCGCAGCCTAATATCCCGGGCGAGAGCAGCCGCTGGCTAAACTACGGTTTCCGAGCAGTGGTGTGAACTGACGCTGAATGACCTAAGCCGCACTAACGCGGCGAGCCGGAAGATCCTCTAGCCATGAAAGGAAAGGTGAGAAGTTAATGCCGGGCCTTGAGCGAGTGCGACCGGTGGCTGCGTATCTAGGCAAAGATTTCTGCTGTTAGTTGGCCCTCTTCTTTTCGGGACATCTCGACGGGTCCTGGTGTCGGGAAAGCAGCCGGTCGGTCCCCGCCCGTATGCGTCGAATAGAGGAGGCCTGGTAGCACCGGCAACGCGACGAGGACCATGGCAATGGGGAGATCGACCCTTGACATCACCGCCCAAATAAAGAAGCAATCGGTGATTGTCGTCGCCGAAATTACTAGTAAGCGGTCATTGCAGATCGAGCCGCATTCTATTCGGGGCACGCGGAAAGAAAGGGGTATAACCCGGCTCGGTGCCTCTCCGCTGCGAGGCGATTCAGATGAGCACGATAACTCTCAGCGCCTCGGCCTGGGGTGCAGGGGATCGAGTGTTCGAATCACTTTGCCCCCACCATTGATCAAGTAGTCATAGGATAACTATCGCGAATCTAACTTTATCTAGCGTTCCCTAACGGCGTTTGCATTCGCGTCTTCGAAATGCATGGGGTCAAGGAATGGAACTCGGGAACACCACCGGCCTTGGGCGTTTTTGTTCATCGTAGGACATCAACCTGTCGTGAAATTCAGCGTGATTTGTCTGGCGCAGGTCGGGTCGACCGGCTTCGTCGGGTTGTCGAGGAAGGCGGCCATGATCGAGGGCGCGCACGTGGACTTGCCGAGGACCGAGTGGCCCGTGAAGGGGAATGGCACGACTTGGCCGTTCTTGAGGTCCGGGGTGATCACGTCGACCCACTCGGGCGCTGTCGCGGCATCGAAGGTGCCTTCGAGGATCAGCACTGGCACGTCGCTCACGATTCGGGCGCTCACCGCCGGGTCCGCCTTTCCGACGTTCCAGATCGGGCACTCGGTGAAGAGTCGTCCCTGTTTGGGCTGCACCTTTAGCACTCGGTCCGGGAACCCGGGGAGCGCCGCCTTCGCCTTCGCCAACGTGGCAGCCTCGGTGGTGAGATTGGCGCTCTCCGCGCAGAACACGTCGAGGGCCAGACCGACGCCGCCCAGTCCGACGAAATCATGCGGGCCTCGTAAGGCGAGATATGTGGCCGCGACCGCGCGGGGGTCGCCTCGCGCCATGTCGGCCATCATCATGGGGATACCGGAGGCATCGCCGCGCTCGCTCGCCATGATGATCGTATAGGCGAAAGAGAACCCGTCGACGTTGACCCTCACCAATGCGCCGGACTCGTCCTTGACCTGGGTAACCACCGGCGTCTGGTCGAGGCGGTTCACCGTGGCCGTGAAGTCCGATTCCAGGTTCGGGTAAGCCTTGGCGCAGGTGGTCTGGGCCGCACACGCGGCGAAGATCGCCTTGAACGAGCTGGCCGGAGCCGACCACCACGTCTCGACGATGTTGACCGTGGGGGGCGACACCGAATCGAGGACCACGCTTCGGATCCCCTGTGGGTGATCTCGCAGGACGGTCAACGCCAGCCTCGATCCGTAGGAGACCCCATAGACGTTCCAGCTGTCGATGCCCAACGCCACCCGGAGGTCGGCGATGTCGGAGGCGTTCTCCGTGCTGTTGTAGGCAGCGAGGTCGACGCCGGTGGCGGCCAACTGGTCGCGACACTCCTTGATCGCCGCGGCGTCTGCGGCGGTGCTAGATTCCGCCGCGAAGGGAAGGCTGACCGCGTCGAACAAAAACTGCTCCCAGCCGGGACATCGCAGGAGGGGATCGGCGCGGTGCGTGCCACGCTGGTCAACGAAGATGACTTCGCGGTCGGCGTTGAGTCCGTGCTCGACCATGAACGCCACCTCGAACGACCCGGCCCCGCCGGGGCCGCCCGAGAGGTAGACGACTGGATCGCGCTTGGGCGTCGCCGAGACAGCGGGTGCGCGCATCACGAAGATACGGATACGGCGCCCGTCGGGCTTGGCCCGATTCTCGAGCACGGTGAGGTAGCCACACTGAACACCTGACGGGAAGTCGAGTTCGGGAAAGCCTGCGATGTTCGGTTGGGGACACGGTATGGTCCGGAAGGACGCCGCAAGAGTGGACTTGCTGTTCAACAAGCCGTTCCCCGAGCATGCGGCCATCAGGCATACCGCCACGAGGCACACCGCCGCGATTACCACGCAATGCTTCGCAGGTCTCATCACGCTCGGCTCTCCCATATGCAGTTCGTTCTGTTGCGAACCGCGCTGCCAGATTGGGTATTAATGTCGAAGGCGCTGCACGGCAGAGAGGCGACATTCCAGCAGTGGACAACATTCACACTGTGGCGATAGTACACGTCATTGTGTTGGACGTGCTTGTGCTTATCCGTCTCGGTTCTCTGCTGACGAAAGGGTCATACGCAGACGGGGTTTACCGTCGCGTTTTGCTTCCAGTCGGTTCGTCGGTATCTACTTCGTCACGAAACCAGGCGAAGGGGGGGCCCGCGACCGAGGGCGAGTTTCGCGCAGCGACGAAGGGCAGAACGCCGTGGCGAAAGCGAGGCGTTGCAACGTCCGCTTTGCTGTTTTTGCCGGAAGTCGGCTGTTGGTCGAACTCAGCCTGAAGCTGAGCTTCCTTGGCCGGCAAGTTTCATCACTGAGGTTCACAAAGAATTCTGGTTCAAGCCAATACGCATTGGTGTTTCGAGTGCGCGCGCGAGCCGAGGAAATTCACGTGGTCCGTGCTGACAGATGCACCGGCATGGCACTCAGGACCATGGTGAAGGCATTCATCTCTCGAATCGTACTTGGGTTGACAGCCATTCGGATCGAGAAGTTGGCCATCAGCATCGACAGCACCGGGCGCATTTCCACAGCGGCCAGGTAACGTCCCGGACACACACGTGGCCCGGCGCCGAATTGCAGGTATGCACGTGAGTCGTGCGTGGTGCGCGGGCGGCTCCCGTCATGCAGCCAGCGATCAGGGTCGAACTGCAAAGGATTAGAAAATTGCGCGCGTCGAGTGTGGCGGGCCGATTCAAGAAAAACATTTTCGTACCAGCCGGTAGCATGATGTCGTCGAGACACACGTCTTCCAATGGCTCAAACGAGTTGATCGCGACGACAGGACATAGCCTTCCAGTTTCCGTACAAACCGCTTCGAGCAGATCCAGTTGCTTCAACGACGTAAAGTCCGGGCAAACGGGAGCTGGGCCGAGCACACCGCGCGACGAGTCAAAGAGTCTCTGTTGCAAGGCCGAATCGGCAGCAACGTTTAGCAGCGTCCACGCTATCGAATTCGCTGTCGTATCTTCGCCTGCAAGCAGTAGCGTGAGAACATTTGCAGCGACCTGGACGTCGGTTACATCGGACTCCGGCGCGTCGCGCATGACCAGCATCGCTTCAAGGAGATGACGTGGCAACTCCGACGGGTCATCGCGCATTCGTTCACGTGCCCGGCTCATCATATTTCGCACGTATCCGTGAACTTCGATCAGAGAGCGGTCGAGTTCGCGGTCCCGAGGGAGTTTCACATATCGCCAGTATGAAAAAGGCGCGTTGATACGATTCGTTAACATCGGAAATATAAGCGCGAGATGCTCTTGTATGACACCGCGGTGTTTTTCAAGAGTTCTCGGATCTTCACCAAAAGCAAGAGCACCGGTGACATCCACCGTGTAGCGCTTGAGATCGTCAGTCATCTCGACTACATTTCCGTGCGCCGCTGCGCGTTGCCAACGTAGGTAAAGCCTCTCCGTAATGGCCTTAAGACTGGGATAAAAGGCTTTGATATGTGGAATGGACAACGAATGCATAAGCAGTTTTCGTTGAGGCGCCCACGCTGCGCCCTCGGCAGAGAAGAGTCCGTTGCAGCCGAGCTCCTCCAGCACCGACTCTATCGATGCATAACGGCGATACCGGTGCGGACGTTCGCGCATTATGGTTTGGCATCACGCTAGGGTCCGGGTGAGCGAACAACAAAAACCAAAGGGCCGTCACCGTCATGTGTGGCATTTATATCTTAGATCGTGGTCCAGAGGGGCGCGATCTGGTGCCTTCAGAATGGCCGAGTTGCCCTTTATCGATCAGCACCGCGACGCCTTCGGGCTCGAGCCAATCTGCAAGGTCTTGCGGATTGCCCCGTCGGGCTACCGGCGTCATGCCGCACAACTTCACGATCCGTCGCCGCGATGTGGCCGCGCAAAACGCGACGAGTTTTTGCGGCCGCAGATCAAGCGCCTCTGGCAGGACAACATGCGGGTCTACGGCGCGGACAAAGTCTGGAAGCAGATGAAGCGGGAAGGTGTCGCAGTGGCACGTTGCACAGTTGAGCGGCTGATGAAGCTACAGGGTTTGCGCGGCGTGATTCGCGGTAAGTGAGCGCGTACTACCATCCCCAAAGTATCTGCTCCACGCCCCGCTGGATCGTGTCAACCGGCAGTTCAGGGCTGACCGGCCAAACCAGCTGTGGGTTTCGGATTTCACGTACGGTACGCCCAGCCAGCGTAGCCCGCCCGTATGGGGGCGAAGCTGCTTGAGCATGTCTGGAATGCAGTACCCGGAGAAGTTGACGTTGCGGTACCGGGGCATGCCGTCTCTCTGCTGCGAGAGGAAGTGAGCCGAAGCGGCGGTGACTTGCCGACACTGGCAAGGTGACGTAGTCCGTGGGAAACGGGGCTTGTGGCGAAGCGGGTGCGCCAAGATGAGCCTCCAGACTGAGCATGGCACGGTTGAGGAACACGAACCTGTTAAACCGCATCTGAGGATTGAAGTGTCACCCCTGAAGGTACTGCTGTATCACGGGCGAATGGGTCGCAGAGGATATGGCGGCTGGAGCGATCAGGGGCGTTGGCATAGGTCGGATCAAAGTTGCTTTGGCGCAGAGTCTGCGCCGGATTTCTCTCGCCACCGCCCAACCGTCCATACTTGGCATCTGGATGTCGAGAATCACGACGTCAGTGCGAGACGCAGTACGCGGCGAGCGCGTCGACGCCGTCCGCTGCCGGCTGGATGGCGTATCCGTACGCCTCGAAAAACAGCGCGTAGGCTTCGACCAGATTCGGGTCGTCGTCTCGATGAGTAAGCGCTCCGCTTTCCCAGTGGACATTGGTTCCTATAGGTTGCTCCCTATGTCGCGCAATTAGGGACCGATAGACTCGAAGCAGATACTTCAGCACATATAAATTCAGCAAATACTCCATACAAACTTATCGGTTTAGTGGGCTACTGACAGGCTTCAGTAGCGGTCTTTTCAGAACGGGGCGAAGAAGTTCCCCGGGAAAACCCTATTAGGATCCCTACGTGTTGCCATGAAAAAAATAAACGGCAAGCAGTCCGAGTCAAATATGAGGCGCATAGGTGTCAGTATTTTGATACACAATTTTGTTTCGCTTCGTTAATCCAAGGATATCGAGTTACCCTCCCGTTCGTAACAACAAAGCGAATCATTCTGCGCGGAGAAACGGATGAAACGAATTGCATTGTCGACCCTCTCGCTGGCATTGCTTGGCGCTGCAGGCGCAGCTCATGCACAAAGCAGCGTGACGCTCTATGGCTTGATCGACGAATCGATCCAGTACATTCACAACGCCAACACGGCCAACGACAACCTGTGGCAGCTGGCAGCCGGCAACCTGCAGGGTAGCCGCTGGGGCATGAAGGGTACGGAAGACCTTGGCGGCGGCCTGAAGGCGATCTTCCAGCTGGAAAGCGGCTTCGATCCGAATAACGGCAAAAGCCTCCAAAGCAGTCGCCTGTTCGGTCGTCAGGCGTATGTCGGTCTGGCGCACGACGCCTACGGTACGTTCACGATGGGTCGCCAATACGACCCGCTCGTCGATATGGTCCAGCCGCTGACGGCTGACAACTACTTCGGCAGCACGTTCGCGACGCCGGGCGACGTTGACAACAACGACAACAGCTCGCGTACGAACAACGCCATCAAATACGTCTCGCCGGTGTGGAGCGGCTTCCAGTTCGAAGGCATGTACGCTCTCGGCGGCGTCGCTGGCGCAACGGGTTCAGGCCAATCGTGGGCAGGCGCAGCAACGTGGAGCGGCGGTCCGTTCAGCGTTGCCGCTGGTTACTTCCGCATGGAAAACGGCAACACGCTGGCAAGCCGCGGTTTCACTCCGGCAACGCCGGCTGGCGTCTGGGGTTCGGGCGCGACGTCGGACGGTACGTTTGACGGCTCGAACATCAACGGCGCGTACCAGTCTGCCAAGCAGATCGACATCACTTCGGCAGCTGGCCAATTTGTCACGGGTCCGTTCACGTTCAACGTGCGTTACAGCTTCGCGCAGTACAAGCCGGACGCATTCTCGGGCTTCGCGTCGCAGCAGAAGTACCAGGTTGCTGGCGCTTACGCAGGCTGGCAGGTCACGCCGGCAATGCTGCTCGGTCTGGGCTACACCTACACGCACGGCTCTGGCGATGCGTCGGCAAGCTACAACCAGGTTTCGCTGGGCGGCGACTACAGTCTGTCGAAGCGTACCGACCTGTACCTGATCGGTGCTTACCAGAAAGCAAGCGGCCATCAGCGTGATCAAAGCACGGGCGCCATCGTCGACGCAGGCGCATCGGTTGGCTCGTATGGCTTCGGAGCAGGTTCGTCCAGTCAGGAAATCGTCAGCCTGGGTATCCGTCACAAGTTCTAATAGAACGCATGACATACGGCTCGAAACGTCGGGCCGCACTCTTAAGCCAACCACGGGTGCAAGCCCAAAGGTTGGCTTTTTTGTTTTGTCATGTTCCTTGCACCCACACGAGGGCGCGTCTCCGTGAGCGATAACCGCTCACTCAAAGAACTCAAAGTGAGACCGGTATTGGCTCTCTAGTCTAGCCCTCTAATCGAAAAGTCGCGTTTATTTCGAGGTATCGTCAGTACCTCAGTTTTGTATGTCGTTTGCGGACATGCCGTTGCCAGCCGACGCCGCAGCAAGAGGCGCGAACGCGGCCTCATCACTAGCAAGACGTTGGGGCAACACTTCCTGCAGATACTCGACCCATGTCCTTATTTTTTTATCGAGAGGCAGGGGAGATGAGTAAACCACGTGGACATTACGCGTGTTCACCCTGTACTCAGGCAGGACGCGCACCACTGACTCAGCACGCAGTTCTTGCATTCCAACCCGAAGGGGCAATGGGCCTACGCCCAGACCAGCCAGAATGGAATCTTTGAGTACGTCGCATAGGTCGCTCAGAAGAACTGTGTGGCCGACCGAACATGCCTCATGACCCAATGGCCCCTCAAATTGCCATTCCCCAGATGACACATCGCCAGCGAGATCAATGCACCGATGTTGCTTAAGGTCATAAGGTGTCTTTGGTACTCCGTAACGTGCCAGGTAGACAGGTGAAGCACAGAGGATCGAAGACATCGCACCAAGACACTCAGAGCTTATGCCGGGTACGGGCGGTTCTGATGAGCAAAGAAGTACGACGTCGTGATGGCCAAGCATCGCTTCCTGTATCTGCTGCACCAGTGTAACGCTCACCGAAACCTGCGGAAATCGCTCCAGGTAGCCTGATATCAGACCCGGTAGGTGGTGCCGGTCAAAGCTCGCGGAGACGCCGATCCGAAGTGTCCCAGAGGGCTCGGCGCTCACTCCCAACGCCTCAGCCTCCGCCTGTTCCAAATGTTTGAGAATCACTTCGCAGTGGGAAAGATACCGCTCCCCTGCCTCCGTCAATGCCACGTGCCGAGTCGTCCTATGCAACAGACGTATGTTCAAGTGCGTCTCAAGGTCTGCTATAGCGCGTGATACCTGAGATGTAACGAGGTTGAGTTCTTGTGCTGCCGTGGTAAAGCTGGCAACTGATGCTACGTGAGAAAAGGCACGGATGGCCTGTAACATATCCATGGATCGATTTCGCTCCGTTCGGGCGTTAAACAATCGGTCAATGCCTGGAAACTGACCAGTCATACCACGGGGCGATTTTTTGCCGACCGGGACTGCGATGAATACACCTCTGTGCCCGAGGGGTCCGCACCCTTGTGCGAGCGGCTTTCTTTGGGGAATGTCGCCATAGTGTACTTCAGCAGAAAGGGACGGACGTTTGCGAAGCGACAGCGAGGTTGAAATGCACGCGGCTGACGAGATTCCAGGCCGGGTGGCGCAACCTGAAGAAATCCTGAAGCGAGACTTTTGTGGTCGCCAGTTCCTGGATCAAGGCAGCATTGATCTCGCGCCACAGCGTGGCCAGCTCATCTGCCGTTAGATACTCCCCGCGCGTCATCGGCGGCGCATCGGCAATAAGGCAGTCGTATTTCATTCGTCAATAGTGGCGCAGCGTCCTCCGGCACCACAAGCAGGTGACCACTGGGCGTCAGGTGTGGCGCGAGAATATCGGAAGCAGTCAAACACGCCCGTCTTCATTGCACTGTTGCAGCAAGCCGTGAAGCCGCCTGTTTTCACGGAAAGCTTCGGAATCATCCAGCAGGCCCACCGGCCCAGTGCGAACTGAGCGAAGCTCCGTTTTCGCGTGGTCCGTTCGAATTGTGGGGTTGACCAAGCGTCCGGGGTATGCCTGGCCGCTGCGTTGCGCATGTCCTATAAACTGTCTTTTCATCATCTGCTGTAGGACAACCTGATTGCTACGTATTCACTCACGGAAGTTCGCCCCCGGCTGACAACCTTTAGCCTTCACGGCGGGCCGTGCTTGACGTGTCCCGCCGCGTGTCACAAATGCAGTGCATACACGATGTCGCCCGACCCGGCGAATTCGCAGGTCGCGCTTGTGCATGCGCTTGCTCTAGAAGCGATGACGCAGGCCCGCCGTCACTTCGACCTGGTTGGTGGTCGATGAAGGCGCGCTCAGTCCATTGATGAACGCCACCCCGAGTGCGGTGTTCTGGCTCGTGCTGACTGACTGGTAGACACCCTGCAGATACACGTCCGTGCGTTTGGAGAGCTTGTAACCCGTCTGCAGGCCAACCTGGTTCCAGTGCGGAGCACCGCTTCCGGCGTTACCGCCCGCGCGTGAGTATGTATACGCTCCGGACACGTTCATCGCTGGCGTCAGGTTATAGCGGATATTGCCCTCGAAGTTCTGGATATGGGTGCTCAAGCCAGTCTGGAATATCTCAGTCAGGTTGGTCTGTGTGTATACGAAACCAACGACTGCCGGTCCAAACGCGTAGTTCACCCCCGCTCCCCACGTCTGTTGGCGCGCGGCAGTGAGCGCCTGGCCATCCGTCACGGCGCCGTTGGCATTGAAGTTGGCCGCCGCCTGCGAGCTCGCGCCGTTATTCAGGTGAAGGTACCCGGCACCAAAGTTCAAGGGGCCCCAACTGTACGACGCGCCCACGCTGTATGCACGGTTGTTTGCAAAGGCGCCTGCTGCGTTGGAAAAGCCGTACAGCCCACCGAATTGGAAACCCGCATAGTTCGCACTCTGGTACTTGACCGAGTTGTTGATCGAGAAGGAATTGTTGTTCAGGTTATCGTTGTTGAACGGGTGGGCGAAGTGCGTTCCGCCATACTCCGTGCCAGTCAGCGCCAACGGCCCCACATAATCGATCATGCTGTCGTACTGGCGACCTAATGTGACAGCACCAAAGTCGACGCTCGACAGGCCGACAAAGGCCTGACGCCCAAACTCCCGACCGCTTTGTGAAAAGGTCCCGTTGTTCACGTTAAAGCCGCTTTCCAACGTAAAGATTGCCTTCAGACCGCCCCCTAGATCCTCCGCTCCGCGCAGGCCCCAGCGGCTGCCCTCCACCGAGCCGCTCGTCATCTGCACGTTGCTGCGGCCGCCTTGGCTTGTGAGTTGGCTGTTCGTGTAGGTGATGCCGGCATCGATCAGGCCGTATAGCGTGACGCTGCTTTGGGCCTGTGCGGCACTCGCAAGCACGCCCAGAAGGGCTGCCGCCATAAGGTTTCTTTTCATTGCATCACTCCAGAAAATTACCGGTGAAATAGCTTCACAAAATGGAGAACGCAGATCTCGAAGCACAAAAATCGCGAAAACCTCGGGCTGTCAATCTCACCGCATCTCTGGGTCGTGACAGCATAAACTCAGCAATCCTTTACATATATAGAGTTTTCTTTTTGGCAAATTTATTATTCACCGTTGTCCATCCGATTGATAGCGGGATGGATTGCATGTTGTAGTGAGCCGACAGATCAGGTTTTTCGCGACCCTAAAGAAGTCATGCAGACTCAGCCCCATAATGGTGCGCACGAAGACGCATCGTCGGCAAATTTCAGCAAGCGACCGCTTTGAAAAGCGGAGTGGAGTCGGGATCAAACTAAGCTGTTCAAACAGTACTGTGATGAGCAGGCAAGGCCGTTACTCGACGACCTTGGGGGATGGCTGCGGGGTCACCTAATGATCCTCCCGCTGCAGTCGGAAACGGCGAAGGCAATTAATTACTTCCTGAGCCGGTGGCAGCCCTCATCTATTACTGCGACGACGGCGTGGTACAGATCGACGATAACATCGTGGAAAACGCACTACGAACCGTCAGCCAAGGAAGAATTTCTTATTTATGGGCGCCGACAGCGGAGGCGAGCGTGCTGCGTCGATGCACTCCCTCATCGGCACCTGCAAGCTCGTCGGCATCGATCCCGAGGCATATCTGCGTCACGTCATCATCACCCACATCGCAGACCATCCGATCAATCGGGTTGACGAGTTGTTACGGTGGCGTGTCGCCCCTTTGCTGCGCCCGGCGTCAACCAAATGCCGCCACGCGACGCACATCGCCGTCAACCACGGTCGTGATGCACCGCTTACTGAAAATGCGTTTGAGGTCACTATTAAGCACGCCAGTATCACCAAAGTTCTCGTGACTGCTGTTCGCTACCGTACAGATACCATAGGGGCTGAACACGAACTGCGGTTTTCCTCGAGGGGCTATTCACCTGCTGCTGAGCCACTTACTATGGATGAACAGTGCCATTAGTTAGCCAAACCAACAACGACGACGGAGGTAGCGATGAACAGGAGAGTGTTTGTACGGACAGGCGCAGCACTAGTTGGCGCGGGTCTTGCGCTCACGGTGCCCCTAGGGGCGGTAAGGGACGCCATTGCTAACGAGTCCAACGATTCGAAGCGGCGGGCGATCGATGCAAAGGTCCATGGGACCTTGTCGAAGCTGTACGCGAACGTCAAGGGGTCCAGGGAATTGGTCGACAAGGCGAACGGTGTGCTCGTGTTCCCATCGGTGATCAAGGTCGGCTTCGTCGCCGGTGGCGAGTACGGCGAAGGCGCATTGCGCGTAGGTGGGAAGTCCGTTGGCTACTACAACACGGTATCGGGGTCATTTGGCCTGCAGGCGGGTGCTCAATCGAAGGCCATCATCTTCCTGTTCATGACCCATGATGCGCTCAACAGCTTTCGCCACTCCAAAGGCTGGTCGGTCGGTGGAGAAGGGTCGGTTGCGGTGTTGAAAGTCGGTGCGAACGGTTCGATCGATACGACAACGGCAACTTCACCAGTCAATGCGATCGTGCTGACCAATGCCGGTCTAATGGGAGATGTGTCGCTCTCGGGAACCAAGGTCTCGCGACTCAAAATTTGAGTGCGGCGATGGCCGCGTTCGTTTCGCGTAGCGTAACGGCTTTGCTTGGGACTCAAGCAAGCACGCTTTCGTGATCGCGCACGTTACTGAAGATGCGGGCGAGGCGCATGCCGTCGCCGCGCAGTTTGAAGGCAGCGTGCTTTTTCAAGACTGACCGGTGGGTAAAGATGCGCGAGAGAACGTGAAGGTCTATGCCGCGATTCGGAAGCCTTTTAGTACGCTGACCCTTATGGGGATGGGGTTTGTAGTGACGGATCGCAGATGGTAAAGCGTGACGCGCGGAGCTTGGAGCAGGCGATTGCGTATAGTCGAGACGGTGACATCTGGCGCGTAACGCCGCTTGTGCGGCACTGAAGATAACAAAAAGCGCTCGCGCCGGTCGTGCCGACTAACAAGAATTCGACACATGAGAAAGTTGGCTTTGTTGCTCGCGTTGGCGAGCGTAAATCTCGGCGCAATGAGCAAGCCTGTTTCACAAGAGCAAAGGAACGGGTGCGATGCTCTGTTGTATGGGTCATGTATTGACCGACAACCTGTACGGCCTGGTTGTCAACGTGCAGGTGACGCTGGCCACGGGTACCGCCGCCGATTCAATGAGATTCGGCGTGACGTCGAAGGAATTTCGCAGAAAAGTCTGGTGCAGTGCCTCCGGCGACTGGAACGCAATGGCCTTGTGCGCCGGACAGTGTTGACCTCGGGCACGCTCGGTGTCGAATATGCGTTCACTGAACTGGGCCGGACGCTGGAACAGCAGGTCGGTGCACTGTTCGAATGGACTACTAGTCATGCCGATGCCGTTAGGGCAGCCCACGCAACTTTCGAGGCGGCCGCGGAAGCCGATTAAGCTGGGCTTTTGTAGAACGATGGCATTCGGCAATGCATGCGTAGCATGGTCACGGATCGCCGACGTCCGAGGCCGAACGCCATAGGGCTGAACTCTCTCGTGTTGCAGTCGTGAGTATCAGTCCCAACGCAATGACATGAGCGCATTCCTGCTCGGACCGGATGGTGGGTCGATTGCCGGGCAACATATCGTAGTGGGCGGCGGTGGGTCGTTCTGAAGACCCGCGTGGACAGATGCGCTTCATAATGCTTGAACCGGCTTGCGCTGATAGCCCGCGGTCGCGAGAAGCAGGCTGCGCGTGTACTCATGCTCGACCTGTTGCGCGCGAATGGAAGCGACATCGCACTGCTCGACGATCTCGCCATTGCGCATGACCGCGACGCGCGAGCAGAGAAAGCCGACCACGGCCAGGTTGTGGCTCACGAGCATCATCGTCAGATTGCGTTCGCGATGAAGCCGTCGCAGCAGATTGAGAATCTCGGCCTGCACGGAAACATCGAGCGCGGACGTCGGCTCATCGAGCAGCAGCACACGCGGTTCGAGAATCAGTGCTCGTGCGATTGCGACGCGCTGCCGCTGGCCTCCTGACAACTGATGCGGATAGCGGAAGCGATACGCCGGACTCAAGCCGACTTCGCGCAGCGCATCCACGATGCGTTCGTCCTGCCGGTCGATGCCGTTGATGGACAGCGGCTCGCGCAAGGTCTGATCAACCGTAAAGCGCGGATGCAGCGAGCCGTATGGATCCTGAAAGACCATCTGCACGTCGCGTCGAAAGGAGCGGTTGATCTTCTCTCCAGGAACATGTGAGCCGACCTTCATATGACCGCCGGCGATGGGCGCAAGTCCGGTCAACGCACGCAGGATCGTCGACTTGCCGGAACCCGATTCGCCGACCAGCCCGAACACTTCGCCTGCGCCGACATGAAAGCTCGCCTCGCGTACTGCGTCGAAGTAACCGGTCTTAATCCTGAAGCGGACCGTCAGGGCGTTGACGTCGATCATGCTGGCGCTCCCGTCGATTGCGTGAGCCATGTTGCGTCTCGCTTCAGCACGGGCAGTTCATCGGGAGGATTGATGAGCGGTGGACTCGCCGCGAGCAGGCCGCGCGTATAAGGATGCTGGGCGTGAACGAGATCGCGGGCCGCACAGGTTTCCACCACGCGCCCCGCGTACATCACGACGACGCGGTCGCAGAACGACATCACGAGCGGCAAGTCATGGCTGATGAAAATGAGGCCCGTGTCGTGCTTTTCGATCATTTCGTCGAGAATTCCGAGCACCTGCATCGAGACGAGCACGTCGAGCGCGCTGGTCGGCTCGTCGGCGACGAGCAGTCGTGGGCCGGACGACACCATCATGGCGATCATCACGCGTTGTCCCATGCCGCCCGACAACTCGTGCGGGTAGGCATCGGCGACACGCTCCGGATTGCGGATGTGCACCGCCGCCAGCGCCGCGATGACCTTCTCGCGCATCTCGCGGCGGCCGAGCTTCGGGCCGTGCAGTTCGAACGCCTCGCGCATCTGCTGCGCGACGGTCATCACCGGGTTCAGTGAGTATTTTGGATCCTGGAGGATCATGCCCATTTGCTGGCCGCACAGTTGCCGGCGTTTGCGTGCCGACATCGCCAGCAGATCGTGACCATCGAACTTCATCGCCTTCGCATGGTATTGCGCGGCAGGCGGCAGCAGGCCGAGCAGCGCGCGCCCGGACAGCGATTTGCCAGAGCCGGATTCGCCGACGATGCCGAGCCGCTCGCCGCGATGGAGCGTCAGCGACAGGCCGCGTACGGCTTCCGTCAATTCGCCGTCGTGACCGCGAAAGCCGATTCGCAGGTCGTCGATTTCACACAGGGGCTGGGTCATATCGGCTGGCATGTCAGTTTCCATGGCGCGGATCGAAGACATCTCGTAGACCGTCGCCGAGCAGGTTGAAGGCGAGACTCACCAACAGAATGGCAAAGCCCGGAACGGTGGCTACCCACCACGAATCGAGCAACACATTGCGGCCCGACGCGACCATGTAACCCCACTCGGGGCTCGGCGGTTGCGCGCCGAGGCCGAGGAACCCAAGACCCGCGACGGTGAGGATGATGCCGGCCATATCGAGCGTCGCGCGCACGATCACCGACGACGAGCACAGCGGCACGATATAGCGCAAGAGAATGCGTATCTGCGACGCGCCCTGCAACCGCGCGACGTGAATGAAATCGGCTTGCACGAGCCGCAGGGTCTCCGCCCGCGCAAGACGTGCATAGGCCGGCCATGCCGTAATCGAAATCGCGATCACCGCGTTGATGACACCCGGTCCCAGCGCGGCCGCGAACGCGAGCGCCAGCACGATCTTCGGGAACGCGAGGGCCACGTCCGTGACCCGCATCAGCGCGTTATCGACCCAGCCGCCAAAGAAGCCAGCGGTGGTGCCGATCAGGAGGCCGACTGGAACCACGATCACCACGACCAGAATCGCGATCGAAAGCGTGAGCCGCGATCCGTAGATCAGCCGGGAGAGGATGTCGCGGCCAAGCTGATCGGTGCCGAACCAGTGTGACGGCGAACCCGGCGGCAGGAGGCGGTCGGAGAGGACCTGCTGCAGCGGATCGTGCGGCGCGATCAGCGGTCCGATTGCCGCGATGACGATGAGCAAGGCGAGAATCACAAAGCCGAACACAGACAGCGGATTGCCCGCGAAGCGTCGCCAGCGCCGATAAGCGAGGCCGAGCGCGGCCTGTTTGCGTGACGCAGGCGTGTCGCTCAGCAGCCAGTCTTTCCATCGTCGGGGCGGGGCATTCATCGGCCAGTCCTGCGTTTGCGTTGATTGATCGAACGGGGGAAGCACGAAAGAAACCGGCGGGGCATCAGCGGGCGCGCGGATCGAACACACGATAGAGCGCGTCGGTCAGCAGATTTAGCGCAATGAACGTGACGCCGATCACGAGTGTGCTGCCAAGTACGGCGTTCATATCGGCATTCAGCAGCGCGCCAGTCAGATACGAGCCGATACCGGGCCAGGCGAACACGATTTCGGTCAGTACCGAACCTTCGAGCAGATAGCTGTACGTGAGTGCGATGACGGTCAAAAGCGGTACGGCGATATTGCCGAAGGCGTGACGCCAGATCACCCGGCGCTCGGGCAAGCCTTTTGCGCGTGCCGTGGTGATGTACTCCTGGCTCAACTGCTCGAGCATGAACGAACGCGTCATCCGGCTCAGATAAGCGACCGAGTAGTAGCCGAGAATGGACGCAGGCAGCGCGATATGGGAGAACGCATTGAAAAACACGTCCCATTCGCCGGCGATGAGGGAATCGACCAGCAGGCTGCCCGTATGCGTATCGACCATACCGTCGAATACGGGATCGACGCGCCCCGGGCCGGCTACCCAGTGCAGCTTCGCATAGAACAACAGCAGTCCCATCAGTCCGAGCCAGAACACCGGCACCGAACTGCCAACGAGACCGATAAAACGTGCAACATGATCGATCCAGCGGTTGTGGCGCACGGCGGCGATCACGCCCAGCGGCACCCCGATCAGCACACCGATGATGGTCGATAGGGTCGCGAGTTCGAGCGTCGCGGGGAACACGCGCTGGATGTCTTCGATGACAGGGTGCGCCGTCAGCAGCGACATGCCGAAGTTGCCATGCAGCACATCGCGCACGTAGATCAGGAACTGCACGGTGAGCGGCTTGTCGAGCCCGAGCTGCAGGCGTGCCGCCGCGTAGGCCGCCGCCGAGGCGCGATCGCCGAGAATCGCCAGTACCGGGTCGATCGGTATCTTGCGGCCGATCACGAACGTGACGGCCAGCAAGCCGGTAAAGGTAATCACGAGCGTGAAGATCCAGCGCACGAGGCGCAAGGTCCAGCGCACGCTGGCGCTTTCAGTCGAAAGCGCGCGCATGCGTTCGAGAGTCGTGAGAGGAGTCGACATGATGGGTCCCCCGGCCGAAGGCGAAACCAGGACAGTTTCGCCTTCGCCGCATACGTTACTGCTTCTTCAGGTCGCGATACGACACGAGGTCGTTGATCGGACCCACTTCGAGCCCCGTCACGCCCGGCCGTGCGGCGACCTGAGAGACCTGTTGGAACATGATCACGAAGGGTGAGTTCGCAAGCATCTGCTTCTGCATCGTCTGGTACAGTTCGGCACGCCTCGCGGTCGACGATTCGGCGAGCGCCGCGTTAGTTTCCTTCGTCAGATCAGGAATATTCCACGAGTTGCGCCATGCGAGCATCTTGTACGCCGACTTGTCGGAGTTGTCCGGATTCCAGGTGAAGCCCTGCGCATTGCTGTGCGGGTCGATGTAGTCCGCAGACCATTCGCCGATATAGATGTCGTGCGAGCGCGAGCGGTACTTCGCGAGCGTCTGTTTGTTGTCCCCCGGGATGATCTGAACCTTGATGCCGCCTTGGGCGAGATTGGCCTGCACGGCCTCGGCGATTTCACCGTACGGGTAGCCGTTACGCACGTCCATCGTCACGGAGAAGCCATTCGGAAGTCCGGCTTTTGCCAGCAGCGCCTTGGCCTTTGCGACGTTCTGCTGGTAAGGATTCGTGTTCAGCACGCCGAGAAAGCCTTCCGGGAGGAAAGTTTCGTGCACCTTGTAGGTGGTCTTCGCGACATTGCTCTGAATGCCGTTATAGTCAATCAGCCACTTCATCGCTTCCTGGACTTCCGGTTTTGCCAGGTTCGGATTCTTGACGTTGAGGCCGAGGTATAGAAGTGTCGCCTGCGGCACGGCGGTCACATGGGCCTTGCCGGATTTCGTGAGCGCGGCGAGATCGTCCGGGCTCAGATTGCGCGCCACATCGACATCGCCGTTCTCAAGCAGCAGGCGCTGGCTCGATGCTTCCGGCACGTGACGCAACACAATGCGCTTCATCGCGAGCGGTAAGCGGTAGCCGTCGAAGCGCTGCAATACGATGCTGTCGTTGGCCGTCCACTTGACGAGCTTGTAGGCGCCGGATCCCGCCTCGTTCGTGCGCAGCCAGTCGTTGCCGAAGTCATTGCCTTTCTGATGCGAGAGCAGCAACTGCTTGTCCACCACCGATGCAGGCCACGCGCCAAGCACGTTCAGGACAAACGTCGGTGCGTATTTCTGGTCGGTCGTCACACTGACAGTTGTGTCGTCGATCTTTTTCACGTTGTTGAGCACGTTGTCCCTGGTCAAGCCGATACCTTGCAGCACGGCGGCCGCGCCTTTGTCGAGCAGGACCGTGCGCTGGATCGACCAGGCGACGTCGTCGGCGGTCAACGCATTGCCCGAGTGGAACTTGAGACCCGGACGGATCTTGAACGTGAAGGTCAAACCGTCAGGGCTGACGGTCCATGATTGTGCGACATCACCGTTGAACTTCGACGGGTCTTTCAGATCGACTCGCACCAGCCGGTCGTAGGTATTCGCCACATATTCTTCTGGCACCAGCTCGTAGACTTCGCCGGGATCGAGCGTGGTGAATTCGTCGAGGAAAGTCGCCATGACGAACATGTCTTTCGGCGTCGCCGCCGCAGCGGGGCTGGCCGCTGTGAACGACAGGGTCAAGGCGGAGACGATCGCTGCCGCCGTCAATGCATTGCGCAGTACCAGTTTCATACTCGCTCCATAAGGTAATGGGGTAGAGCCTGTCAGGGAACAACGGATGGGGAAATCGAAAGCCACTACATGAGGCGTAACGGGCCGCTTTCACTGTTGTCGATCAGAGGCAGCGCACGGGAGCCAGGCAGCTCGTAATGCCACCATTCGTTCTTGATGTGCGTGAAACCCGCGGCGTGCATGATGCCGAGCAGTAACAGGCGGTTGCTCTGCACGTGCTCGGGTAGGCCAGGATGGAAGTGCTCGGATTCGATTGTCATGGCGTCGAAGCCCGTGCCCATGTCGAGTTCGCTGCCGCTGGCATCGAGCAGCGTCAGGTCGATCGCCGTGCCGCGGCTATGGTTCGAACCACGGCCAAGCTCAGCGATGTAGGTGGGATCCGGCAGAAAATCCCACAGCACCTGCTGCGCCTGGGGCGGACGGTAGGCGTCGAAAATCCGCAGCGTCAGGCCGGCCTCGCGGGCAATCTTGACCGCCTTCCGCAGCCCGGCTTCGGCTGGTTCGAGCAGCAGGCAGTGGGCCTCCTTGTAGATGGGCTTGCCGGTCAGGTTACGCTCGGTGGCATAGACGAGGTCAATGTCGACGCCGTGCGTGGCGGGCGTGATTTCGATGAGTCGCGGTTCTGTCATGGAGGGCGGTGGAATATCCAATGAAAGAGGGTTCAGCCATCGAACCGGTTAAATTCGCCTTGCAGATTCGCAGCTATGCCCGCGTCAAAAGCCGGAGGGTGCGCGGATCCTGGCGCACCTCAATGGCCACGCTGATTTCAATGAGCGACGCATCTTTATGGGCGGGATTGAGGATGAAGTTAAAGGCAAAAGGCACCACGGCGCTGGGCACCTTGAGAAGGGCAGAATTTGCATGCGCGAGCCACTCCGTTCCGGCGGCCTGGGTCCAAGCCTGATCGTCGCGCCAATCGGGCGGAAAACCATCCTCTTCCATTTCGGCGATCGTCATGCCGTCGTCGACCTCAACCTTCAGCAGTTGATAGGTATCGGGGAGATCCGCGGTACCGCCGATTTCCTGATGCACAAGCGTTTCCAGAAGGGCGCCAGCAGGGTGCTCTGCCAGATAGACCACAGGTTGCCCTGCGAAATGCCATCTCCCGGGTGCACGGAGTCCGCCAATTCCTTTCAGATCGGCGAAGTTGCTGATTCTCCATAAGACCATCAGGCGAAGTACCCTTCGTCGATCTGGATCAATGCATCCTCAACCAGACGCGCCCCATGTTCAGTGCTAGCCATCTCAAGCGCACTGCGGCCTGTGAAGCGATTCTGCGGGTTTCGCAGCCAGTGCATCGCTTTTGCCGTGTTTCCGAAGACCGCTGTCGCCTGCGCCAGGATGCGCGCCAGACGGATGGCCCGGTCGGATTCCTCGGTTGAGAGACGTTCGTGCTGCTGACGCCTGTGAGTCAGGGTGCGTCGTGGAATGATGAATGCGAGTTCATCCGCCTTCAGTCCCTGCGCCGTCAAGCGGTCGATAACTTCAACGGCCAGCCGCTCGCTTGCGAGCTCGGCGAGATCGGTTTCGTTGCGAATGCGCGCGTCAAGCAGTTGCCCGAGCATCGTCAGTTCCGCCCGGCGCGGGTTTCCGGCATCGGTAGGCACGAAGGCGATTGTGGTCATGGCAATTCCGTTTCGGCAAAATGCTCAATCATTATAGGCATTTTGCCGAAATCGCGCTTGGGCGATGGAGGCGTCCGACTGATCGGTGCGGCCACCGGCGTGTCGTTGCCGTCGACATGCACAGTTTTATTCCCGCGCGTGGCCAATCGAAGTTTGGCTGGTAGGGGGTCGAGAACTGCGCTGTCATTTGTAGCCCGTTTGCCGGTTGGCTTCGCTAAGTGAGGCCTGATCAATAACTGCCTCGCCTGTGACGGCCGACGTTCAGCCTGATGAAGTCCGCCTTGCCGCCGAAATCGACCCGCTGAAGGCCGAATTTCCGAAGGCCCGCGAGCTGTACCGTGATGTCTGCGCGCTGCTGTTCGTCCGCTTCGGCATCACGCCGACCGCGAACCGGCTGTATCAGCTGTTGAAGCGCGGCAGCATGAGCACGCCGACGCAGGTGCTCGGCGGGTTCTGGGTTGAGTTGCGCGCGAAGAGCCGTGTGCGGATCGACCAACCGGACCTGCGGGCCGCCGCCGGCGAACTGGTCGCGACGCTGTGGACGCGTTCGACCGCATCGGCGCAGGTGGCACTGGGACGAAAACGCCGCGCGCGACCTGGCACTGGTGCAGGCGAGTGTGGATTTCTCGGAGGAGATCGAGAAGCTGCGGGCCAGCGCCGGACTGGCCGAAGAGCGGCTACAGGCGACCGAGAAGCGGGCGCTGCTCGAGATCGAGCGCGAGCGGGCGCCTGCCACTAGTGCGATCTACTGTTCCCCGAGCCTCCACGGCTGGGCCGTGTTGCACGCGCTGCGGAGCGGGTCTGAAAGGAATGCATCGCGTCGGCGGTTGCATGGAGTCCAGACCCGGATACAGATTGGTAGGCAAGGCCAGCCGGAAAGCACCGTTGCTCATTGTGCCGGGGCGATGACTCCAGTCCCGTCACCTACGTTATCGTCTCCCGCCTCACTCCCCATCGACTTCCGCCTCGATGAGCGGCAACGCTCGCATTGCAATCTTTTCCGCTTCCGCGCGCTTGAGCCCGAGTGTCTGCAGAAGCGTTGCGGCAGTGCGCTCGGCGAAGTGCTCTCCGCTGAAACCGAGTTCTTCGAGCAGTTGCACCGCCGGCGCGCCCGGTGAGACGAAATTCAACTCGGCTGCAACTGCCGCGAGCACCGTGCCGCCTACCGAAAGAAAGCCGATGAAGGGGTCGGCAACCATGAAGCGCTTGGCGGCGATGCCATTTCCGATATCCCGCAGCAGCCGCTGACCCAGCCCGCGGCTCAGCATGCCTGCTGAAAACCCTTCCCGTATCAGGAAGCGCCCCCATACCGGATCGCGCCGCGCACGCATCAGGGTATGACGCACCGAGACGGCGATCACTTCTGCGGGGTCGGACAGGCCCGCCGCGAGGCGATCGAGCATGTCGGCGAATTCCTCGAACACGTTGTCCACAAGCGTCGTGTAGATGGCTTCCTTCGACTCGAAGTGGTTGTAGAACGAGCCGAAGCCGACGTCGGCGGCCTCAGTAATTTCGTTGATAGCTACGCCTTCCATGCCCTTTTCGGCCATCAGCGTCAAAGCAGCGTCGAGCAGGCGGGCGCGCGTCTCGCGCTTGCGACGGGCACCGCGCGGCTCGCGTTCTTCGGGAACGGCAACCGGGGAGACTGACGCCGCACGGGTAGGGCGCTTTGCTGTCGGGCGATTTGAAGTGTTCGGCATGATCGGTCCAGTTTTGGCCATACCGAAGTATAGATGCTATTGTCTATATTGACAAAACAATCAATTATGACTTTAATGTCATTAACGGCCCACGAGCGCCGATCTAGCAAACAACAGACGGAGTGACTGTGGAGACAGCAGCAAACGATGGTTTCGCGCCGTACAGCCGGGATGGCGAGGGTCGTGCGCCAATTGAGGCATTTCCGTCGGCCGTAGATGTTTTATTGGTGGGTTGCGGACCGGTGGGTGCCACCATTGCGAATCTGTTGGCACGACACGGCGTGAACGTGATGGTTGTCGACAGGTCGACTGAAGTATTCATGGCGCCCCGTGCGATCGCGCTCGATAACGAAGCGCTGCGCATCCTTCAGCTTGCCGGCGTTGCGGAGAGCGATTTCGAGACGATCGCCATACCGTACGTCCGCATGAGGTCGCCCATGCTGGGCCTGTTCGGCAGGGTGAATTCGCTGGGCAGCCTGGATGGTCATCCCAAGCTCGTCACCTTCTACCAGCCAGACCTGGAGCGGTGCCTGCGCGCCCGGCTCGCGACATACGACTGTGCGCACGTCGCGTTGGGGGTCGAGCTCAGGAGCTTCACAGAGGAGCGGGATCACGTGCTCGCATCGTTAGATCTTGGGCAGGGGCGCACTCATCTGGTACGGGCCCGCTATCTGGTCGGCGCGGACGGGGCGAGTTCATTGGTACGCCAGCTCATTGGGCAGGAATTCAAGGGCAAGACGTTCGCCGAGGACTGGCTGATCGTCGATGCTCGCCACGTACCGCGTCCGATCGATCACATCGAGTTCATCTGCGATCACCATCGGCCGATCCCGCACATGGTCGCGCCTGGCGGCCGTGAACGCTGGGAATTCATGCTCCGGCCTGGCGAGCGTCGCGAGGACATGGAATCCGAGGCGCGTGTCCGGGCGTTGCTTTCCCCCTGGGGCAATGTCGATGACATGATCATCGAACGCAAGGCCGTATATCGCTTCCATGCGCGCGCTGTCGATGCATTCAGCAAGGGCCGGGTGTTCCTGGCGGGCGACGCGGCCCACATCACGCCCCCGTTCGTCGGGCAGGGGTTGGTCGCAGGTCTTCGGGACGCCGCCAACCTGTGCTGGAAGCTCGCATGGGTGGTGCAAGGACGTGCCGATGCAGGGATTCTCGATACCTATGACGAGGAGCGGCGCCCCCACGCAAAGGCGATGATCGACCTCGCGAAGTTTATGGGCAAGCTCGTCATGCCCCGGAGTGGGATCGTCGCCTTATTCACTCACGGGTTGATGCGTCTGTCGCGACTGGTACCGCGCCTGCGCGCCCAATTCGAGGAGCTGCAGATCAAGCCGAAGAATGCATTCCGCCGGGGGCTATTCGTCAAGGGTGGCTCGTCGACCAAGCTTGTTCGTGGCGCTGTTATCGCGCAGGGCTGGGTGCGAGGCTCGGACGGCGCCACGCGTCTGAGCGACGATGTGTTCGGCCAGGGCTTCACGCTGATCGGGTTTGGAGTAGATGCGGCGGCTGCGTTCGAGCACGCAACGGCCGCAGCGTTTGGGCGTGCCGGAGGGCGCGTTGTCCAGATTGCCCACCGGGGGCAACGGCTGCATCTTGCCCCGCGCGACAGCTGGGAAGACCTCGAAGGCGTATTTCTTCCCGGGCTGGTGCCCCTCGGGTGGGCTGCGGTAGTCCGGCCCGACAAGACGATCGTCCATGACGGCCCGGCCACCGATGCAAACCGTATTGTGCGCGAGAGCCTTGCCTTGCTCGGTAACCCCTTGAGCGTGCCGACACCGGAAGTCGAAACCTCCATTCGAACCGCCTGATTTCTTATCCGTTATGAAACTGACCACTGCACAGCCGGCCCGTCATCCCAATCCCACGACGAAAGCGTCGGCACTAGGCTATCTGATATTCGATCGGCCAGACCTCGAGAAAGCCGAGCAGTTTC
>NZ_JARESO010000049.1:0-62615 GCF_046030175.1 Paraburkholderia sp. RL17-373-BIF-A
CTTATCTCCGCAAGAGCGGCACACCTGAGTCGCCGGAAGATCTTCCCGCCCATTTTCTCCTCGACATTGCCGACGGCCCGTCCGAGTGGCGCTTGCGTCGAGCCGAGGAGTTGTCGACCGTCGGCGTCCATCCGCGCTTCTTTGCCAATGACACGAGCACACTCCGGACAGTCTTGTTGTCTGGATCGGGATTGGCCTGGTTGCCTGACTATCTGTGTCATCAAGACATAGCAGATGGCAGATTGGTGCGCGTGATGCCGGATTGGGAAAGAGGCGAGCGGGAGATCAACGCGGTCTTTCCACGGCACCGAACGCTGTCACCCAAAGTACGGTCATTCGTGGACTTTCTGGCCACTCATTTCAGCAGCGAAACGCGGTAGATCTCGCTGCGCTGACCTCCTTCCCCGAGAGGGGAATCCATTCGCTTCGGCGCTCCACGAGTGAAACGTCGCGCCTCGTCTCCACGCGAAATCTGAACGCCGGCTGATCCGCGCACTGGCGTCCTGCGGTGCAAGAAATCTTTTACCGAATCCCATAGGCACGTTCTCGCTAACACCGTGAAAACCCGGATGACCAGATTCGGAATGTGGTGTTCCAGTCCGGAGCCTTGTGCGCTGAATAATGGCTGGGCACTTTTGAGTCATTGCACGGAGCATGGTACGGCCAACTCAATCAATAGAACGTGCCGTCACGCAAGCAGCGATTTTGTGAAACTCATCGGTACAAGGGGACAAAAGTGAAGTCATGGTTCTATCCAGGCGTTGCAGCTGTTGTTGCAACGGCCACACCCATCTCGCACGCGCAGAGTTCCGTTACATTGTACGGAATCCTTGACGTTGGGATTCAATACACCACGAATCAAGGTGGTCACCATAGTGTGCAGGAGGCCAGCAGCATGATGCGTGGAGACCGATGGGGTCTTCAAGGCCGTGAGGATCTTGGCGGGGGGCTCAGGGCGGTATTCAGGCTCGAAAGCGGGTTTTCGTTGAATAACGGCGTGCTGGGGCAGAGCACAGCGACTGCTCAGAGAATATTCGGGCGCTACGCCTATGTCGGACTGGCAAACGACAAGGTGCAGGTGCTATTCGGACGACAGCCCGATTTCATGCTGGACTACCTGCAGACCACGGCGAATTCCTGGTACGGCACATCGCTGGAATTTCACCCCGCAATCAACGCCAACTTCTTTGGGAACAACGGCAGCAATCCCTCGCTTGATCGCATTGGTGGAGGTGAAGTCGACAGCTCAGTGAAGGCGACGTGGAGCCCTGTGGAGTCGCTCCACTTCGGCGCGATGTACGGGTTCGGCGATGCGCCCGGAATCGGATCGCCCAATAGCACGCAAAGCTATGGAGCGACATGGACGACGACCGGTGCGCTTTTGGGCGCCGTCTACACGACACGGAAGGACAATCTGACGCCGAGCACGCTGCGTACGCTAGGCGTAGGCGGCACGGCATCTTTCGGCGATTTCATCTTCAATGCGCTCTACACCAATTCGAGGTGGACGCTTACCGGCGACGTGGCCGACATCTTCGATGTCGGTGTCCGGTACAACATCACGCCGTTCCAGGTTGTCGGAGCGGAATACACGTTCCTCGACAAGAACAATGGTCCGAAAAATGTCTTCTACGCAAGCATTCGCAGCACATATGGCGTGATCTACGACTACAAATTCAGCAAGGCCACGGATATCTACGTGACCTACGTCTTCCAGCATGCGACGGGTGGGCGTCAGGCTCAGCTATTCGGAATGTCACTTAGCTCGAGTTCCGCGCAGGGCGTCGCGGCAATCGGCCTGCGCCACTACTTCTAGAGACGGTGGCCGCTGCAGACTGAAGACCGCAGCGGCCTGTCTGGGCGCCACGCCCAATCGCCAGCCCCTTCAAACGATCGACCTCAGGTGGTTTCCACCGCCTGCTGCTTGCGGATGCGAGGCGGGTCATAAATGCTAAGCAACATCAACCAGCCCTCGCCAATATTTCGGATCGCATGCACCACGCCGCGCGGAATCCGCACGACTGATCCTGGTTTGACCTGAAAACACTTATCGGCGATGTCAATTTCGCCTTCGCCGTCGAGGATGTAAAACGCGTGGTTATCCTGATCAATATGCAATGGCGAATATCCGCCTGGAGCCACCTTCGCAATATCGATGTTGTAGGCATCGGTGTATTCGGTGCCCAGAATGTTGAAGATGAATTCGTAGCCGCGTGATCCTTCAATCTGATGCGATCTCCACGGCGTATCGAAAGTATGGGTAATGTGGTTCATTCCAGTCCTCTCTTGATGATGGTGGCGCTTTTGCCCAGGCGTGCTGGTCGGAAGTTGAAACATGGCTATTGCAACTTGAAGCGCCATGCGGGCGATGTTTGTCGCGGCATGGCGCAGGTCGCCGGATGATTATCGGCTGACGTGCTCTTTCACAAACAGCATGCAGATCGCGCCCAGCAGCGGGCCCACTGCGAGCGCGGCAAAGGCCATCTGAAATGAGTGGCTAGCCTGAAACACGAGACCTACGACAGCCGGCGACATCGCCGAGCCCGACTGCCAGACCGCATTCGCGATGCCGGCGGCAGAGCCAGCCCGATTGATGCCGCTCTGTTCGGCAACCAGCGTCACCAGCAGCGGGCTGTAGACGAATGCGCCGATACCGACGAACGGAGCCGCGAGACGAAATGCATCGATATCTGAAAGCTGGCCGAACGCCAGCAGAACCACAAAGAAGAAGAGAAACGACGCGACTGTCAATGCTTTGCGGCGTCCGCCCAGTTGGTCGGAGAGCCAGCCGATCGACGGTTTGCTGACGAGCCCTGCAACCCCTGCGATCGCCACAATGAACCCTGCTTGCACCGGAACGAGGTGATGTCCTTTGACCATGAGCGAAATCGCCCATGACGCAAAGCCAAGTGTGCCCCAGAACCCGCCGCAGCCTGCGAGCGCAAGCAAAACGAAGTTGCGCGTGAGGAGGGTCCTCAGACGCAACTTTTCCGAGGTGCGTCCCGACAGATGGACGTCGGAATGGATGGAATGGTTGCGGACGATCACCGCAGTCAGGATTGCCAGTATCAGCGCGCAAATACCGAGTCCGTGATAGGTGTTGCGCCAGCCAAGCTGGGTGACGACGCCAGGCAGAACCGCGTTGGTTACGATGACCGCGATGGACGACGCGCTCATCAGCAGACCGACGGCTCTGCCGCGTTCGTGCCGGGTAAACCATGTCGAAACGAGTTTCACGCCGGCCGCGTAGTCGGCGCCCGCGGTGAGCCCCATGATGCATTGCAATACGAGCCCCACAGCTAATGAGGGGGTGTACCCGAAGCAGAACGTCGCGACTGCGAGGCCGAAAAGGGAGACCGACAGGGTTGTGCGGCCACCGATCCGATCGGTCGTGACACCACCCACGACATTGGAGAGAACGTAGCCCGCGTAGAACGCCGTGACAAACACACCGAGGGCGGCAATGGGAAGCCCGAGCGACTGTCCGGCGGGAAGTGCCAGCGTTCCCCAGGCGAGGCGGCAGACCGTGCTCAACATGAGCCCGGCCCACGCGAAAAATAGAATCACCCAGCGGAATCGGGCGGCTTCTGCTTGCTCACTACAGCCCGTTGGCGTCGGAATGGCCGCTTGCATACTGTCTCCTCGCTACGATTGTCGGCTCGCTTTCGCGAGCGGGAATGGTGTCTATGATCGTGCGAAAAGCCGGCGAACAAAATCCGTCTACGGCAAAACCATGTTCCCGGCGTGGAACGACAGCGCGAGACCTCCAGAAAATCCGGCGTGTGCCGTAAACAAGCGGTGGTCCGATAAAACGCGGGCCGGAATCAGCGTCGTTCGTCATCGACGCGATTCGGAGTCAAGGAATGAATTGAGTCACGCTCAGGGCCACGACTTCAGGATGCGCGCGTCTTCTCCCAGAAGACCGGCACCTCTGATGGCCTTCCGCCCAGCCTGCTCGAACAGATCAACCCGTCGACGTGACGTTCCACATTGGAGCAATCGTGACCAGAAAGAAAGATACCCAAAGGCGTCGTTACCTGTGGCGAGGCAATTCAGGGGCAGACCCATTGGAGCAGTCGGCATTGAATGTACCGCCGGCGCGGCGCACCGCAGTATTTGGACTGATCCTCGTTCTGCTGAGCGTGCCGCTTCTGGCCTTCTGGGGAGCCTATGAAAGCTTGAGCGCCGGTTTCGCCGCGCAAGCCGCCAACGAGGCGGATAACGCTTTCGAGGAAGCCCGCTATAGCGTCGCATGGGAGGAGTCGGCCGAACGCAAGTACTTCCTCGACCCACGTCCGGAAGTTCTGCGGGAGCACAGCGAAGCCGGCGCGGCACTGGATGCTTCGCTGAAGAAGGCGATGGTGCTTGAACCCGGCAGCAGCACGATGCTGCTCGGCCTGCTGGAGAAGCACGCGAAGTATCGATCGTTCGCGAAGCCGATGTTCAAGGCCGTCGACGATCACGACATCGCCAAAGCCAATGAGATCGACGAGGATTCCGCCGATCCGCTCTTCGACGATATCGAGCACCAGGTCCTTGCAGCCGCGGCACAGCATCGCGACGATGCGACGACGCAACTCAACCGGCTCGTTGCCGTGCAACGGATCGTTCTGATATCGACCCCGGTGGTTCTGGCGATCGGGGTGGGGCTGACGCTGCTGTTTCTGCAGATGCTGCGGCGTATTCGCAAGAACGCGGACGCGGCGGCCCAGGATGCACTACGCACGAGCGAACAGCGGCTGCAGGCGCTTGTCGCGAACACGTCGGACGCGATACTCGTTTCCGACGTCAATGGGACAGTGACTTACGAGGCGCCGACGCGAAGACCGGATCCGTTGCGGAACATGGGTCAGCTCGTCGGCACCAGTCTGCTCGGTCCGATTCATCCCACTGATCGTCCCGCGCTGGCGGATCTGTTGCAAACCGTGGCGTCGACGGCTCGATCCACGAAGTCGATCGAGATTCGCACGCGAGGCGAGGGCGATAACTGGCGCTATATTCAGCTTACTTTGACGAATCTGCTCGACGAACCGGCGGTCGGTGCGATCGTGGCGACAGCGAGCGACATCACCGAAAGAAAGAACTTCGAGGAGCAACTCGCGCGACGGGCGTTCTACGATACGCTCACCGCGTTACCGAACCGCGCACTGCTGCTCGATCGGATTGGCCAGGCCGAAGTTCGCGCGCGTCGGCGCAATGCGATGATCGGCGTCGTTTTCATCGACCTGGATAACTTCAAGCGCGTCAATGACAGCCTTGGGCATCACGTGGGAGACCGGCTGCTGATCGCAGCGGCCAAGCGCCTCGAAGGCTGCGTTCGTCCCTCCGATACCGTCGCGCGATTGGGCGGAGACGAGTTCGTCATCCTGCTGGAACACCTCGGCAGCGAAGCAACCAGCGAAGGCACTCTGGTCGCGGACAACATCCTTGCTCAATTCAGTCAACCATTCGATCTCGACAACAAGCAGTACATCGTCAGCGCGAGCGTCGGGCTCGCATTCGCGCGCGCCGGCGGTGGCCGCGGCGATGCTGAAACGTTGTTGCGGGACGCCGACGTTGCGATGTACCGGGCCAAGAACGGCGGCAAGGGCCGCTATGTGGTGTTCGAAGAAGACATGCACACCGAAGCCGTCAAGAAGCTGGAGATCGAGACGGACCTGCGTTACGCGATCGAGCATCGTGAACTACGCGTGTATTTTCAGCCCATCATGCAGCTTCAGGCAGCAGGGTTCAGTGAAATGGAAGCGCTCGTGAGGTGGCAGCACCCCACGCGAGGTTTGTTGCCGCCATCCGAGTTCATTGCGATTGCAGAAGAAAGCGGCCTGATCATTCCGCTCGGACGATACGTACTCGAAGAGGCTTGCCAGCAAGTCGCCCGCTGGCAGCAGGAGTTCCCAACCGAGCCGCCCCTGCAGATCAGTGTCAATCTCTCGCCCCGGCAGTTCGATGATCCCAACCTCGTTGCCGACGTGGCGGCGGCGCTGTCCAGTGCTCAGATCGGCGCAGCGGCGCTGAAACTGGAGGTGACGGAAGGTCTGATCATGCGGGATACGGCAAAGAGCATCGAGACGCTCCGTAAGCTGAAAGAGTTTGGCGTAACGATCGCAATCGACGACTTCGGTACGGGTTACTCGTCGCTAAGCTATCTTCGCAAGCTGCCGCTGGATGTGCTGAAGATCGACCGCTCCTTCGTTCAGGGCATCGGCACGAGTGCCGAGGACGACGCAATCGTTCGAGCCGTCATCTCCATGGCGCAGTCTCTTGGCTTGTCTGTCACGGCCGAGGGGATTGAAACGGATGAGCAGGCGCGGCTCCTTCGGGAATGGTCTTGCCAGGCGGGACAGGGCTATCTTTTTTCGCGACCTCTGCCGGCGGAAGAGTTCACGACTCTGTTTCGCGCGCGTTCTTCCAGCTCCAGCCGCAGCCATTTAGCGGGGGACGTCACCATGGAATTGCTCTGACTCGCGGGCGTCATGTGGCTCGACCTGTCGGGTCACATCATGCCGCCCGAGCTTCCAATGCCGCCGACCCCGGTCCCACCCGTGCTGTTATTCGGTGATACCGCAATCGGATGTGCCGCTCCCGCCGTGGCCATCAGCGCGACGGCGGCGGCGGCCGGTTCACCGTTGGCGTCGATGGCGCCGCGAGCGAGGAGGGCTTCGAGATCACTGTCCTCGCCAGGCTGACCGGCAGCGAACGTGGTGGTCAGGAAATTGGGTGCGGACAGCGTAACACCATACGTTTGCTGTAGATTCTGGACGACCGCGGCCTGCGCGGTCAGCACGTCGGTCTGATTCGCGAGCGTCTGCTGGAACTGTGTGTTCACCCCGAAGCCGGCGATCAGTCCGGTTTCATTCGTGCCGAGTTGCGCCGCCAGATACGACACCAGCAGATCCGTCTCCGGCGTGACGTTGTACGTGCCGCCGGCGAATGCAACGGAATGCAGCATCGTCACGCCCGAGGTTGCGGCGATCAGGCAGGGCATCACTGCGCCGAGCGTCGCGTGGTAGTTTCCGTTCGCATCCGCCGCAACCGACATCGAGCCCCGCACGCAGTCGATGTTGATCGTCGCGTTCGCAAGTGCCTTGCCGGTTGCCGCGGTGCCGGCGATCGAAACCATCGACGTGCTGCTGCCGCTACCACCACCGCCTCCGCAGCCGGCGACCAACGCCATGGATGCCATCAGCAGCGTTGTGCCGACAGGCCGAATGAAGTGCTGCTGTCGAATGTTCATCGAAGTCTGCCGTTGGTTCGGACATGCTGTCTAAACGATCCGGTGCGAGCGCCTATTCCATCTTTCGCGTAAACCTTCATGCTGAGTAGGCTTGGCGAAATTGACTCGCCTGAGCGGCGGGCGGACCTTTGCGCGATAAACAGATACGCAACGGCAAACGCTCACTTCATACGATTGGAATAGAGCGCACCATGCGGACGTTTACTCACGGTATTGGCGCCGGATATTTCGAGCCCGTTCTGTGCCGGAACGTCATTCCCGGCTAGAAAGTAGGGGTTATGCCGCGGGCTCCGATTCACCGCGCGTGTGCGTGGATCTGCGACGGACGGCATTCCGTCATCAAGAGGCATCAGGGCAGGGCAGTTGCAACCTGCAAACTAGCCATGAACGACGACCGTGACCGGAGGACTCAAGGCTTGGGTGGTACCGATCTGCGGCCGCTATCGGCGTTTGCCGACAATGAACTCTCCGCGTCGGAGCGCGCAGCCGCGCTCCATTGGCTGGCAACCGACCTGGGAGCGGCCGAACGCGTGGGCGACTACCGCGCGCAAAAAGCCGCGCTGGCAGCATTGTTCAGGGATCCGCGAGACGACGCGCGCTGCATCATCGTGCGCCGCCGCTTCACGCCGTGGTGGCGGCAGGCTGGCCTCGCAGCCTCCTGCATGGCGATAGGCGTGGCGCTCGGCTCGTCATCCGGTTGGGTGTCGGCGAATTTCGCGGCCGCTCCACCCGTGTTCGCGGAGCGCGCCGACATCGCTTTCGCGGTGTACGCGCCCGAGCAACGTCACCCCGTGGAGGTCGCGGCGCTGCAACGCGATCAACTGGTCAACTGGTTGTCACGGCGCCTCGATCGACAGTTGACGGTGGCTTCGCTTCGGGAATATGGGTATTCGCTGATGGGCGGCCGCCTGCTGCCCGGCGAGTCCGGGCCTGCCGCGCAATTCATGTATCAGAACACGGCAGGCGCCCGGCTCACGATGTACGTCGCAGCGGTTCCAAAGGATGCGACAGCATTCCGCCTGTTTCGTGACGGCAATCGCAGCACGTTCTACTGGGGGAGCCAGGGAACGGGCTGCGCGCTGACCGGTCAACTCTCTGAGGCGCAATTGCGACCCATGGCGATCGACGCATGCAGCATGCTAGGGCAACCCTTCAAACGCCGGTAAACGAGCCACGGATTAAACCCATGACGTTTTGCGGATTTGGCATCTCCAATCATCCGGTACGCCGGCACACGCTGCCTGCTGCGGGATGGCGGACAATCGCGCGGACGTTGTTGCATGGGCTCGCCTTGACGTGCCTGATCGTCTCAATGGGTGCGTTCGCCCAATCGACCAGCCCGATTGCGCCGGCTTCATCCGGCGCAGCGGCGGGATGCGCGGATGTTGCCACGTCGGATACCGTGAATGCGGATATCGAGCAGTTCCGGTGTCTCCCGGCTCGCGAACAGGCAGCGTCATTGCGCACGCGGATCGAAAACCACTCGATTCTGTCCCTGACCGACGATCAGATCCTTGCCCTGATGGACGCGATGAAGCCTGAGGCCTTCGTCGAGTACGCGAAGTCCGACATGATTGCCGAAGACGCCTACGAATACAGCATGTTCCGTCAGGAGCGCATATCCGGAAGATGGCCGGAGCGCCCCGATCACATGCTTATCCGCTACCAGCACAGCCCTCGAAAAGTCTACGCAAAATGGCTGCCTGATGGCGCTCATGCGGGCCAGGAGATCCTTTACGACGAAACCACGGACCCGAAAAGCATGTTCGGCCATCTGGGCGGCCGGCTGCGTCTCGTGTCGGGCAAGGTCGCCGTCGACGGCCCGTTCGCGCACGCCCAGTCCCGCCATAGCGTCCGGGATCTCGGCTTGCAGTTCATCGCGCGCACTGTCGAGCACGATGCGCGCAGCTTTCGTGAAGAGGGCCTCAGCGAAAAGCCGGGCCGCATCGAACTCATGAACGCGCACGGCACGCGATTGCTTGCGTGGACATGGACCGCTCCGTCAGGACCGCCCGCGCATTACGCGCCGCGCGTCAGACTGCTGTTCGATCTTCAGCACACCTGGCCCTGTGGCGAAGCCGCGTGGGACGAACAGGGCGGCCTGCTGGAGCTGATCCGCTTCGAAGATGTCGTGCCTCGTCAGTGGAGCGAATCCATTTTCGATCGTGGCAACCCTGAATACGGTTTCCGCTGATGCGCCGCCCGGCGGAACGTTCACGCAACCGCCACTTCCTCGCCTGCGCCGACCGTCCATTAATATCTTTTCCGACTTAATTGCACCGGAAAAATATATTGGACGTCTTAAGCGTCCTCTCGCACTATTCGTACCTTCCCAGCCGCACGCGCACGCGCGCGCCATTGCGGGCCACCCTGCGGCAATCGCCGCGCCGGTCGCCGTTCGCGATGGTGCATGTGGCGGCCTGGGCACAATTCCAATGTCGACGACCCCAATACCTGAGGACACAGATGCCTGACTATCGATCGAAAACTTCGACCCATGGCCGCAACATGGCCGGCGCACGCGCCTTGTGGCGCGCCACCGGAATGAAGGACGGAGATTTCGGCAAGCCCATTATTGCGGTGGTGAACTCGTTCACGCAGTTCGTGCCGGGCCATGTGCATCTGCGCGACCTCGGCGCGTTGGTCGCGAAGGAAATCGAAGCGGCCGGCGGCGTCGCCAAGGAATTCAACACCATTGCCGTGGACGACGGCATCGCCATGGGTCACGGCGGCATGCTGTATTCGCTGCCCTCGCGCGAACTGATCGCCGACTCGGTGGAGTACATGGTCAACGCGCACTGCGCCGACGCCATGGTCTGCATCTCCAATTGCGACAAGATCACGCCGGGCATGCTGATGGCCGCCATGCGCCTGAACATCCCCGTCGTGTTCGTTTCCGGCGGTCCGATGGAAGCGGGCAAGGTCAAATCGCCGACGGACGGCCAGGTGATCGCCAAGATCGACCTGATCGACGCGATGATCAAGGCGGCCGACCCGAAGATCAGCGACGCCGAAGTGGCCGAGGTCGAGCGCAGCGCCTGCCCGACGTGCGGTTCCTGCTCGGGCATGTTCACCGCGAACTCGATGAACTGCCTGACCGAAGCGATCGGCCTGGCGCTCCCCGGCAACGGCACGATCGTCGCCACGCATGCATGGCGCAAGGGCCTGTTCGAGCAGGCCGGCCGCCTGGTGGTGGACCTGTGCCGCCGCTACTATCAGGAAGAAGACGTGTCGGTCCTGCCGCGCAGCATCGCGAGCAAGCAGGCGTTCGAGAACGCCATGGCGCTCGACGTGGCCATGGGCGGTTCGACCAATACCGTGCTGCACCTGCTGGCAGCGGCGCAGGAAGCCGGCGTCGATTTCACGATGTCCGACATCGATCGCATCTCGCGCAAGGTGCCGTGCCTGTGCAAAGCGGCGCCCGCCACCGACAAATACCATATCGAAGACGTGCATCGTGCCGGCGGCATTCTCGGCATTCTCGGCGAGCTGGCCCGCGCGGAGCTGCTCGACCTGTCGTGCGGCAACGTGCATAGCGGCACGCTGGGCAACGCCATCGCCAAGTGGGACGTGGCCGGCGACGCGGGCGAAGAAGCGCAGAAATTCTTCCGCGCGGCGCCGGGCGGCATTCCGACCACCGTCGCGTTCAGCCAGGAAGCCACGTTCGCGTCGCTGGATACCGACCGCAAGACCGGCTGCATCCGTAGCAAGCAGAACGCGTATTCGAAAGACGGCGGCCTCGCCGTGCTTTACGGCAACCTCGCGGACAAGGGCTGCATCGTCAAGACCGCCGGTGTCGACGAATCGCAGTGGATCTTCTCCGGACGCGCTCGCGTCTTCGAAAGCCAGGACGACGCCGTCGAAGCCATTCTGGGCGACAAGGTCGTGGCGGGCGACGTGGTCGTGATCCGTTACGAAGGTCCCAAGGGCGGCCCCGGCATGCAGGAAATGCTTTACCCCACGTCGTATCTGAAGTCCAAGGGATTGGGTAAGACCTGCGCGCTGTTTACCGACGGCCGCTTCTCGGGTGGTTCGTCCGGGCTGGTGATCGGGCACGCGTCGCCGGAAGCTGCGGAAGGCGGCAACATCGGCCTGGTGGAAGAGGGCGATGTGATCGAGATCGACATTCCCAACCGCAAGATGCACCTGGTGGTGTCGGACGCGGAACTGGCGCGCCGTCGCGAAGCCATGGAGGCACGCGGCGACAAGGCCTGGCTGCCGGTGAATCGTGAACGCGTGGTGTCGCAAGCGTTGCAGGCCTACGCCGCGCTGGCGACCTCGGCTGATCGCGGCGCGGTGCGGGATATTTCGCAACTTAAGCGCAAGTGAGATGGGACGGCTCTGGCACCCGCTGCAGGGCGGTCAGGGCCGGCCGGATTCACTTCCCCTCAGGTTTGGAATCGTCCCAGTTCATGCGGTGGCGATCGACTGTTTCGCGATGGCGCGCATCGTCTTCGGTATGGAGGTAAAGACTGGTCGTGTTGAGTGACACGTGGCCCAGATTGTCACGGATCGTCCGCAGATCCACACCGCCGTCTGCTTGATGCGAACCCGCGGTATGTCGAAGCCAGTGCGCCGATGCTCTTTCCAGTTCGTCCGCTCGATCGGCGAACTCGGCGCCTTTGGAGCGCAACCAACTGGCGGCATTGCCAAAAATGCTCTTGATCGCGTCGTGAATGGCGGAGCGGGACAGATTCCGGTTCCGGCCTCTGAATGGAATGACCAACGGTGTTTCTTCGCTCCGGGTGGGCAGAGGCGCCAAACCATTTTCAGTTCGGTAAAGCCGCATTTCCTGAATCAGCTCAGGCGAGGCGGGGACGATGCGCTCCTTGTTCCCCTTGCCGAGCGTTTCAAGCCACCACTGATCTTTGCCGTCAGCGCCTAGCCGGCGGGAAAAGTCGCCCATTTTCCCGCCGGCGACTTCAGATATCCGCATGCCCTGAAGATAGAAAAGCGTCGTCAGCCAGCGGCTACGGGCGTAATACGCCCGCTCATCGGCAGACTCGCGCGGCAGTTGCTCGACAAACACCTTCACTTCATCCCATAGCGACGTCGACAGATAGCGCGTCACTCGGGGCGCGGAGCGTTTGGCGCGCTGTCGAAGCAGCGCCATGGGATTGCCGCGCAGATAGCCGGCGTTGACCAGCCACGTGAACATCGCGTTCAGGATGATCAGCGCCTGACGCTGGCTGGCCGGCGACAGCGGCCCATTGAACGGACGCCAGCGCTCGTCGCCGCGGGGAAATTTGCCGCCGGTGGCCGAAACCCAGCGCGCCGCCGGCTGCGGATCGACGAGAAACCCCTTGAACCGCAGCAGATCCTCATGTGTCAGCGACGACAGCGGCTTGCCGAGTTGCACGACCGCCCACAGCAGCAGCCGCTCGGCTTCCTTGCGGTAGTTGTCGAACGTCGTCTTGGTGTCGGCGTAGTTCGACAGCCACGCGCGGACGGCGTCCAGATCGTTGGTGGCCGACAGCTGTGAGCCACCGGCTGCGCCACGGTTGGTGCCGTCACGACCGTCGAGAATTTCGGGAACGACTAGCGATTCGACGGGCTGAACGGTGACGAGTTGAGCATCAGGCACGGTTTTGAAGGTTCCAAAGACGAGATTCTTGCGCGAAAAGCATTCGGCACATCATACGCGACATTATAGTACTAATGTCGTGTAGCGGATACGAGTAAATTGTGTATTCAACGTTATACGTTGTATTATCAACACATTCGGATGATACAGCCGCCCAAGGATTCCCATGACTCTTGAAGCCGACATCGAAGCGTTGCGTGAGCGCGTCCCGGACACGCAGGAGCTTTATCGTGAGGTTTGCGCGCTGATGTTCTTCCGTTACGGAGAAACGCCGACAGCGAACAAGCTCTATCAACTTGTTCGCAAAGGCAGCATGAGCGCTCCGGCGAAAGCCTTGCGGGACTTCTGGACGGAAGTCAGGGACAAGACGCGGGTCGACGTCGGGCAACCAGATTTGCCGCCAGAAGTCGCGAGCGCCGCCGGCGAACTGGCGGCGACGCTTTGGCGGCTATCGGGCGACGCGGCCAATGCGGCGCTGGAAGTCTTCAGGCAAGACGCGCAGCGCGAAACAGCCGAGGCACGCGAACATGCACGAGGATTGGCTGCGGAACGCGACACTGCGATCGCCGCCGCCGAGCAGACGTCCCGCGACGCGGCAGACGTCCGCATTGAAAACGCGAAGCTGCTCGCGCGCCTGGTCGAACTGGAAACCGCCAAAACCATGCTCGCTGATCAGCTCGCGCAGTCCAGAAACGAAAGTGCGGCCGCCGCCACGGCGCTGTCGGAAGCCAGACGGGAATTCGCCGAGGAGTTGAGCAAGCTACGCGTCATGCACAATCAGAGCGAACAGCGCCTCGCCGCGACTGAAAAGCGGGCGCTCCTGGAGATCGACAGCGAGCGGACGGCCGCGCGCCAGACGCGCCAGGAACTGCAGGCCGCTATCGATCGGATGGCCGAGGCGCAGGCCACGCATCAGGCAGAACGAGATCAGCTGCGCGATGCGCTCGCTGCGGCGAAAACCCAGTTGTCGACGTCGATGACACGTTGCGCGAGCGTCGAAGGAGAACTGGCATCACGGGACATTGCGCTCGACGAACAAATCGCGGCGAGCGAACTCCTTCGCAAAAAGCTTGAAGCGCTGTCTCGTCAACTGGTGGAAAGCGGGCGCCCTGCTGCTACGTCCTCACCCTCTTCTCGCCGCCCGTCATCAGCCAGGAGACGGGACGTGCGCCGCGATTTGAAGTTCACGGAAACAGCGGCGGTTCGCAGGTCAACCTCGGAAAGCTGACGCAACGTGGGTACGCGCGTGTGATCTTAGATGATGGGCGCTCCGCCCGTCACCGCGATCGTTGCGCCCGAGATATAGCTCGCTTCATCGGAGGCGAGCATCACGTAGGCGGCGGCCAGTTCGGCCGGCTGGCCCGGGCGTTTCATCGGCACCTGCTCGCCGAATTTCTCGACTTTCTCGCGCGGCATGGTCGACGGAATCAAAGGCGTCCAGATCGGCCCGGGCGCGACACAATTCGCCCGTATGCCCTTCTCCGCCAGCAATTGAGCAAGACCGCCGGTGAAATTCTGAATCGCACCTTTGGTGGTCGCGTAGGCGATCAACCCCGGATTGGGATGATCCGCATTGATCGACGACGTATTCACGATCGACGCCCCTGGCTTCATATACTTCACCGCCGCCCGCGTAATCCTGAACATCGCGCCGATGTTGGTATCGAAAGTCTTGTCCCATTCTTCATCGCTGATGTCTTCGAGCGACGGATAGCTCATCTGATAGGCCGCATTGTTGACCAGCACGTCGAGGCGCCCGAACGCCTCGACGGCTCGCTCGACGATCTCCTTGCAGTGCGCTGGGTTCGTGATGTCGCCACGCAGCAGCAACGCCTTGCGGCCGGCATCCTCCACCCAGCGCGCGGTTTCGCGCGCATCGTCGTCTTCGTTGAGGTAGGCGATCAGCACGTCCGCGCCCTCACGCGCGAACGCAATGGCGACAGCGCGGCCGATTCCACTGTCGCCGCCGGTAATGATGGCGGCCTTGCCGGCAAGACGCCCTGAGCCCTTATACGATTGCTCGCCGTGATCCGGTTGCGGCTTCATGGGCGCGGTTAGCCCCGGCGTCTGGTCCTGCTGCTGGTTTGGAAAAGGTGGCGTGGGACGTTGCGGGTCGGTCATGACGGATCTCCAAAGCGCGGATGAGCATACGCGGCGCGCTAAAAGCACGCGGCGGCTGCCGTAGACGCAGCAACGTTCGGGCCCGCGCGCATCGCCGTACCGAACCGGCGTCAGGCATGCGTGCTGCTCAACGGCGTGGTCGGCACAGCATGCGCGGTTAGCTCCCGCAGACGCGCCAGCCCCGGCGCAGCCAGATAGGCGATTTCATAGCCGACGACACCCTCGATCGCGCGCAGCGGCGCCGATCTCAGCGTAAAACGCGCGAGCTTCCAGTTGAACGCATCGAGGCCCACGAGCGAGACGACGACATCGTCGCGCGTGGCAACCCGCGCGTTACGCTCGGCCTCGGCGGCGCTCAACCCGGCGAGATCGACGCCCTCGCCGACCGGCAACTCTTCACGATAGATCGACATCGCGGGCGCGGAATGACCCGCGTGCACAGCAAGCGGCAACCACGTCTGAATCGGCGGACGGCCGAACGTCGCCGATCCGCACACTCGCTGATCTGAAGGGCAAAAAGATCGCCGCCACCAAAGGCACAGATCCTTTTCTATTTACGCTGCGTGCGCTGCATACCGCCGGACTTTCCCGCGACGACGTCGAGATCGTGAATCTGCAACATCCCGATGGACGTGTCGCGCTCGCCAACGGTCAGGTGGACGCGTGGGCCGGTCTCGATCCGCACATTGGCCGCCGCGCAGATCGACGACGGCGCGCGCCTCCTGTACCGCAACGTCGACTTCAATACGTGGGGCTTACTCGACGCGCGCGAAGACTTCATCAGCGCGCATCCCGATACGCTGGCGCACGTCCTGACGGTTTACGAAAAGGCGCGCCTGTGGATCGCGGCCCATCCTGAAGAGACCGCGAAAATCGTCGCCGAGGAATCGAAGGTATCGCTGCCGGTGGCGAAACTGCAGTTGAGCCGCAACGACTTCAGCCACCCGCAACCGGGCGCCAGACAACTCGCCGCGCTCAAGGCCGCTGCGCCTATTCTCACGCAGGAGCAACTGGTTAAACCGGACACGAACCTGAACCAGATCATCGACGCGTTGATCGATGCAAAGCCCGCGCAGCCAATTATCGCGGCCGACGCAGGCAAGTAAGCCGACCACACCGCCATGGCTACCGACGATTCACTGTCGCTCGAGGACTCCGCATCAACCGTTCGACGGCATCGCGAAGCGCCACCACGACGCGATCCGCTGAAGACCTGGCGCGTGGCGGGACTTGCGTTGCCGCCATCGACACAGCGAGGCCGCGCGACAGGCGCGACCTGTCGTTAATGAACTGCGCGCGCAGTTGCTGGACGGATTGAACGGGACTGTCGGGCAGCACTGAACGTCTCGGATCGGCGCACAGGTCACGCCAACGAGCCGTGCCCCGGTCCATGCACAAACTCAGCGCGTCAGGGCATCGCCACGCTACGCTCTTTGCTGCGCGCCGTGCCGGCCTCGGTTTCCGTGTCGGTGCCAGTGACGTGAACGGCTGGCGCGCGCAACAACACACGAGACGCAATCCATTGCAGCGCAGAGCACAAAACCAGATACACGATCCCGACGAACACGAAAATCTGCGCGGGGTAAATCATCAGACGGCTGTTGACCTGATTGGCGAGAAAGGTGAATTCCGGCACCCCGACGATATACGCGAGCGAAGTCTCTTTAATGAGCGACACCCACTGATTGACGAACGACGGCATCATCACGCGTACCGCCTGCGGCAGCACCACATAGCGTAACGCTTGCCAACGCGTCAGCCCGAGTGACAGCGCCGCGTTCTGCTGGCCCGCTCCGATCGAGACGATGCCCGCATGTACCGAATGCGACAGATACGCGCCACCGATCAACGACAGCGCGCACACCACCGCCGCCAGACCCGGCACGTCGACATGCAGCAGAATCGGCATCAGGAAGAACGCCCAGAAAATCAGCATCAGCACCGGAATCGCCCGGAAAAACGCGACGATTCCGAGCAGAAGCAGATGCGTGACGCCGCGCGTCATCGAGAGCGCCACGCCGCCTGCCAGACCTACCGCAGCGGACAGCAGCGCCGACACCACCGACAGCACCACAGTCAACGCCGCGCCACCAAGCGGCCCATTGGGGAACGCACCTAGCAGCAGATATCGCAGCGTCGGCAGCCATTCGAGCGCACTCATGCATGCCCCCTTTGCAACGCACGCGCACCCGTGCGTTGCCAGATCACCAATGCAATTTCGATCAACGCGATGGTGAGGACATACAGCACGGTTGCCGTACCGAAGGCCTGAAAAGTCCTGAAGCTCTCCGTGTCGACCTGACGCGACATATACGACAGCTCGGCCACGCCGATCGCCATTGTCAGCGACGAGTTCTTCACGATATTCATGTATTGCCCCGCGAGCGGCGGCGTGGCGATACGCACCGCTTGCGGCAAGATCACATGACGTAAGGTGGCGTAACGCGTCATGCCCAAGGCGGCGCCCGCCTGATATTGCGCGACGCCCACGCCGCGAATGCCGGCGCGAAACTCTTCGGCGATAAAGGCGGTGCTGTAGCAGGTCAAGCCGAGCCAGCCCGCGAACAGCTCGAAGCTCGGCCAGCGCAAGACAAGAGGCCCAACGCTCAACAGATGCGGCGCGTTCAGCCACGTCATCCACAGCTGGGGCAGCAGCGTCGCCGCGCCGAAGTACCAGAATAGCAACTGCACCAGCAGCGGCGAATTGCGAAACACGAGCACATAGAGGCGTGCCGCAACGGCGACCGTGCGATGTTGGGAGATTTGAGCCATCGCCAGCCCGAAGCCTAGCAACGTGGCGCATACGCTTACGCAAGCCGACAGAACCAGGGTGATGACAAAGCCATGTGCGAGCCAGTCGAGATAGCGAGGCTCCAGCCAGAGATTCATGAAATGCATTCGAAAAACCGCGGTCCTCTATCAGCAAGACGGCCCGGCCGCGCGTTTCGAGTCATGACCGGGCCGTATTCAGGCGCTTAGAAAGCGACGTACGTCAGCTCTTTTGCGCGTCGCCGATCTTGAACAAACGTGGCAACGGCGCGGCACTTGTCGGGCCGAACCAGGTGTCGTAAATCTTGCCGGCCGTGCCTTTGGCCTCCAGATCCTTCAACGTCTCGTTGACGACATTCAGCAGTCGCGTCTCGCCCTTCGGCACACCCACACCTTCGTAGTCGTTGGAGATGGTGAACGGCGGGATCTCGTAGTTCGCCTTGTCCGGCACTTTAGCCAGCAACGCGACGAGCTTCGGCCCGTCTTGCGTAATCGCCTGCACATTGCCCGTGCGCAGCGCGGCGAAAGCGAACGGCGTGTCGTCGTAAGCGACGATCGTGGCGCCCGGGAATTGCGCGCGCACCTGCTGCTCATTGGTCGTGCCTTTGTCCGCGCCGATACGCAAGCTGTTCAATTGCTGCGGCGACGTGAGCGTGCCCTTCTTCGCGATGAACTGCGTGCCGGACGCAAAATACGGGGTGCTGAAATCCACCTCCTTCTTGCGATCGTCGGTAATCGTGAAGTTGGCGAACACCAGATCCACCTTGCCCGACTTCAGGAAGGCGATACGGTTGGCAGGATTGGTCGGCTGGATATCGAGCTTGACGCCGAGCCGGGTCGCGAGAGCACGCGCATAGTCGATGTCGAGCCCGACGATCTGGTTGTTCTTCGGATCGACGAAGCCAAACGGCGGATTGCTGTCGAACGCGGCAACGCGCAACACGCCCGCTTTCTTGATGTCGTCGAGGCGATCCGCGTGCGCGGCGGTAGACATGACGAGCAAACTTCCGGCAAGGACTGCCCCAAGCACTCTGAAATTCATAGCGGTGGTTTCCTGTTGTTCTTGATGATCCGCGCAAGACGTCGATCGACGTTCTTTCTTGCGCGTGAGCCACTCACTCTACCAACGCTGCCGGACAGAACAAACGAAGCAATTCTCAGGTGCTAAGCGGCGAAAGTCATATCGCCGGCGCTGGAATGCCCGCGTTGCCAGGAGCGGCTCACATCACGCGGGAAAAAACCGGTTTTCAGGCCGCGGCAAACCGAGATTCTCGCGCAGCGTCACGCCTTCATACTCGCGCCGGAACAGCCCTCGCTTCTGCAATTCAGGAATGACTTTATCGACGAAGTCATCGAGGCCGGCGGGAAGGTGCGAGAACATCACATTGAACCCGTCCGAGCCCTCCTCCACCAACCACTGCTCCATCTGATCCGCGATCATCGCAGCCGTGCCGACCATCTCAAGTCCCGAGTAGCCGCCAATGCGCTGCGCGAGCTGGCGAATCGTCAGGCCATCACGCTGCGCCCATTCGACCACTCTTTGCCGTGCCGTACGGCTCGCATTGGTTTCGGGGATTTCCGGCAATGGACCGTTCGGATCGAAGCCGGACACATCGTGCCCCAATGCAATCGACAACGAAGCGAGGCCGCTCTCGTAGTGCACGAACGTGTCGAGTCGCGCGCGCGTCTCCTGCGCCTCGTCCAGCGTATCGCCCACCACGACGAAGGCGGCCGGCAAGATCTTCATGTGATCGCGCTGCCGACCGAGTTTCTCCATGCGGCCTTTTCACATCGGCGTAGAAGCGCTTTCCGTCAGCCAGATTGCTTTGCGCGGTGAACACCACCTCGGCGGTTTCAGCCGCGATCTGCCGCCCCGCTTCGGATGAACCGGCCTGCACGATGACCGGCCAGCCCTGAACGGGGCGCGCGATATTCAACGGTCCGCGCACGGAGAAGTTGTCGCTCTTGTAATTCAGCACATGCAGTTTCTGCGGATCGAAGTAGGTACCGGTTGCCGTATCGCGGATAAAGGCGTCGTCGGCCCAACTGTCCCACAGGCCGGTGACCACATCGAAGAACTCGCGGGCACGCCGATAGCGTTCGTCATGCTCGACATGCTCGTCGAGGCCGAAATTGAGCGCGGCGTCCGGGTTCGACGTCGTCACGAGATTCCATCCCGCGCGGCCGCCGCTGATGTGATCGAGCGAGGCGAAACGCCGGGCGACGTGATAAGGCGCGTCGAACGTGGTGGACGCGGTGGCGACCAGCCCTAGCCTTTCGGTTACCGCCGCCAGCGCGGGCAACAGCGTCAGCGGCTCGAACGAAGTGACCGTGTGGCTATGCTTGAGCGCATCCAGCGGCATATTGAGCACCGCGAGATGGTCGGCCATGAAGAACGCGTCGAAGCGGCCGCGTTCGAGCGTCTGCGCAAAACGCTTCAGATGGCCGAAATTGAAGTTGGCGTCCGGATAGGCGCCGGGATAGCGCCATGCGCCGGTATGAATCGTCGTGGGACGCATGAAGGCGCCGAGGCGAAGCTGACGTGACATGTGCCGCTCTCCATTGCGAATAGGTCGAGCCAGTTTAATCGCGCTTCGCCGCGGCTGCTTGCGGCCGATTCGCGGGTCATTCCCACTCCGGGGCGCCGTGCCGCGCGGATGCGCGCCGGCATCCATCCCAAATGCGCCCCAGAAGAAATACAAAGCACAAAATCTTCGTTCGCCCGGCACGACTCCATCACTAGACTGTGATTCAACTTGTCATAACAAGTACAGACAACCCCGCAAAACCATGACGAAACCCGACCTCGCCAACGTGCTGCCGCTTGCCGCTGCTCCGCTCTACGAGCAGATCAAGACGGAGTTGCGCGCGCGCATTCTCAACGGCACGTATGCGGCCCATTCGCAGATGCCCTCCGAAAACGATCTGTGCGCGATGTTCGACGTCAGCCGCATCACCGTGCGGCAAGCACTCGGCGATCTGCAGAAGGAAGGCCTCGTTTTCAAACTGCACGGCAAGGGCACCTTCGTTTCCAAGCCGAAAGCATTCCAGAACGTCAGCGCGCTGCAGGGCTTCGCCGAAGCGATGTCGTCGATGGGCTATGAAATCGTCAACCAGCTCAAGCACATCCGTTTCATTCCGGCCACCGCCCAGATCGCTCAGCGCCTTGAGTTGCCCGAAGGCGCGAAAGTGGCCGAGATCCATCGGGTGCGTCTGCTCAATCGCGAACCGGTGTCGCTGGAAATCACATGGGTGCCCGAAGCATTAGGCAAGCGCCTCGCCAATGCCGACCTCGTCACGCGCGACATCTTTCTGATTCTCGAGAACGATTGCGCCGTGCCGCTCGGCCACGCGGACGTTTCCATCGACGCCATTCTCGCCGACGAAGACATCGTCGAAGCATTGAACGTCGAGGAAGGCAGCCCGGTGCTGCGGATCGAACGTCTCACCCATAGCGCGGACGGCACGCCGATCGACTACGAATACCTCTATTTCCGCGGCGATGCATTCCAGTACCGCTTTCGCATCGATCGTCAGAAAGAGAAGAAGAGCACAAGGAAGACGAAATGAATACACATGTGATCGAGTACGACCTGGTCGTCGTGGGCGGCGGCACGGCCGGCCCTATGGCTGCCGTCAAGGCCAAGGAACAGAACCCGAACCTCAAGGTACTGCTGCTGGAAAAGGCCAACGTCAAGCGCAGCGGCGCGATTTCGATGGGCATGGATGGCCTGAACAACGCCATCATCCCCGGTCACGCGACACCCGAGCAGTACACGCGCGAAATCACCATCGCAAACGACGGCATCGTCGATCAGTCGGCCGTCTACGCTTACGCGAGGCACAGCTTCAAGACCATCGAGGAACTGGACCGCTGGGGCGTGAAGTTCGAAAAAGACGGCACCGGCGACTATGCCGTCAAGAAAGTGCATCACATGGGCTCTTATGTCCTGCCGATGCCGGAAGGCCACGACATCAAGAAAGTGCTGTACCGGCAGCTCAAACGCGCGCGCATTGCGATCACCAATCGGATCGTTGTCACTCGCGTGTTGACCGATGCGCAAGGGCGCGCCTGCGGCGTGCTGGGCTTCGATTGCCGCACGGCCGATTTCTACGTGGTGCGCGCCAAGGCGGTGATCCTCTGCTGCGGCGCGGCGGGCCGGCTCGGCTTGCCGTCGTCGGGATATCTGATGGGCACTTACGAGAACCCCACCAACGCCGGCGACGGCTACGCGATGGCCTATCACGCCGGCGCCGCGCTGGCGAATCTTGAGTGCTTCCAGATCAACCCGCTGATCAAGGACTACAACGGCCCGGCCTGCGCCTACGTGACGGGACCGCTCGGCGGTTTTACGGCCAACGGCAAGGGTGAACGCTTTATCGAATGCGATTACTGGAGCGGGCAGATGATGTGGGAGTTCTATCAGGAACTGCAGAGCGGCAATGGCCCCGTGTTTCTGAAGCTCGACCATCTCGCGGAAGAAACCATTCAGACCATCGAGCAGATTCTGCATACGAACGAGCGGCCGAGCCGCGGACGTTTTCATGCGGGACGCGGCACGGACTATCGCGAGCAGATGATCGAGATGCACATCTCCGAGATCGGCTTTTGCAGCGGTCATAGTGCATCCGGCGTGTACGTGAACGCGCGCGCGGAAACTACGGTTGCGGGTCTCTATGCTGCCGGCGACATGGCGGCCGTGCCGCACAACTACATGCTCGGCGCGTTTACCTATGGCTGGTTCGCCGGCCACAACGCCGCGCAATACATCGAGGGCCGCGAGCATGCCGCGCTGGACGACGAGCAGATCGAAGCTGAGCGCTCACGCATCTACGCCCCACTCGAACGGGACACCGGTCTCGCGCCGCCGCAAGTCGAATACAAGCTGCGCCGCATGGTGAACGACTATCTGCAACCGCCGAAAGTCACGCGCAAGATGGAAATCGGCCAGCAGCGCTTTGCCGAAATTGCCGACGACATCGGCCGGATCAAGGCCGACAATCCGCACGAACTGATGCGCGCTGCCGAAGTGCGGGCGATTCGCGATTGCGCCGAAATGGCCGCGCACGCATCGCTGTATCGCACAGAGAGCCGCTGGGGGCTGTACCACCATCGAGTCGACTATCCGCAGCGCAACGACGCGGACTGGTTTTGCCACACGCATCTGCGCAAGGACGCAACGGGTCGCATGCGCAGCGAAAAACGCGCCGTCGAACCCTACGTGGTGCCACTCGACGCTCACGACAGTCACGCCTATCAGAACTTGCGCATCGCCGAGCCCGCGCTTGCCGACGCCTGAGGAGCCACCATGCCGACGACACCGCACAACATTTTCCAGCGCAGCGCCGCACCCGTCACGATCGACGAGGACAAGTGCATTGCCGACAAAGGCTGCACGGTCTGCGTGGATGTCTGCCCGCTAGACCTGCTCGCGATCGATCTGAGCAAAGGCAAGGCCTATATGAAGTTCGACGAATGCTGGTACTGCATGCCTTGCGAAAAAGATTGCCCGACCGATGTGGTCAGGGTCGAGATTCCCTATCTGCTGCGGTAACGACGAAGCATCGCGACGAACCATCCACTTTGAAACACGGCCGCTTATCAACCGGGGTTTAACTCATGAATATCCGTCATCTGCTTGCCACGACGCTCCTCGCGAGCGGCCTGCTGGCGTTCACCGCCGGCGCGGCGCGTGCCGAGACCATCCGCATTGCGATCGGCACTCAGGACACGACGATCAATTGCGCCACCGGCGGCCTGCTGATCCGCGAACTGAATCTGCTCGACAAGTATCTGCCGCACGACGGCAAGTACAAGGACGTCAAATACGACGTGCAATGGAAAGACTTCACGTCCGGCGCGCCGATCACCAATGAGATGGTCGCGGGCAAGCTCGATTTCGGATCGATGGCGGACTTTCCTGGTTCATTGAACGGCACGGCCTTCCAGAAGGCGGGTAAGAAGAGCGTGTTCATTACCGTGCTCTCAGGCAGCATCGAGGGTAGCGGCAACGGCATTGTCGTGCCGGACGACTCGCCGATCCGCTCGGTCGCCGACCTGAAAGGCAAGACGATCTCGGTGCCGTTCGCCTCGGCAGCGCACGGCATGCTGTTGCGGGCCGTGAAGGCACAAGGCTGGAATCCCGACACCGACGTGAACATCATCACGCAGTCGCCGGAAGTGGCAGGCAGCGCGCTAAAAGCGCATAAGATCGACGCCCATGCCGACTTCGTGCCGTTCGCCGAACTGTTCCCGTTCCGCGGCTTTGCGCGCAAGATTTACGACGGCGCGCAGACGCATGCGCCGACCTTCCACGGCACGCTGGTCGATGCGGACTACGCGAAGCGCTATCCGGAGGTGGTGGTCGCGTATCTGCGCGCGGTGATCGAAGCCAACCAGCTGTTCGCGCAAGATCCGGAGAAGTACAGTCAGCTGATCCAGAAAGTGACCGGCATCGACGCCGAAGTCAATTATCTGTTCCACGGGCCGCTCGGTCTGCAAACGCGTGATCTGACGTGGAAGCCCGAATACCGCCAGGCGACGGTCACGGCCATCAGCACGCTCAAGCTGCTGAAGAAGACCGACGTCGATCTGGATGTGAACACCTTCATCGACGATCGCTATATCCGCGAAGCGTTCAAGCAATCCGGCCTGAACTACGACGCGGCGCTCAAGAACTACGCGAAGCAACCGCTCGTCGCCGATGACGCGCAAACCGGCAAGCGCATCACCGATCTGCGCAGCGTCACGCAGGTCTGGGTCGATGGCGAAGGCAAGGTGCGCGACTACGCGTCGGCCCAGGAAGCGTTCGCCGCGGTCAATACGCTCGAACGAGGCGGCAAGAAAGTGCGCGTCGTCTACATCCAGGATCATTCGAGCGGACTCAAACTCTTTGCCAATCAGGCCTGGTACGTGAAGGACGCCAAGGGCAACCTCGCCGGATTCCTCCTGAAAGAAAACGCGGATAGCTACGCGAAACAGGTGAACGGCAATGTCGTGGATTTCGCGGCCGCCAAAACCGACGCGACACAAGCCGTCGCGGCGCGCTGAGCGCCGAGCCGCGGCCTGCCTCACTCAGGAGAGTCGTCGATGTCAGCCATTCTTGAAGCAGCGCAAACCGCAAGCATCCGGCGCGCCGCTGCCGGTCAGCAGATCTGGAGACCAGCCCGCCTTATCCGCGCGTTGGCCAGGATCGCCGCCGTCCTGGCGTGCGTGGGGATCTGGCAAGTGCTCGCCGAACATCATGTCTCGTTGGGCTTCGTGACCTTCGCCAATGTGCCGGCGCCGAGCGATGTCGTGCCGGCGGCGTGGGCCCTGCTCCACTCGCCGAAGCTGCCGATGCATCTGTTGTCGAGCCTCACGCGCGTGCTGGTTGGCTTTGTTGCGGCGAGCGTCGTCGGCATTGGACTCGGGCTCGCTATCGGCCGCTATCGCGCGTTCGAAGACACCTTGCTGCCGCCGCTCGAAGTATTGCGGCCGATTCCCGCGGTCGCGTGGATCCCGCTCGCCATCCTGATGTTTCCTTCATCGGAGATGAGCATGATGTTCATCACTTTTATCGGCGCGCTGTTTCCGATTTTGCTCAACACGATTCACGGCGTGGAAGGCGTCGATCCACGGCTGGTCGCGACGGCGCGTTCGCTCGGCACGCGAGGCGGCGCGCTGTTCAGCGAAGTGATCCTGCCGGGCGCCGCACCCGCCATCGTCACGGGGCTGTCGATCGGCATGGGCACCGCCTGGTTCTGTCTGGTGAGCGCCGAGATGATCGCGGGTCAATACGGGATCGGCTATTTCACATGGGAGTCGTACACGTTGCAGAACTACGCGGACATCGTCGTCGGCATGCTGCTGATCGGCGCGTTGGGCATGGGCAGCAGTCTGCTGGTGAGGCGTGCCGGCCTCGCGCTGATACCGTGGTACCGCATGGAGGCGTCGCAGCGATGAGTACGCAATTGCAATCGAAACCGGCGGGCCGCATCGACGTGCGGGCTCTGAGCGTCGAAGTGGGCTTGCGTGAGCAGCGTTTCACCGCGCTCGATCAACTGGACTTCAGCGTCGAACCGGGCGAATTCGTCTGCGTGCTGGGACCGTCGGGATGCGGAAAATCCACCCTGCTGGCCGCGCTCGCCGGTCATGTGTCGGCCAGCGCGGGAGAGATCGCCGTCGACGGTGAACAAGTGCTGCGTCCGCATCCGGAACGCGGCCTCGTGTTTCAGCAGCACACACTGTTTCCGTGGAAGCGCGTGATCGACAACGTCGCGTTCGGCCTGAAGATGAAGGGCCTCGCCGCCGACGAGCGGCGCCGCCAAGCGAGCGACCTGCTCGATCTGGTTGGCCTGAGCGGATTTGGCACACGCTATCCGGCACAGTTGTCGGGCGGCATGCAGCAGCGCGTGGAAATCGCACGCGCGCTGATCAACCGGCCGCGCGTGCTGTTGATGGACGAACCGTTCGGCGCGCTCGACGCGCAAACGCGCCGCATGATGCAGGCCTTGCTGCTCGACGTGTGGACGCAGGTCCCCACGACCGTGCTGTTCGTCACGCACGATATCGACGAAGCGCTGTTTCTCGCCGACCGCATTCTCGTGCTCTCGCAGCGGCCCGCGCGCATCGTCGCCGATCTGCGCGTGACGTTGCCGCGTCCGCGCGACGACGAGACCACGACCGAAGCGCGATTCGTCGAGATCAAGCGGCGCTGCCTCGCATTGCTGCGCGAAGCGGCGGCGGCATGACGACTTTGCCTGCCCGAGCGGCGTAATGGCCCGATCCGTTCCACTCCATACATCACTTCACTCATGACCGATATTTCGCTTCCGCTGACCTTCGACCCCGACTCTCTCGATCCGGAAGCCGCCGAACTGCTGCCGCGTTTGACATCCGCGGACGCCGCGGTGCGCCGCATCGCCCTGCTCGCGCTCGCCGATCTCGAGGACGAAACCGTGCTCGAACCGATCGCCGCCGCGTTGCGTCAGGACACGTCGTCGGAAGTTCGCGCGCAGGCCGCTCAGGTGCTCGGTGCGTGGGAACGCGCCGATGCGGTAGCGGCGCTCTGCGAGGCGCTGGCGGATCCTGATGATGAAGTCCGCGAGGCGGCCGCGCAGAGCCTGTCCGGTTTGAAGGACTCGCAATCGGGTTCGCTGCTCGTAGCCTGGACCACGCATCATGATCCGTTCGTGCGCCAGGCGGTGCTTCGCGGGCTACGCGAGTTACGCTATGCGGGCGCACTCGACCCCGCGCTGGACGCGCTGACAGCGAGCGAAGACCTCGTGCGACTGGAGGCCGTGAGCGTGCTCGGCTGGCTGAAAAGCGAGCGCGCGCTTGGACCCCTCACCAGCATCGCCGCGCAGGATCCGAATGCCGCCGTGCGGCGCGCGGCGATCGGCGCATTGGGGATCGGCGCTGCGTCGACCGAAGACACCGTTGTCGCGTTGCTCGGCGCCTTACGCGATGCCGCGTGGCAGGTCCGTGAAGAAGCGGCGGCCACGCTCGGCAAACTGCGCGCGACGGCCGCAAGAGATGCGCTAATCGACGCTCTTGCCGACAACTACTGGCAAGTCCGGCTGCAAGCGGTCCGCGCTTTGGGCAAGTTACGCGACGCGAGCACGAGCACGGCGGTCGCGTCGCTACTGACACACGCGATCAGCAATTTGCGCAAGGAAGCGGCCTTGTCGCTGGGCGAACTGGGCGACGCAGCGTCGCTGCCGGCCTTGCAGGCAGCCGCGACGGATCCCGATCCGGAAGTCCGCAAGGCGGCGCGGATCGCCTCGACTCAAATCGAAAGCGCACGGCGATGAACGCCCCTCGGCGGATCACGGTCCACGCCGCGAGCGGGCGATTGTCCCTCACGTGGGATGACGGACGCACGCAATCGATCAACAACACAACGTTGAGAGAACGCTGCCCTTGCTCGACATGCCGTCGCCTGGCGCATTCGGGCGAGGCGCGACTCGATTCGCCGCGCGTCGCGATCGTCGACATGCAACCGATGGGCTACGGCGTGCAGATCGTGTTCAGCGATGGGCACGCGCAGGGGATTTACCCGTGGGAATACCTGAAGAGACTGGATTGAATACAGGCATCAGGGTCGATACTCATCTTCTGTGTCAGCAAGCCTTTAGTCTGTGCCGACATATCGATACCAGAATTCTCGCGCGGCTCACTGGATTATCGGCGCCTCTCACGCTTCTCGCCACGAACAAATCCATCGATCCATATTCGCCAGTGAACTAGCGAAATCAAACCCGGCGGTTGCGCCACAAGCGCCTCGTCAAGCACCGGCTACTGCGCAACGGGCGCGGATGGCAGAAAACGGCGTATCACTGGCACGCTTTACCGGTCGATTGCGCCTCACCTAGAGGCGACTCCGACGGATACTTGGACATCACCGGGCGGTGCTCACAGCGAATCCAGAACGCTGTCCGGGCATTGCCCGAACGACACGAAGTCCATCGCCTCACGAGGCACTATCTTTGTCCAGGAGAAATTCGATGAGTACGACCATTGCCGGCATTCACATTCCAGACAGCCGTCTCGCGAGGGCAGCAACCGATCTGGTCCGCGACACCGAGAACGATCTGCTTTTCAATCACTCGCGCCGCGTGTTCCTGTGGGGTGCGTTGACGGGAGCGCGCCGCAACCTCGCGTACGACCCCGAGTTGCTGTACATCGGCGCGATGTTTCATGACATGGGCCTCACGCCGGACTACAGCAGCAAAACAGATCGCTTCGAAGTTGACGGCGCCAATGCCGCGCGCGACTTTCTCAAGAGCCACGGCGTCAACGAGTACGACATCGAACAGGTCTGGTTGTCGATCGCGCTTCACACCACGCCGGGTGTGCCCGAGCATCTGAAGCCGGTCGTCTCGCTGGTGACCGCGGGCGTGGAAATGGACGTGCTCGGCATGCGGTATCACGAGTTCGACGACGCGCAACGCGTCAGCGTGGTGGCCGCGCATCCGCGCGAGCAGGACTTCAAGAACCTGATCATCGATGCGTTTGCGCAAGGCACGATCAGCAAACCCGAAACCACGTTCGGCAACGTCAAAGCCGATGTCCTCGAGATGAAAGATCCCAATTACAAGCGGCTGAATTTCTGCAAGATCATTCTCGGCTCGGCATGGGACGACAGCAAGGCAGGTCACGTCCATCACGCTGGATGCAGTCACGGCGCAGCGGCGGAATAACTGCTTGCGCAAGACGGCCGGCGCTTTGCGTGCCGGCCGCTGCAGGACTCAGGGCGCGCCGAACCGGAAAGCCGGTGGCGCGCCACATCGGTTGGCGCGGCCATATTTCAATCGGCCGTTGCGAGCCTCACTTCACGACTTATCCGTTGGTCGCGGCGTCAGCATCAGCGCCAGCACTGCGACGCCGAGCACCAGTAACACCCCGCCATAGAGCGTGGAATTGCGCGTGTCGAACAACACACCGTGAATGACCATCGCCATGCCGCCCAGCGCGACGAACACCGCGATGGCCGCGAATACGATCCGACGTTCAGCGCGAATCATGGCGCTCTCCCGCAAGATGTTGGTGCCGTAAGACGCACAGGAACAACGGAAGACCTCGAACCGCGCAGTATTTTTTCTGGCAACCAGCGTTGCGCGCTGCAGCCGGGTCTTCCGCTCGGGTCATCGCGATGAGCCGGTGCGCTCATGCTTCAACGATGCCTGTCGGAAAGCTTGCGTCGGTTCGCCTTGAAGCCGTTGCAAGTCAGTTTATAAGCCGGACTGTCAGCCGGTTATCGAATCTCGGCTACGGCGATCACGTGCGTCGTCAGCCGGAAACCTCAATCTATCGTAGGCGGCGAACGGGCAATAGTAAATACGGGTAACCATGCCGCTCGCCGCCTGCGCCGCCCTCAATGGCCACCTGCTCCCGCCGCCGCCGCCGAACTGGCGCGGTCCGGCTTCGTCACCCAGATCAGCGGGATGATCAGTACGAAGAGCACCGCCGACAGCCAGAAAATATCGTTCAGTCCCAGCATGGCCGCCTGGGCATTCATCGAACGTTCGAAGAATGCCATCGCCTGGGCGTGACTGCCTCCCAGCGAACTTTGCAGCGCATCCAGCGCCGACGTGTATGTCGGATTGTTCACGCTCGTCTGCTCGGCGAGTTGCGAATGATGCAGGATCGTCCGGTCGTTCCATCCCGTCGAAGCCAGCGAGGTTCCCACCGCGCCGGCGAACACCCGCGCGAAATTCGACAGGCCCGCCGCGGCCGGAATCCGGTCGGGCGCAAGGCCGGACAAAATGATCGCGGTCAGCGGCACAAAGAAAAGGGCCGTCGGGATACCTTGCAACAGCGTCGGCAAAACCAGCGTCCATGTATCCACACCCGTGGTGTAGTTCGAGCGCATGAAGAACACGCCGGCAAAACCGACGAAAGCCAGCGTCGCCAGGACCCGCGCATCCGACTTCGGCATGATCTTCGCCATGACCGGCGCGAGAATCACGGCGAAGATGCCAAGTGGCGCGGTGGCCAGACCGGCATCGACGGAACGGTAGTTCAGATACTCTTGCATCCACTGCGGCAACAGCACGAGGTTGGAGAAAAACACCGCGTACGCCACTGAAATCGCAACCGTGCCGCCGAGGAAGTTGCGCTTTCCGAACAACCGCAAGTCGACGATCGGGTTCTTTTCAGTCAACTCCCAGATCACGAAGAACGCGAAGCTGATCGCCGCGAACACAGTCAGGGCGACGATCACCGGCGAGTTGAACCAGTCGAGATCCTTGCCCTTGTCGAGCATGATCTGCAACGAGCCAACCCATGCGATCAGCGAGAGCAGGCCGACCTTGTCGATCGGCAAACGCTTCGTCGGGGTTTCGCGGGTGCGATAGATCGCCCACGTCACGCCGGCCGCGAACAGGCCCACCGGAATGTTGATGTAGAAGATCCATGACCATGAGTAGCTGTCGGTGATCCAGCCGCCGAGCGCCGGGCCCGCAATCGGACCGACCGTCGCGGTCATCGCCCACAAGGCGAGCGCGGTCGAAGATTTTTCCTTCGGATACGAGCCGAGCAAAATCGCTTGCGACAGCGGAATCAACGGACCGGCCACCGCGCCCTGCAGAATCCGCGCAGCGAGCAACACCGGCAGATTGGGTGCAATCCCGCACAACCATGACGACAGCACGAACAACAGAATCGCCCACACGAACAACTTGATCTGCCCGACGCGCTGCACGAGCCAACCGGTCAACGGAATCGCGATGGCGTTGGCGGCGGCGAACAGCGTGATCACCCACGTGCCCTCGTCCACCGAGACGCCGAGATTGCCGGCGATGGTCGGAATCGCCACGTTCGCAATCGATGAATCCAGCACGTTCATAAACGTGGCGAGCGCCACGGCAAGCGTCGCCAGCACCAGCTTGCCGCCAGTCAGCGGCGGCAGCGTGGTGGGCTTCGTCGATCCATTCATTTCATCACCTGTCGGGAACGGTAAAATAATCTGACTTATCAGTTAAATACGCAAAAAAACGCTCGGTGGCCGCGGGTTCAGCCTGCCTTGCGTGCGGCGTTTTTCTGCGCGGTGCTCGCGGCCATCTCGTGCTTCGCCGGCATGTTCTGCGCGATGATCCGCGCGATCTCCGCGTCGGCTTCGTCGCCGTATTGCGCGAATACGTCCGTGTGGTACGAGGTGTTGACCGCCGCGCCGAGTTGAGCGCCGGTTTCCTCGTGGGTGTCGACATCGACCTGCATCGACAGGCCGATCCGCAACGGATGCGCATTCAATTCATTTTGATCGAGCTGGATCCGCGCCGGCAGACGCTGCACGACCTTGATCCAGTTGCCGGTGGCGTTCTGCGCGGGCAGCGTGGCGAACGCCGCGCCCGTGCCTGCCGAAAAGCCCACCACCCGGCCGTGATACTTGACGCTGGAGCCGTACACGTCCGCTGTGAGCGTGACGGGTTGGCCGATGCGCATGTGCCTCAGTTGGCCTTCCTTGAAGTTCGCGTCGACCCACACGCCGTCGAGCGGCACGATCGCCATCAACGGGTTACCCGGCGCGACGCGTTGGCCGACCTGCACCGAACGGCGCGCGACATAGCCGGTCACCGGCGCGGGCAAGGTGTTGCGCGCGTAACTCAGGTAGGCGTCGCGCACTTTCGAGGCGGCGGCCTGCACGTTCGGATGCTGTTCGATCGACGTGCGGTCGGTCAGCGCATGGTTGGCCTCGGCCTGCTGACGGGCGGCGTCGAGCGCGGCCTGCGCGGAGCTGACGGCGTCGCGAGCGTGGGCGATGTCCTCGCCGGACACCGCGCCTGTTTCGGCCACCGCCTGACGACGTTTCAGGTCGTCGTTGGCGCGGGCCAGATCCGATTGACGTTGCGCGATGGTCGCCGCATAGAAATCGTTGTTCACGTACAGGCCGCTCACCTGCCGCACGGTCTGGCCGAGCGTCGCTTCCGCGTTGGACAGTGCGACCTTCGCGTCGGCGTTATCCAGGGTGACGATGGGCGCGCCCTGCTTGACGATCTGCGTGTCGTCCGCGTTGACCGCGACCACCGTGCCGCTCACTTGCGGTGTCAGTTGCACGAGGTTGCCGCTCACGTATGCGTCGTCGGTGGACTGATAGTAGCGGCCGGTCGTGAAGTAGTACGCGCCGTAGCCCGCGCCGGCCAGCACGACGCTGGCCGCGAGCAGGGAGAGCAGTAGTTTGCGCTTCGTGGGGGTCTGGGCTTGCACGGGTTGGTCCGCGTCCGCCGTCGCGCGCTTGGTGTCGATCGTATCGCTCATGATGGGAGTCCTGACTGATTGGCAAAGTGTCGCGATGGCGCTTTAGCGAGCGGCGGCGACGACGGGGTTGGCGGATGCTGCTGGAACGGCGGCGCCGCTGCTGGCGACAGAATCGGCGTTGTCGACATAACCGCCGCCGAGCGCCGCGGCCAACGCGATCTGCTGGTCGCGCCGGTTCATCTTCAGATTCGCGACCTGCTGGTCCGCGGCGAGCGCGGTGGTGTCGGCGTTCAGCACGGTCAACTGATTCGTGAGGCCGGCCTTGTATTGCGTGAGCGCCAGTTGATCCGCGCCGCGGGCAGCTTCCTGGGCGGCTTGCGCGTCGGTGAGTTGCTCGTCCGTCGAACGGATTTGCGCGAGTTGCGTCGCCACTTCGGACAAGGCGGTGACGAGCGTCTGGTTATACGTGGCGACGGCGTAGTCGAAATCGGCGTAACGCCCTTTCAATTGCGCGCGCAATTGACCGCCGTCGAAAATCGGCAGATGGATCGCTGGGCCGACCGACGCCGTGCGGCTCGCCGCCGTCAGGAAACGGCCGAAACCGAATGCGTCGAGACCGATCGCGGCGCTCAGGTTGATGTCGGGATAGAACTCGGCCTTGGCCTCTTTCACGTCGTGCGTGAGCGCGTCGACGCGCCATTTCGCCGCGACCAGGTCCGGGCGGCGGCTCACCAGATCGGCCGGCAGGTTGTCGGGCAGACGCACTTCGTCGCCTACGCCGAGCGTCGGCCGAGCGATGGCGAGACCGCGGTCCGGTCCGGCGCCGAGCAAGGCGGCCAACTGATAGCGCGTCGTGAGGATGCTGCCGTCGATTGACGCGAGCGTCCCGCGGCTCGTGGCGAGATTCGCCTGCGCCGTCTTGCGTTCGACTTGCGTGTCGAGGCCCGTTGCAATGCGGCCGGCCGTAATGCGATCGATCTGTTCGCGCTGCGTGACTTCTTCCTGCGCGATGTCACGCAATGCATAGAGCCGCGCAAGCTGGTTGTAGTCGCGCGCGGTGGCCGACGTGAGGGACAGCTTGACGACTTCCTCGTCCGCCTGGGTCGCCTGCAACTGCGACAGCGAAGCCTTCAGCGCTTCGCGATTCTTGCCCCACAGATCGAGATCGTAGGACGCGGACAGCAAGCCCTTGTTCTCCGTTTGCCACGAACCGCCGTACGGCGGCGGCACGAGCGCCGTGCCCGAATACTGCTGGCGCGTCAACGAATAGTCCGCGCCGACTTTCGGCAGGGTGCTCGCCTTCGCCGTGTCGCTGTACGCGGCGGCCGCTGCGACGCGGGCGCGGGCCTGCTCGACCGATGGATTGCCTTTCAGCGCTTCGGCAAGCAAGGCCTTCAGCTGCGCGTCGCCGAACTGGTCGGCCCAATCGGCGGCGGGCCAATGACCATTGTCCTGCGGAATGCTTTGTTGAGTCGCGTAAGTCTGCGGCTGCGCCATCTGCTTGTCGCTCGAGATACCGGCGTAATTCGCGCAAGCGGAGAGCACGGCCGCGACGATCACCGTCACACCAGCCTTCGCGACCCGCGAGCCGGCTATCCGTGGAATTAACTGTGGTTTCATTTTCTGACTTGTCAGATATATGGTTGAAAAAAACGCCGCGAGCGTCCGCGACATGTTTGGCTGGCCTCGCCTACTCGGCGAGAAACTTGTTCAGCAGACGGCGAAACTCCTCGAACTCGGCTTTCGTAAACCTCTTCAGGCGCCGGTTCAGCACCACCGGAGCGATCGAAGGAAGCTGCACGGCGATCGCGTTGCCCTCTTTTGTCAACTCGAGGTTGACGACGCGGCGGTCTTCGATGCTGCGTGAGCGTTCCAGCAACCCCCTGGCTTCCAGCTTGTCGAGCATGCGCGTCATCAGGCCGGTGTCGATGCCGAGCAGCCGCGACAGTTCGAACGGCGTGGTCGCGACGTTCCAGTGCACGGACAGCAGAATGCCCATCTGCTGACTGGTGATGTCCAGATCCTTCAGCGCAGTGTCCATTTCAGTAATCAGCAAGTTACGTGCTTTGTTGATCGAGAAACCCACGCTCTGCGTCAGGCTGAAATTTTCCGGCGTGTAATGGTTCATTCATGCCTCCTGTTCGATGGCTTGAACTTTATCTGCAAAGTCAGATATTGTCAAAGATCGATTTCGGCATATGACTGTTTCAGTCACGCGCACAATCGCGCCTCTTCGCGGCTACCGACAGCGTGAAAAGTGGTCACCTTGAATTAGCCAAAACCGGTCATTTCACAAAGCCACTCGAGCGTTTAATCTGCCCTCACGCTAAATCACAAATGGAAGGACGGAAACCATGAAGATCATGCACGTCGACGCCAGCGCCAAACGCGAGCGATCCAACTCCCGCGCGTTGAGCCGCTATTTTCTGGAACGCCTGCGCGAAGAAGGCGGGCAGTTCGAAGTCGATTATCTGGATGTGACGATCGACACGCCGTCGCACGTCACCGAGGCTTTCGCCATTGCCACCTACACGGCCGCGCAGGATCGCACGCCTGCCATGAAGGCGACGCTGGCCGGCTCGGATGCGCTGTGCCAACGCCTGCTCGCCGCCGACGCGTTCGTCTTCGCCATGCCCATGTACAACTGGTCGATGCCCTCCGCGTTCAAGGCGTTTATCGACAGCGTCACGCGTACGGGCCTGACCTATGTGAATGCGGACGACGGCCGCGTGGTTGGTCAGCTGTCACGTCAGAAGGTGCTCTTCATCACGAGCCGCGGCGCGGATTTGCGTCCGGGCTCGCCTTACGCAGGCATGGATGCGCTCACGCCTTCGCTGAAGGCTGCGTTCGGCTTTCTCGGCGTCGCTGATCCGACCTTTGTCGATGCTCAGCCGCTGCAGTTTGCCGATCCCGAAGCGCGTACCGAAGCGCTTCGGCGCGCCCGTGCCGAACTCGACGCGGTGGCGTCGGGCTGGGCGTCGTCGGATTCGAGCAAGGAAACCCAGGATCTCTTGTCAGGAGTTACAGCATGAAAATTCGCACACTGATCGCGGCGGCCACACTCGCCAGCCTTTCTATTCTGGGGACCTCGCAGTCCGCATTCGCCGCTGACACAACCGCGCAGCACGAGACGATCACGCCTGCGTTCGCCGAGGCGATCGCCAACGTGCCCGGCAAGACGATCACGGCGCTCGTCGTCGACTATGCGCCAGGCGCCAAGTCGCCGTCGCATCGGCACGGTCAGGCGTTCGTGGTCGGCTATGTGCTGTCGGGCGCGATCCGCAGCCGCGTGAACAACGGCGAAGAACGCGTCTACCATGCCGGCGAGCACTGGACCGAGAAGCCCGGCGTGCATCACACGGTCAGCGAAAACGCGAGCGATACCGAACCGGCGAAGCTGCTGGCGATCTTCGTGGCTGATACGAAAGACAAGAATCTTGTTACGTTCGACAAGAACTGAATCGGGATTGACACGGACGCGTGAGCGGCATGCAGGTGAGCGCGGGGCTTTTCACGCCCGAGTTGCCTGCTTGCCGGCTCCGTCGCATTGGCGCTCACACCGGCTGCCGCCAGCCGCCGCCGTTCAGTTTCGGTGCGGCGTTTCTGATGTCGCTTGCGATCGTGCTGGCGGGTTTTTTTTGTCGGCGGACTGGTGCTCTCGGCCGTCAAGCGCTCGCTCGGTGCGAAAGACTGGGGCGCGATGATCGCGGGGCACGGCGGCGCGCTCGACCGCGTCGACTCGATCTGTTTTGCCGCGCCGGTGTTTTTCCACCTCGTGCGTTATCTGTACGTGCCGTAACCGAAAGCCGTTCTGGACTTTTACGCGTTTCGTCCTCGCCGCCGCGCGCGGACTCGACGCGCGTCAGCGGCAAGCCTCGATGCCCTTGCTGATTGCTTGCGCGATACGCGCGATGGTCGCCGGATTGCGCAGCCGGGTTTCCTCGTCGGGGTTCGCGATCACGCCGGCTTCGACGAGCACGGCGGGCATCGGCGCGATTTTCAGCACAATCAGATCGTCGAAACGATGAATGCCAAGGCGCTGATCCAGCAATGGCCGGTTCTCCCCTTTGATCGGCGTGGCGTGATACAGCGAGGGCTTTTCCCCTGCGGCCAGCATCTGTTCGCCGATGGCCTTCGCGCAGCGCAGGCTCTCTTCGTAATGCGGATTCAGTTGCGACACGAAGATCGCGTAGCCGCGATAGTCGCGGCGACGCCCCGCATCGATCCATGCCTGCTGCAGCGAGTCATGGTGAATCGACACGAACAGATCGGCGCCGGGCGAATGCGTCGAGCGATCCTGCAGCGCGATCTCCTTGCCGTCGGCGGAGGTGCGCGCGACGTGATCGCCATACGCTTGCAGGTCTTGCGCGACAGCCGCGCTCAGATCCAGGTTGTAGAGATATTCGACACGACCGCTTGCGCCGGTCGCGCCCGGCCGCTGCGGCGTGTGCCCGGTGTCGACGACGATATAAGCCGCTTCGCACGGAACGGCGCCCAGCGCCGCGACGGTAAAGCTGGCGAGCAGCGCGCGCCGTGTCCATGCGGCGTAACGCGAGGCGATAACCGCATGTTTCTGTCGTTTCGACGCCGTGATCACAATCGAATCCTTTTTATTGAGCTTCGGCACGCGGACTATTGAAATGCCGGATTGCCTGCGAGTGCTTGCGATTGCCTTCATTCAGCGCGCCGGCATTCATAAACGATGATATTCGCGGCGGTCTTAAACTAGAATGTTCGATACGTTTTTTTCGGCGGGAATGATCAAGCGGGATTTTAATCGAGCGAGTTGCTCTGCGGTTAATTTTCACTTGCACTGTATCGGGTCAGTGCGCCGCAGTTGTTAATTTTTACTGTGGCAATGGGTCGCGAATAACGCGGCCGCGAATCTTTCTTTCCGTTTTCAAAGTTTGAAAATCAAAGGCGATCCAGAATTTACCGCACTCGGCTGGCCGATCGGGCTCGGCGCTAGAACTTCGGATGACATTCGAAACTCATGGACGACCCGTGCTCCGTCAGCCCTTGGACGCCGCTGACGGTTTCCGTCGTCACGCTGGTCTGCATACCGCGACGCTCGCAGTAATCGCGCGCCTCGTTCATGGCGTGCTCATGCGCGCGGGCCCAGGCGAGGCGTCCGCCGGTTGCGCTTGCCGCGACCGTATAAGTATTGGCTTTGCTGGTGGCGACCACGTCGCTGGAGCTGGCGCAGCCCACGAGGCTCGCGCACGCCGCCACGGCCGCAATGAAGGCGCGCGCCCGTCTCGACAAAGCGTTTCGCGCCACGGGCGCGCCGGTTGCGCCCTCCCGTTCGGGCATGCGGCCTGCGACAGTATTGAACATGTATCACCTGCACATTTTTGCGGATTAACCAATCATGAAATTATCCGCAATCACGCGTAAGAGATCAGCCTCACCATCTGAAAACACTGTTGCTGGCGCCTAAACAATCGCTCAGGTCGAAGCCACCTTGCTCCGGCTCAGCATCAATTCGACCGCCTGCCAGGCGCGCTTTGCTGAAGACGGATCGTTGAACGCGCGCGCTTCGACCGTCGCGCCGTCAAGCAGCATCATGCACACGCTGGCGAAATGCCGCGCCGTGTCGGGCGGCACGCTGTCGCGCAGGATCTCGTCGATCCAGTCCACCATTTTTTCGCGGTAACGGATCGCGACTTCGGAGACCTTCGGGTAGGACGTGCCGAATTCGGCGAGCGCGCGCTCGAACAGGCAACCGGCGAACTCCGGCGTGCGGAACCAGGCTTCGTACCAGTCGAATATCGCTTTCACGCGCGCAAGCGGTTCGCCCACACTTTGAACACGCTGCCCCATGCTTTCGATGATGTAGTCGTAGCGCTGTTCCAGCACTTCCCTGACGAGATCGTCCTTGCCCGCGAAGTGCCGGTACAAGGTCATTCTGGCGACGCCCGAATCGTCGATGATCCAGTCCACGCCGACAGGGTGAAAGCCGTGCTTCGAGAAGAGTTCAGTGGCCTTGTCCACGACCTGCTGGCGCTTGCTTTCGCGCATCGATTGCTCCATGAATTCCGCCCGCATCTTAACATTCGACGGCGTTCTTCATGCGCCGTACAGTCCGCACGAACGGCGCGGCACAGTCGTTGCTAAAGGGTTTCGTGTGAGCGCATCGCGGCTCGCTTCACGGAGTGTGCAGACATGCCCGATCACCGACCTATCCCACCGAGACCGGCACTGCCGACCGACGCGCGCGGCATGATCGGCAACATGAAAACTACGGCGCTCGTCTCGCTGCGCGGCTCGATCGACTTCATGTGCTTTCCGCGTATCGACTCGCCGGCCATTTTCGCCGGACTGCTCGAGCCGTCGCGCGGCGGCGCTTTCTCGATCGAACCTACGTTCGACACCGCCAACGTCAAGCAGATGTATCTGCCCGACACCAACGTTTTGCTGACGCGTTTCATGACGCCCGAAGGCGTGTGCGAACTGATGGACTTCATGCCGGTGCCCGAGGACGGCAGCGGCGCCAGCGCCGACGCGCCGCTGCCCAACTGCGTGATCCGCGTCGTGCGGGTCGTGCATGGGCGCATGGCGTTCAGGATGCATTGCGAGCCGCAGTTCGACTATGCGCGCGGCTCGCACACGGCTCACATCGATAAGGAAGGCGCGGTGGAATTCCACGCCGCCGCAGACGCTGGCATTGAAGGCAGCATGCAATTGCGCCTGAACAGCACCCTGCCGCTCACGCTCGACGACGGCGCGGCGCACGCCGAATTCGAACTGCGCAATGGCGAGTCGGCCGGCTTCGCTTTCGGCGATGCCGAAGGCTTGCGAAAAAAGTCGTTCGATTGCGAAGCGGCGCTGACCGATACGATCCGTTTCTGGAGAAGCTGGTCAGCGCAATCCACGTATCGCGGCCGCTACCGCGAAGTCGTGATGCGCTCGGCGTTGACCTTGAAGCTGCTCAGTTCCAGCGAGCATGGCGCGATCGTCGCCGCGCCGACTTTCGGCCTCGCCGAAGCGCTCGACGGTTCGCGCCGCTGGGACTACCGCTTCACTTGGATTCGCGACGCCGCGTTCTCCGTATACGCGCTGCTGCGCCTCGGCTATACCGGCGAAGCGCGGCATTTCATGACGTGGATTGCCGGGCGCAGCCGTCATTGCGACTCGGACGGCTCGCTGAGCGTCATGTACACCGTCGACGGCAAAGTGCCGCCTGAAGAAACCGAAATCGCGGCGCTATCGAACGAAAACGGCGTGGCGGGCGTGCCGCTCATCGGCAACGCCGCGCGCGACCAGATCCAGCTCGACGTGTACGGCGCGCTGCTCGACGCGATCTATCTGTACAACAAGTACGGCGCCGCGATCTCGCACGACGGCTGGCGCGACGTCACGCGCACCGTCGACTATGTGGTCGAGCACTGGCGCGAACCGGACCACGGCATCTGGGAGTTCCGCAACGGCCTGCGGCCCCTGCTCCATTCGCGGCTGATGTGCTGGGTCACCGTGGACCGCGCGCTGCGTCTCGCGGAAAAGCGTTCGCTGCCCGCGCCGCTCAAGCGCTGGTTCGACACGCGCGACGCGATCCACGCTGATATCCACGAGCACTTCTGGAACGACGAACTGAACGCGTTCGTGCAGACGCCGGATTCGCAGCGGCTCGATGCGTCCGCGCTGATGATGCCGCTCGTGCGCTTCATCGGCCCAACCGATCCGCGCTGGCTCGGCACGCTCGACGCGATCGGCAGCGAACTGAAAGTGGACCCGCTGATCTTCCGCTACACGCGCGGCACGAAACTCGACGGACTGCTCGGCGTCGAAGGCGGCTTCAGCGCCTGTTCGTTCTGGTATGCGGAAGCGCTGGCGCGGGCCGGACGCGTCGATGAAGGCCGCCTCGTGTTCGAGAAGATGCTCGCGTATGCGAATCACGTCGGCCTGTTTTCCGAGGAAGTGGCCACCAGCGGCGAGGCGCTCGGCAATTTTCCGCAGGCCTTGACGCATCTCGCGCTGATCAGCGCGGCTTATCAGCTCGACCGCAACCTGGACAAGGTTCACGTTCCGTGGACCTGAGCACGCTGCATCACTTGCATCGTGACAGCGCAAAAATCTTCCGGAATCGGATTTCAGCGTCTAGTCTGTAACAACACCATTTAAACCAGCCGGACGCTGAACCGGAGGAGACATCGATGGAGCTCGAAGCACGCACTATGAAACGTGTAACGGTTCGGCTCGTGCCGTTCCTGATCCTGTGTTATTTCATTGCCTATCTCGACCGCGTCAACGTCGGCTTTGCTGCACTGCAGATGAACAAGGCGCTCGGCCTGTCCGCGAGCGCTTTCGGTTTTGGCGCCGGGATTTTCTTCATCGCATATTTTTTCTTTGAAGTCCCCTCCAATCTGCTGCTGGAGAAATTCGGCGCGCGCCGCTGGATCGCGCGGATCATGTTCACGTGGGGCATTCTCGCGGGCGCGATGGCGTATATCCCAGATATTGCGCGCTTCACGGGACTCTCCGCCGCGCACGTGTTTTACGGACTGCGCATTCTGCTCGGTGTGGCCGAGGCAGGCTTCTTTCCCGGCATCATCTTCCTGCTCACGCTGTGGTTTCCAGCGGCGTATCGCGGTCGCGTGGTCGGCTATTTCATGGCGGCGATTCCGCTGTCCACCGTGATCGGCGGCCCAATTTCCGGCGCCTTGCTGTCGATGGACGGTTTCGGCGGACTGGCCGGCTGGCAATGGGTCTATCTGATCGAAGCCGCGCCCGCGCTGGTGCTCGCGTTCGTCGTGCTCTACTACCTCACCGACAAGCCCGCCGACGCCACCTGGCTCGCCGCCGAGGAACGCGGCTGGCTGGTCGCGCGCCAGAAGCAGGAGCGCGCGCATCGCGAAGCGGTGCATGCTTTCAGCGTGAAAGAAGCACTTTTCAATCCGCGCGTGCTTGCCGTCGCATTGATCTACTTCGGTGCGAACGCAACCAACTACGGACTGAGTTTCTTTCTGCCGCAGATCGTCAAATCGTTCGGGCTCACCAATCTGCAGACGGGCTTCGTGACGTCGCTGCCGTATATCGTCGGCGTGATCAGCATGGTGTTCTGGGGACGTCACTCGGACCGCAAGCTCGAACGCAAACGGCATGTGGCGATTGCACTACTGGTGGCGGCGGCCGGCATCGCGGCGGCGGCCGGGCTCGACAATCCGGTGCAGAAGATGATCGCGCTGTCGATCGCCGGGTTCGGCATCTTCGGCTGCCTGCCGGTGATCTGGACCTTGCCAGCCGCGTTCCTGTCAGGCGCGGCGGCGGCGGGCGGTATTGCCGCGGTCAACTCGCTCGGCAATCTGGCGGGCTTCTTCGGACCGTACGCGATGGGCTGGATCAAGGACAGCACCGGCGGTTTCGGCGCCGGTCTGCTGTGTCTGTCGGGCGCCGGTCTGGTTGGAGTCGCGGCCGTGCTATTGCTGCATCACGATGCTTCGCTCGAAGCGGGAGCGGGTTTTTCGGACCCTGACGTGGCGAGCGGGAGCGAGGCGGTGAGGTCGTAGGGGCCTGGTGCCGCGGCTAATGCGGATTGCGTGGACCGCCGCATCCGTGGGAAAGCGCGGCGCGCGCATCCGTGCCTCTGGAAAGAGATGCGTCGCTCAGACGCATTTGTGGAAAATGCCGCGCGAGTTGAGCCGTGCTTATGGAAAGAAACCGCACGAGCGCAGCCACGCCTGCGGAAAGCGCCGCGAGTCTTGTCGCGCTGGCGAAAGCGCCGCACGAACTCAGCCGCGTCGATGGAAAAGCGCCGCACGAGCTCAGCCGCGCCTGCGAAAAGCGCCGACCCGGCTCAACCGCGCAGCGCGGCCAGACCACACCGCTCACGGCGAGCCGCGTCCGCCCGTCGGCGTTTCCGGCAGCGCGTTAGCCGGACTGCCGGCATCCGGCGGGACCACATCGTCCGGCGTGGGCGTCGGCGCCAAGGCCGGCTCACCGCCGCCGCGCGCTTCACCGTCGACCGCCCCGCTCGCCGCCACCGGCGCGGAACCCGGCGTCGGCAGCATCGGCGGTTGCGGCAAGGTTCGCGGCTCCGCGGCCGCAGCCGACGCCGACGGCTCAACTGACGGCTCGACCGGCGTAGTAGCCGGCGCACGACGCGTCGTGCTGCGCGGCACAACCGGCGCCTCCTGCTTCGCCGGCGACTTCGCGAAGAGGTTCTGGAACCAGCCGCGCAAGCGCTCCGAGCGTTCGGCGAACCAGCCCGGTTCCTGGTCGGTCGCGAATTTGACGCGGCTGTCCACCAGCCTCGAACGCTGCGCGCGCTGGAAGAAATCGCCCACGATGGGCAGCGCGCTGTGCGCCCCTTGGCCCCAATAGTCGCTGCGCAAGGTCACGCGGCTGTCGTTGAACCCGACCCACGCGCCCGCCACGAGCTGCGGATGAATCAGAATGAACCAGCCGTCCGCGTTGCCCTGCGTCGTGCCGGTCTTGCCCGCGACGTCGCCACGCACGCCGAAGCGGCTGCGAATGCTCGAGCCCGTGCCGCGGTTCACCACGTCGCGCATGACGTCGATCAGCACGCGGTCGGCGTCGGCGGACAGTTCCTGTTTGGACGGCGCCGGCGCGAACTCGGCCAGCACTTCGCCTTTGCGGTTCTCGATGCGCGTCACCATCACCGGCTCCACATAGCCGCCGAGGTTGGCGATCGTGCCGTAGGCCGAGACCATTTCCTTTAGCGTGACCGGGCTCGTGCCGAGCGCGAGCGACGGCACCGGGTCCAGTTCGCTATCGCGCACGCCCATCGCGCGAGCGAGGCGCGCGACCTTGTTCGGGCCGACCGTTTCCATCAGTTGCGCGGTGATCCGGTTGCGCGAATACGCGAGGCCGTCGCGCAGGCTGATCTTGCGCTCGCTCGGCTCGTCCTCGTCGCTCGGACGCCAGACTTCGCCGCCTGCCAGCGGAATCTCCACGGGCTTGTCGACAAAGGTGTCGGCGGGTTTCGCGCCCGACTCGAAGGCCGCCGCGTAGACGAACGGCTTGAAGGTCGAACCCGGCTGGCGCCGCGCCTGCTGCACGTGGTCGAACGGGTCCTGGCTGAAGTCGCGGCTGCCCACCCACGCCCGGATCTGGCCGTTGCGCGGGTCCATTGCGAGAAAGTCCGCCTGCACGCGTGTTTTGGATTCGCAAACCGACTTGACCAGATCGCGGTCGGACGAGACGCGCTTGAGCGCGTCGTCATCGCTCAGGCCGGCGTCTTTGGCGGCGCGGTAGTCGGGTGTTTCGCGCAGGAAGGTCTGCAGAAGATCCTTGCCGTTCGAGCAGCCCGCGCGGGTGCCCCACGCGGAATTGGCGATGCCCTGCAACTGATTGCCCTGCAAAGTCACGGCCTGGGTCGCCATGGTCTGCAGACGCGAATCGATGGTGGTGCGCACCACCAGGCCGTCGGCATACATGTTGTAGTCGTTGCGATCCGCCCACGACGCCAGCCACTTGCGCAATTGCTGCGCGAAATGCGGCGCGGCTCCGGGCGGCTCGGTCTGGCGCTCGAAATCGATCCGCAGCGACCGGTGGCTCAAGGTCGCGTAGGCCGCCGGCGTCAGCTTGCCGTACTTGACCATCTGCCCGAGCACGGTATTGCGCCGCTGCAACGCGCGTTCGGGATTGAGCACCGGGTTGTAGTAGCTGTTGCCCTTGAGCATGCCGGTGAGCGTGGCGCTTTCCAGCACAGTCAGATCGGAAGCCGATTTGTCGAAATAGGTGCGCGCGGCCATCTCGATGCCGTAGGCGTTGTAGAGGAACGGCACCGTATTCAGGTAGGTTTCGAGAATCTCGTCCTTGGTGTAGAGCGCCTCGATCTTGAAGGCCGTGATCGCTTCCTTGAGCTTGCGCGTGAGCGTCGGCGCGCGGCCGATCTCGTCGGGATACAGATTGCGGGCGAGCTGCTGGGTGATGGTCGAGCCGCCCTGCCGGTCGCCGGAAAACGTATGCAGCGCGGCCGACGCCGTACGCCGCCAGTCGAGGCCCCAATGCTCGTAGAAGCGGTGATCTTCGGTGGCGATCAGCGCATTCACCACGTTGGGCGAGATGTCCTTGAGCTTGACCCACTCGCGGTTGGAAGGCTTGAATTCGGCCAGCAGCTTGCCGTCCGCGGAAAGAATCTGCGCCGGCTGCTCGATCTTGGCCTTGCGGATATCGCCGATGCTCGGTGTGAACGGAATCAGGATCAGCACATACAGCACGAACAGCAGCGGAAGCGCCGCGCAAGCCTTCAGCACGCCGCGGCGCGTAGGATGGCGCAAGTGCCACAGGGCCTGCGCAACGAGCGGGTTCGCGAGAGTCAGCCCTTTTTCAAGGGCCGCCAGAAATGAGGGGATGAAGCGCTTCACACTAGCTTACCGTCGGCTTGGAAAGGCGCAATCCTACCAAGATGCGCGGCGGCGGCCGATTTTTTGCAGCGAACGCGCTGCAAGCGCCTCGCAATCCGCCAAACCGCCGCGGCGCGCCCGCAACAATCGCGGCCCACTATAATGTCGCCAATTCCGACAAGAGGTGCTTCATGATCATCAAACCGCGCGTGCGTGGCTTCATCTGCGTTTCCACCCATCCGACCGGCTGCGAGGCCAACGTCCGCGAACAGATCGACTACGTCAAGGCACGCGGCCCCATCGCCAACGGCCCGAAGAAGGTGCTCGTGATCGGCGCATCCACGGGCTACGGCCTTGCCGCCCGCATCAGCGCGGCGTTCGGCTCGGACGCCGCCACGCTCGGCGTGTTCTTCGAGCGCGCCGGCAGTGAAACCAAGGCGGGCACGGCCGGCTGGTACAACACCGCCGCCTTCGAGAAATTCGCCACGGAAAAAGGCCTGTACGCGACCAGCATCAACGGCGACGCCTTCTCCGACGCAGTCAAGCAGCGCACCATCGAAGTCATCAAGCGCGATCTGGGTCAGGTCGATCTGGTCGTCTACAGCCTTGCCGCGCCCAAGCGCACGCATCCGAAAAGCGGTGAAGTCTTCAGCTCGACGCTCAAGCCGGTCGGCCGTGCCGTGAATCTGCGCGGCATCGACACGGACAAGGAAGTCATCAAGGAGACCGTGCTCGAACCCGCCACCCAGCAAGAAATCGACGACACCGTCGCGGTGATGGGCGGCGAAGACTGGCAGATGTGGATCGACGCCCTGTTCGAAGCCGGCGTGCTCGCGGACGGCGCGAAGACCACCGCGTTCACCTACCTCGGCGAGAAGATCACTCACGACATCTACTGGAACGGCTCGATCGGCGCGGCCAAGAAGGATCTCGACCAGAAGGTGCTGGGCATTCGCGAGAAGCTGGCGGCCAAGGGCGGCGACGCGCGCGTCTCCGTGCTCAAGGCGGTCGTCACCCAGGCCAGCTCCGCGATCCCAATGATGCCGCTGTATCTGTCGCTGCTCTTCAAGGTGATGAAGGAGAAAGGCACGCACGAAGGCTGTATCGAACAGGTCTACGGCCTGTACAAGGACAGCATGTACGGCGCGGCGCCGCATCTCGACGACGAAGGACGTCTGCGCGCGGACTACAAGGAACTCGATCCCGAGGTGCAGAACCGCGTGCAGGAACTCTGGACTCAGGTGACCAACGACAATATCTACGAACTCACCGATTTCAGCGGCTACAAGACGGATTTCCTGCGTCTGTTCGGCTTCGAAATCGAGGGCGTGGATTATGAAGCGGACGTCAATCCGGACGTGCAGATTCCGAAACTCGTGCAGGTTTGATGAAGCGCGGGGCCTTGGGTGGCCCCGCTTCAGTCTCTTGCGCCGCTAAATCGCGTCGCCGTCCACCCTCCTCGACTGCGCCACGTAGCCGTCCACCGCGCGCATCACACGCACTTCCAGCGCGGCGGCGTCACGCTCGTCGCGCTCACCCGCCTGGTCGACCATGCCGCGCACGATCGCCAGCAGATCGCGCGCGACCAGATCCACATCGTCCAGTTCGGGCACCTGCGCCTTTTCCGTCAGCGCGCTGACCAGCGCCGTATGAATGGTGTCGGCGATGCGTTGATTGCGCTCGTCGACCGGCAAGCGGCGCTCCTCGGCATCGATGATGCGCGCCAGCACCGGCCTGCGCATCTGATGCGAGACGGACGCGCGCACCATCGCCTGCACGCTGTCACGCGAGTTCTCCAGTAACGACGCCGCCTCGACGTCCACCACCAGTTGCGCGGTTTCGCGCTCGATCAACGCAACGGTCAACGCGTCGCGATTCGGAAAGTATTGATAAAGCGAGCCGATGCTGACGCCGGCCCGCTCCGCGACCGCGTTGGTGGTGTAGCCGTCGAGTCCGCGCGTCTCCAGAATGCGAGCCGCCGCTTCGAGCACGGTCTCGACGGTTTGCGCCGAACGCCGCTGAAGCGGCGCTTTACGGGGCTTCAGACGCTGCGTGGAAGCTGATCTGGCCATGTCCGGAATGCGAGTTTCAAATGTGAGTATTCGCTCGTATTCTAATCCTGTTTTCGCGAAAACCCCATTAGCCCTTCGACATTCAACAGGACTCGAGCCTCATGACTTCATCTGCCAAAGCCCCCGTACTGACCGTATTCATGCTCGTCAAAACGACGCCCGAATGGCTCGGCTTTGCCGTCGACGAACGCTTCCGTCTGCTGGCCGAACACGTCGAGCCGATCCTCAAGCGTCACGCCGACGAAGTCAGCATGCGCTTTTACGACATCGAGTTTTATTCGGCGCGCGTCACCGATATCTGGGTGTGGAATGCGACGAGCCATCACGCGTATGAAATGGTGGTCGAAGCCTTGCGCGAGACGCCGTTCTGGGACCGCTACTTCGACATCGTGGAGATTCTGCCGGGCGTAGAGAACGCCTACGCGAAGAACTACCACCGCGACGCGCTGACGGCGGCCTGAGCCGCGTCCGCCGCGCCGTCACGATCCACTTCAGCAGGGAAACGCGGCCTGGAGCGAACGAAGAATCGCCAGGCCGATCGGAAAGTCGTCCGAAATGCCCGGGTGATTGTTGAAGAACTCGTCGAGCAGCGGATAGACGTTCTGGTTGCCAATGGCGAGATTTTGTGGCGGGCAGAAGAGCGGCGGCTTCTTCTTCGATACCAGCTCGCCGTTGGCCCAGCCGAACGCGTTGATCGTGCCGGTAATGTACGCGGCGTAGACCGAGTTGTTATCGGCATGCGCCCATTTCTTGTACTGGGCGGCCGTCATCTCGGCGCTCGCATTCAGAGTGAAACACGCGGCCACAAACGCCAGCGCAACTTTCGATACCCGCATCATGGAACCTTCAATCGGTGTCGCAAAAGCGGCCATTGTAGGCGAGTCGGGGCGTACCGCGCAGAAGCGCTTGCATGAGCAGGAGTCCGTAAGCATCGCATACGGATTCTTGTAAGCGTCCCGGCTATGCGCGAACGCGCTACGGCGTGCCATTGCGGCAATAGGTTCGGTAGGCTTCGCGCGTGGAAAGACGCGCCATATACGCCGCGACCGCGGGCAATTCGCCGTGCTGCAACGTCGTTTCCAGCCAGCGGTTGATGGACAGCGCGATCGGAATGTCCGCGAGTGAAAATGCGTCCCCCGCGATGAACGCGCCGGTTTTCCGCAACTGGTCTTCGATCATGGCCATATGCCTCGCCCAGTTCGCGCACGACAGCTCGATCTGCTGCGGATCCTGGTGCGTCGGCGAATGCCGGACCAGCGCCAGAAACGCGTAGCTCCATGAACGGTTCAGTTCACTCGCCTGCCAGTCGATCCACTGATCGCAGCGGGCGCGCTCGCCAGGTTCGGCGGGATATAACGACTCGCCGTGATAGCGGCCCGCCAGGTAGCGGATGATCGAATTCGACTCCCACAACACGAACTCGCCGTCCTTGATGACGGGGACCATCGCGTTAGGATTCAGCGCGAGAAATTCCGGCACGTTGGTCGCGCGGAAACCGGAGCCCCAGTCTTCCTGTTCGAATGGAAGCGCGAGTTCCGCACACGTCCACAACACTTTGCGGACGTTGATGGATGAGGTCTTGCCGAGTATCTGTAGCATGGGTTCAAAGCGTATCGACGGCTCGATGAAACGGACAGGCACAGTTTGCGCCGTGCGCACCGGGCCAGCGCCGTTCAGTGCGACGCGACGAAGATCGACCCCGGCGCAGGCGGTGGCACGGCGAAGGATTTGCGCATCCGGTCGGCCTCCTCGACCGGACTGCGACCGAACAGGCGCTTGAATTCGCGGCTGAATTGCGAGGCGCTTTCATACCCCACCTGCACACACGCGAGCGCCGCCGTCACCTCGTTTCTCACCATCAGCAGGCGTGCCTGGTGAAGCCGCGTCGACTTCAGATATTGCATCGGCGAGGTGCGCGTCACCGCCTTGAAATGCGAGTGGAAGCTGGGCACGCTCATGTTCGCTTCCAGCGCGAGTTGCTCGATGTCGAGCGGCTCGCGATAGCATGCGTGAATCTTGCGGATCACCTTGGCGATTCGGGCGAACTGGCCTTGCGCGGTCAGCGCGGCGCGCATCGATCCGCCCTGCTCGCCGGTCAGCACGTGGAAGTAGATTTCGCGCACCAGTGCCGGGCCGAGCAACTCGGCCTCGAGCGGCACGCTCATTGCCTCAAGAAAGCGCAATACCGAAGCGCTCAGCTTCGCGTCAAGCGGCGTCGACATCATGCCGCGCGGCTCGGCCGGCACGCCGGCCTCCCGCTCGTCGAGTTGCAGCATCAGATCGGCGGCCAGCTTGAAGTCGAGGCGGAAATAGATGGCGAGCAAGGGCTCCGCCTCGCTTGCTTCGGTTTCCATGGAGAACGGCACCGGCACCGAGACGGCCAGGTAGTGCTGCGCGTCGTACACATAGACCGTCTCGCCGAGAAAGCCCCGCTTGCGCCCCTGGCACACGATCACCACGCCGGGGTCGTACAGCACCGGTGTGCGGCTGAGCGGCCGGTTCGAGCGCAGAAAGCGCACGTCGGGCAGCGCGGTGAGGTTGTAGCCTTCCAGCGGCGCGAGATTTTCGAGCAAGGCCACCATGCGTTGACGCGCGCTCGGATCGTGGTGTTTGTGCTTCACTGCGGGCCCCGTCGACATGGCTAAGCAGATTGCACTTTGCCATCGCTGCGCCGGAAAATCCATCCGCTCATAGAATCAGGCAATCACCGCAGACGAACCGGCATTTGCGCCCAGCCCTGCCGCTCCTACCATTCAGTCCTATGCTGGTTTCCGTCGATGCCACGCGTTTTCGCCCGAAAGCGCTATGTGATGACGGACAAAACAAAGGAGTGGATCACCATGAGCAAAACGTTTCTGATCACCGGCGTCAGTTCCGGTTTTGGCCGCGCATTCGCACAGGCGGCACTCGACGCGGGCCATACCGTCGTCGGCACGGTGCGCAATGAAGCGGCGCGCGATGCGTTCACGGCGTTGGCGGCCGAACGGGCGCATGCCGTCGTGCTCGACGTCACGGATTTCGAGGCGATCGCGCCTGCTGTCGCCGCGATCACGCAAACGGTCGGCCCGATCGACGTCCTCGTCAACAACGCCGGCTACGGACACGAGGGCACGCTGGAGGAATCGCCGCTCGGCGATCTGCGCCGTCAATTCGATGTCAACGTCTTCGGCGCGGTCGCGATGATCAAGGCCGTGCTACCCGTCATGCGCGAGCGCCGCTCGGGTCACATCATCAACATCACGTCGATGGGCGGCTTCATCACGATGCCCGGTATTGCGTACTACTGCGGCAGCAAGTTCGCGCTCGAAGGCATCACCGACGCGCTGGCGAAAGAAGTGGCGGGCTTCGGCATCAAGGTCACGGCCGTCGCGCCCGGCTCGTTCCGTACGGATTGGGCGGGCCGCTCGATGGTCCGGGCAAGCCGCAGCGTCGCCGACTACGACACCTTGTTCGACCCGATCCGCGAGGCGCGCGAAGCAAAGAGCGGCAAGCAGGCGGGTGATCCGCACAAAGCGGCGCAGGCGCTGCTGGAAATCGTTGCGGCAAAGAATCCGCCGGTGCATCTGCTGCTCGGCAACGATGCGCTCGACCTGGTGAAGACGAAGCTGGCGGCGCTGAACGAGGAGATCGAACAGTGGGAACCACTGTCGCGCTCCACAGACTTCGCTTGAAGCAATGGCCCTCATGCGCCGCCATGGGCGCGTGAGGGGCACGGTGAAAAGCGGCGCCTCGGCTAACTCGACCGCTTACTGATTGCGAACCCGAATCGGGCCGCCGATGCTGTTGCACAACAAGTCGCCGTTCGGGAGAAGTTGCGGCTGCGCGTAGCCACCGTTACCCCGGTTGGACGTGCCGAAAATCGCGCGATACACGACCTTGCCGGGGTTCCAGTCGAGGCCGGACATCTCCCAGCCGTCCTTCTCATGGTAGCCGTTGATCATCACGATGTTGGACGTGCCGCTCATTGTCGGCGCCATGCTGATCGACACCGCGGTAGCGTTGGTCCACGCCGACTTCCATTGATGTTTCACCGGCTCCCAATCGATCCGTTCGGCGCCGCGCGCCGGCTTGTTGATCGGGCCAAGCGAAAGAACGTCGACCAGCTTGTCCTTCTCGCCGTGTTCAGCAATGTTGTTGACCACGAACTCGCTATAGCCCTTGCCGACCACGGATTGCTCGGACTGGATATATTTCGTGCTCAGCGGCAAGCCCGCGGTCACCGGGAACTGCCCCGCGATGCGATTCGACTTCGTGCCCGGCTGCTACGTGAAAAGGTGCCATGCGATCGATTGTTCCGCATAGCTCGACGCCACGAGAGTGACACCGCGTCGCATAAAGCCTGCGGCAAAGCAACCCAGGGAACGGTGGAACCGGGCGCCGCGCGCATGGGTTTCATCCCATTTCACAAAGGCAGAATTCGTGGCATGATTTGATCAAATCCCACAATGCAAAAAAAATCCAGCTTTTCCGAACAGGCGGCTCATCGCGCTCCGTTGTCGAAAGCGCCTCGCGCCGCTGTCATCAACCGACTGGAGTCAACCTTGCAAAGCGACCTACACGGCGGCTTGCGCGAATTCCTCGAACATCACCGGATCCATGAAGTGGAGTGCGTGATACCGGACATGACCGGCGTCGCGCGCGGCAAGATCGTGCCGAAGAACCTGTTTCTCTCGGAAGGCAAGATGCATATGTCGAATGCGCTGCTGATGATCACCGTCAACGGCGAATTCGCGAATTTCGAGCGCTTTGTCGGGCCGAGCGATCCCGACATGGTCTGCATTCCCGATCCGAACACGGTGCGCCTCGTGCCGTGGGCCATCGAACAGGTGGCCGTGGTGATTCACGACTGCGTCGGGCTGGACGGCAAACCGATCGGCATCTCGCCGCGCGCGGTATTACGCCGCGTGCTGCAGCTTTACGAAGAGCGCGGCTGGCGCCCGGTGGTCGCGCCGGAGATGGAGTTCTATCTGATCGCGCAGAACAAGAATCCGCATGAACCGCTGCGCCCGCCGCTCGGCCGCGCGGGGCGCCACGAAGCCGGCCGCCAGTCGTTTTCGATAGACGCGGTCAACGAATTCGATCCGTTCTTCCAGGACCTGTCGCGTTTCTGCGAGATGACGCAGCTCGGCGTCGAGACGCTCGTGCATGAAGTCGGCGCCGGGCAGATGGAGATCAATTTTTCGCACGGCGACGCGCTCGACCTCGCCGACCGCGTGTTCCTGTTCAAACGCGCGGTGCGCGAAACGGCCTTCCGTCACGGCATTTTTGCCACCTTCATGGCCAAGCCGATGGAGCACGAACCGGGCAGCGCGATGCATATTCATCAAAGCATCGTCGATCGGGAAAGTGGCCAGAACATTTTTTCGCTGCCGGACGGCTCGGCCAGCCCGCTGTTTTTCAACTATATCGGCGGCTTGCAGAAGTACATGCCGCAAGCCATGCCCATGTTCGCGCCGTACGTGAACTCCTACCGGCGCCTGTCGCGCTTCACCGCCGCGCCGATCAACGTGCGCTGGGGTTACGACAACCGCACCTGCGGAATCCGTGTGCCGAACTCCGGGCCGGACGGCCGGCGGCTCGAAAACCGCGTGCCGGGCGTCGACGTGAACCCGTATCTCGCCATGGCGGCCACCCTCGCCTGCGGTTATCTCGGCATGGTGGAGCAGCAGGAAGCGTCGACGCCGATGATCGAAAGCGCCTACGACCTCGAGTACGAATTGCCGCGCGGTCTCGAAGACGCGCTCAAGGCGCTATCGAAATGCAGCGAACTCGCCGAGGTGCTCGGCGACAGCTTCGTGCAGGCGTATTGCGCGGTGAAGGAAAAGGAATTCGAGACCTTCTCGCAAGGCATTACCGCGTGGGAACGCGAGCATCTGCAACTGCTCGTCTGAGCGTGGGCCGCGGCCGACAACCTGATTGGAGAGCGTGCAATTGCAATTGAATACCCGTCACGGCATCAACTGGGCGCGCGCGCAAGCGCTCGTCGAACGCGAACGCCGCGCGTTCGTCGAGGCCATGCCGAAGTCGCGCGCGTTGTCCGAACGCGCGGCGCGCCACCTGCTGTTCGGCGTGCCGCTGCACTGGATGAACGACTGGTCGACACCCTTCTCGCTATACGTCGAAGAAGCGCGCGGCGCCGCGTTCACCGATGTGGACGGTCACCGCTATGCGGACTTCTGCCTCGGCGACACCGGCGCGATGTTCGGCCATTCGCCGGCGCCCGTCGCGCGAGCGCTCGCCGCGCAGGCGCAACGCGGTTTGACGACCATGTTGCCGGGCGAAGACGCCGCATGGGTCGGCGAAGAACTCGCGCGCCGTTTCGGGCTGCCGTACTGGCAGTTCGCGATGACCGCGAGCGACGCCAACCGCTTCGTGCTGCGCTGGGCGCGCGCGGCGACCGGGCGCAAGCAGATCGTGATTTTCAACGGCTGCTATCACGGCACCGTGGACGACGTCTTCGTCGATCTGGTCGACGGCAAGCCGCAACAGCGCGACAGTTTGATCGGCCAGGTGCACGACCTGCTCGGCAGCACGCGCGTAATCGAATTCAACGACTTGGCCGCCTTGGAAAACGCGCTAAAAGATGGCGACGTGGCCTGCGTGCTCGCCGAACCCGCGATGACCAACATCGGCATGGTGCTGCCCGAGGCGGACTACTGGCGCGAGGCGCAAGCGCTGATGCGCCGCTTCGGCACGCTGCTCGCCATCGACGAAACGCACACGATCAGTTGCGGCCCCGGCGGTTATACGAAGGCGCACGGGCTCGAACCCGATCTGTTCGTGCTCGGCAAACCGGTCGGCGGCGGCTTTCCGTGCGCTGTATATGGCTTTAGCGCCGAATTCGCCGCGCGTGCCCAGCAGGCCAAGCGCGGTGCGCCGCCGGGACACTCCGGCATCGGCACGACGCTCACCGCGAACATGCTGGCCATGAGCGCGATCCGCGCCACGCTCGCCGAGGTGATGACCGACGCGGCATACGAGCATATGTTCGCGCTGGCGGAGCGCATCGAGAGCGGACTGCGGGACGCGATTGGGCGGCACGGACTTGCGTGGTGCGTGACGCGTGTCGGCGCCCGCAACGAATTCCAGTTCATGCCGACGCCGCCGCGCAACGGCAGCGAAGCCGGACGCCAGCTCGATCCCGAACTGGAACACGTCTTGCACCTTTATTTGCTGAACCGTGGCGTGTTGATCACGCCGTTTCACAACATGATCCTGGTCTGCCCGGAAACGTCGATAGAAGACGTGGACAAGCTGGTCGCCGCGTTCGACGCCTGTCTTGGCGAACTGACCTAAAGTCGCGTCGACTTTTTTTGCACCCTTTTTGAAGGGGTTTTGCATCGAGCATTATGAAAACTTCGCGCCATCACACGCTGCAGGACCAGACCTACGACACGCTGCGGCAGTGGCTGACGATCGGACGCTTTGTGCCCGGCGAGCGCATCAAGATCCGCCACGTCGCCGCCGAGCTCGGCGTGGGCGAAATGCCGGTGCGGTCCGCCTTGCAGCGCCTCGCGGCCGAATCGGCGCTCGTCAACGTGCCCAATTGCGGCGTGACGGTGCCGCATCTGTCGAAACAACAGTTCGACGATGTACTGCGCGTGCGCCTGATTCTCGAAGGCCAGGCCGCCGAACTCGGCGTGCCGCATCTCACGGCGCACGACATCGCCACGCTGGAAAAACTGAATGTGCAGATGGCGCAGGCGTTGCGCAGTGCCGACACTAAAGGCTATCTCGACGCCAACGAGGCATTCCATCTGGTTCTGTACCGGGCGGCCGGCTCGCCGCTGCTGCTGGAGTTGATCGAAACCGTGTGGCTGCAAGTCGGGCCGATTTCGAATTTGCTGTTCGGCGAGGCGCTATTTGCCGATTCGCTCAATGATGCGCACGACGATCTGTTGAGCGCTGCCAGAGCGCGCGACGCTGCCGGCGTGCGGCGGGCGATCGAGCGTGACCTGAATCATGCTGCGACGTGCTTGCGGGCGCAGTGCTTGTAGGCATGCGATGGGTGATCGGGCGCAATCTTCCGAGTCTTGCAGCGATGTGTGTGCGGGCGCATTGCCCAAGATGCTCACTCTGAACCGTGCGACGGTGACTGAACGCGACCTGCGCCACGCGACAACATATTTGCGCTTGCCGAGCCTGAGGACGTTCCGACTTGAAGCACCGGAGTGACCTGGCCGCGCTCAGCCTTTTAGCGTCGCCTGCTCGAGAATCATGTCGTAAAGCGCCTGCGCCGCCGGCGACAACTGCGCGGTCTTGCGCGCCACGAGAACGAGCGTGCGCGACACGGCGGGATGCGTGAGCTCGACGGTGCGCACCTTCGGATACGCGCCCTTCTGAAGCGCGAGCGCCGGCACCACGGCCGCGCCCACGCCTTGCGCGACCAGCCCCACCGCCGTCGAACTGCGCTGCACCTCGTAAAAGGAGCGCAGCGCCAGTTCGCTCGTTTCCAGCGCGAGGTCCAGTAACGCGCGGTTGCCGCTCACCTCGCCCGCAAAGATCAGCGGATAAGCCTGCAGCTGCTGCCAGGCGATGCGGCGCCGCTTGGCCAGCGGATGATGCTCGTGGCAGATCAGCACATAGCGGTCCTCCGTGAGCGGCACGCTGGCCAGATCCGGATGATGCTCGCGCGCGATATTGATGCCGAACTCGACCTCCCGGCGCAACACCGCCGCCTCCACCGCCGCCGACGCGTGATCGAGAATCCTGATGCGGTTATGCGGATACCGCGCCGAATACGCCTGCAGAATGCGCGGCAAATATTGCACGCCCACCGTCGGCACGCAGGCGATCGACACATCGCCGCGACGCGCCACGCCGGTCTCGCGGATTTCGACCAGCGCGTCGGCCAGTTCACCGAGCAAGCGGCGCGCTTGAGGCAGAAAACTGCGCCCGATTTCGGTGAGCGCCGTGGAGCGTGTGGTCCGCTCGATCAGTGTGACGCCGAGGTAGGTTTCGAGCTTGCGCAGACGCTGCGTGATGGCCGTTTGCGTGACATGCAATGAATCGGCGGCGCTCTGGAAGCTGCCGCGATCCGCAATGGCGACGAACGCCTGAACGCCGAGCGTGTCGATTTTCATTAGAAAAATGAAGGAATCGGAATGATAAATTCATTTTACTCCGCCCTTGGGGGCGCTGAGAATGAGCGCATTGGACCGGTTCGAACCGTCGAAGAGACGCAATCGCCGCCCACCGATCCGGCCACCACGGACACAAGGAGCATCAGATGACGTCGAAGAAGGATTGGCACGCGAAGCAGTACGTGTTGTTCGAAAACGAGCGCACCCGCCCGGTCAGGGATCTGCTGGCGGCTGTGCCGCCGACGGAGGTGAAGAGCGCGGTGGACATCGGCTGCGGACCCGGCAACTCGACCGAGGCGCTCGCCGCGCGCCTGCCGGGCGCGGCGGTCAGCGGCATGGACAGTTCGCCCGACATGATCGAGGCGGCCCGCAAGCGTCTGCCGCAATTGCAGTTCGACGTGAGCGACATTTCCACGTGGGACGCGCCGGGACCGTACGACCTGATCCTCGCCAATGCGGTGCTGCAATGGGTACCCGACCACGAGCGGCTGTTTCCGTCGCTCGTGACGAAGCTCGCGCCGGGCGGCAGCCTCGCCGTGCAGATGCCGGACAATCTGGACGAACCCGCGCACCGTCTGCTGCGCGAAATCGCTGCTGACGGCCCTTGGGCCCACCAGCTCAAGGGCGTCGAGCGCACCATGCGCTATGGCGCCGGCTGGTACTACGCGTTGCTCGAACCGCTGTGCGCGCGGGTCGACGTGTGGCGCACCGTCTACCACCACCCGCTCGCGGGCGGCGCGGACGCGGTGGTCGAATGGTTCAAGGGCAGCGCGCTGCGGCCGTTCCTCGCCGAGCTCGACGACGCCGGACAAGCCGCTTTCTTGCAGCGTTACCGGGACGCGATCGCCGCGGCTTATCCGGCGCTCGCCGACGGCACGGTGCTGCTGCCGTTTCCGCGGCTGTTCATCGTCGCCACCCGCTAGCGGCGGCGGCCCGCGAGCGGGTGGCCGTGCCGGCTGTGGCGCCGGCGCGCGCCAGGGTACTCAGGAATTGCCCTGCTTGAATTCTGCGTGATATTGTTCAATGAAAGTGGGGAACGGCGACTCGCCGTTCTCACCGGAACGCAATTTTCAGCAGCGAGCGTCGCCATGAGTGATGTACGCCATCATCTGAGTCCACGAGACCGTTTGGAGCTGTTGTGCTGGCTCACATGCGGGAGTCTTGGCGCCTATTACCTGAATGAGGACTGGCCGGACGCGGCGTTTCATGTGCAGGCCGCGCATAAGTGGCTCGACCGGCGGGCGCGCGAGGCTGATTGGCTCACGATCGCCAAGTTGACCGCTACCGCGGTGGAGATTGCGCGGCGGCATGCGCAGTTTGTCGAAGCGGATTGGGCGAGAGATGCGGTTGAGGAGATTCTTGATACTGATGAGCTCGATCCTCAAGCAAGGCTTGTGAGGCAGGTTATTGCGGATTGTCAGAGTGCTTTGGCGGATAAGAGGTTGGCGGATTGATTTTGGGTTTTGGCCTTTCCTTGAAATCATAGTGGTCTATTAGCGTTGCCCCTGTGCGGGGCGGCACCTACTTTCTTTGCCGCCGCAAAGAAAGCGCCTTCACACCGCTAATTCTTAAGCGGGTCCCTCGCGCAGCCACGGTAGGGAGCCGCCGTCAATACGTTTCGGGACAAAGTGGCACTGTTCGCATTCCAGATCAAGCAACGTGAGCTGATACCATTGTGCCGCTCCAATCTGTTTCACCCCGCATCTATTCCGCAAACGCCTGCACATGCTCCAGCGCCCCGTCACGGGGCGCAATATCGAGCCAGTAACCGAACGGCCCGATTACCTCCACCTCCGAAATCCGCGCGAGACGGCCGTCAGCCAGTTCCTCGCCGATCATGTTGCGATCCACGATTGCGAGTCCTACGCCTTTGCGCGCGGCACGTATCGCCTGCTTGAGCATGGAGAACTCGATCCCGTTTTCCGCGTAATGCGCGGGCATACCGGCCATTGCCAGCCAGTCCGGCCAGAGACTGAGGCGCGCGTTTTCATGCAGCACGTGCAGCGCGGGCAACCGGTCAAGTGGCGCGCCGACCGGCTCACCCGTCAGGTGACGTGCGCCAACAAGCGCGTGGCGCTCGATCATCAGCAATTCCGAATGCACGCCCTGTAACGCCTCGCGTCCAAACCGGATGGCGCAGTGACAGTCGTCGGTGGGCTCGGTGCGGATCGATAGCTTGACATCGGGTAGCGCCAGCGCGAGCGCCGCGACTTGCGGCGAAAACTTTTGTCGCAAAGGCCGGAGGCATCGAGACAATCAGGCAGCGGTGTCCGGCTTCGCTGGCAATGTGCCGGCATCCCCGCTCGATCATGTCGAAAGCCTCGGCGAGACAGGGCCGCAACTGCGCGCCGGCTGCGGTCAGGCGGATACCCGCATGGTCGCGCTCAAACAGCCGGACCCCAAGGGAATCCTCAAGCATCCTGATCTGCCGGCTGACCGCGCCCTAGGTCACGCATAGCGCGGCAGCGGCCCGGTCGAAACTCAGGTGACGGGCCGTTTCATCAAAGAAGCGCGGCGCGATCAGTGAAGGCAAGCGTCGCAAGGATCACCTTCGGTCTTTCCAATCATTCAGGTAAACGAAGTATTCCGGGGTGCCGGTCCACTGAAATTCAGGCCCGCAGGCGGTCAAAGGGATAAAACCCGCCTGCGCACGCGTGGCCCTTTTCGGGGACCGGCAGACTGATTCGATCGCAACGCGGCGCGGCACACTAGCGTTGTACCGAATTTACAAGTCGCTGAGATCAACCTGGCTCTCTCATTCCTGGTACGCCCCACGAATCGTCAGAGGGCGGGCCCGAAAGCGGGACGAAATGCCACTGTTCAAACGCTGGATCGAACAGGGCGTGGTTCAAATGGTCATGGCGTAGCCCGGTCCCGCGAGCCCGCATATTCGTGCGCATCGTTTCCACTCTTCGAACTGCAAGTTCAATTTTTCGGCGCGATCTGCACCGGGCCAAATCCAGGAATTAACCGCGCTGTTTGCTTCCTGCCACGCGTAAAGGCCCGCCCCGTCATACAGCGTGTTCAACATCGCGATGCGTATCCGCATCCACCCCAAACTCCCCGGGCTTACGTGCCTCTGCGGCCGAATCCATTTCAAGCACCTTGCAAATGTGAACCGGCTCTCCCTCCTGCGTCAGCAAGAGCCGGTTCGCCTCGCCCATCCACGACACATGCAGAGCCGCAGCCGCAGACCCGTCGGCCGTGCGCAAAGGATTGTGCGCCGATGGCTGCGGCCCATGCAATGTCGTAACGCAAACCAGGCTTCCTTATGCGCGCCCCTTCGATGAGCGCATCAAGCGGCGACATGAAACATAGAGCCAACTTGCCTTCCCATCCCTCGACCGCGATCCGCGCCACATCAAACACCCCCGGTTCGTCTTCCAGCAGCAACACATATGCGCGAGGTTTGAAAAAGAACAGCAAACGGGACCGCGGTGGCAGTATCCCGCGCGCAACTGCAATCCGTTCATAGTGCGCATCAACGGCTTCTCTCTCGCGCCGCTCGCGCAGACTCCTGGAGCGTTGGTCTCCAGCCTTCACCTGTCATCTCCCTTTAGCCTTGTATTCGTCATCACTCATGCCAGACTGGAAATCAGACGGCAACCGCACGTAGCAAGATGCCCCTGACGCGCGACGGGCGTACTGCGATCCATGATTTTCCTGTCGCCTTCGAGGATCACGTTAGGCCGGACCTCGGGGTGCAGCGGGCACTCGACGAGATCGCCCTTGCGAGCCACGCGCCGTCCGCCGTACCGCATGGTGTCGGAGGCGGTGATAACTTCGCCGCCGTGGTCGGTGGTGTCACTTAGTCGGATGAGGTCGATCATCTTTGCCTCCTCGATCAATGAACTCTGAGGTACTCACTTGCGATTGGTTCGGCGGCGGATTCACTTCAATTGCATAGAAATCCTCTTTAACAGTTTGTGCTCCTCCCGGCCCGTCAACTTCCTTTCCGTTTTCGTCGAAGAAGTGCGCATCGGTGTCTATCACCACCTGGATCGAGCAGGAATCGCTACCAGGCGCGCTACGGAGCCTTGCACATACTTGGTATGGTCCAATTCGCGCCAACGCCAACTTTGGATTTACATCGGCTCCAATCGTTACTCCAGTCGCATCTTTCTCAAACTGAAATGTTTGCAACAAAAATTGTGCAAAGAAGGGTCGCTGTTTAATCAACGGCAAAACCTGTTTTTCAAAGTCAACTGTTCCATCCGCGAAGCAACTTGATCCATAGGAAGTCAACGACAAAAATATTGCCCAAAATAATTTTGACCTTTTCATGCGCTAGTCCTTTATATATTTGACGCGACGCCGAGTTCCATTAACCCCACCATGCAGCCACGCTTGCACAACACTAGCGCCAGCACCCAAAAAATTATCGACATGGCGGCCAACGATGGCGCTTCCACGATCGTCTGCATATCGATCCCCAACGCCATCAATATTGACGTGTGCGCGCGGAGGAATTACGTTCCTATCGACCGCTATTGAATGGTTTTCCGTCACCGGCCCAAACGAACCTTGAACTGTATTCGTGTATGCAAAGGTGACTTGCGCCGGATCCTGGATATGGTCGCGATGTCCATGGCTGTTCAAATGCCACGTAGTAGTCATGCTAACAAATCGTACGTAGCGACCGTTTAAAGCCATTCCTGTGCCTTGCATGACGACTCCGGATGCACTGAAAAGAAAGTCATATCTGTGCTGGTCGCCCAACCCGTTCCCGTCGGTCATCTCGCCACCAAAATCCGATTCATTGCAGACGTTATAGCCAGTGATCAAAAACGTTCCTTCGTACCATGCGTTCTTTAAAGTAATCGAAAGCGGCTGCGCAGAAATATCTGGATTGTCCACAGACAGCCGAAGTTCGCCAGAATTCCTACTTTCAAGCGTGATCATTATCGTGCCATCGGGACCCGTAGATGATGAACTTAGCCTGATGACATCGCCGCTACGATTGCTCTTAATTGACACGCCCTTTCCTGCGATTGGCGTTCCGTCCGATGTCTGCCGCACGATTATCTTTATCTTCAATTGATAGAGAATATTTCCATGCAGGACAGTAGACGCAGACGGAATAATTGGTAAGACGTCACCATGCAGATTGTTTTGAACCTCCCAGCGCAACACGGCGTCGGCCACAGGTACAGTCACATTAGACATGGGATGCGGATTCGAAACACCGTAGCCGACAGCAGTCGAAGGTGCGGCAACTGGAGCAGCGGCAGGCGCCCCCTCAGACGCGGGATTAGCTGTCGGCGACTGAATATCACTCATAAATCAACCTCCATGGACCAGATGAACGGTTAATTTTTCCGCACCGTTTGTTGCTACCCGCATGGTCTTGCCCGTGACGTCTGTAATGCCATCGACAATTTCACCTGACTCCCTCACAATTCTGTATTTGACATTAGGCGGCGGCTTACCTGTCGTCTTATTCACAAACGTAAATTGCTCGTCGTGAGGTTTGCTCGGCATATTAAGAGGTTTAGCTACCGGTCCGGGTATGTCAAACCCTGCACAATGAAATAAACATTGGCCCTCGGTATAGATAAATGCTCCATTCGAATTCAGTGTCAATTGCGTCCCGCCCGCATTTAACGTAATTTCATTCGGGGTTTTAAGATTGATTGGACCCTGTTCGCTTATGATCTCAACAATTTTCTGAGCGAGCAGACTCATGCCGTCGGTTTTCGCCTCCAGCGAGATTTTTCCCGCCGCCGCAACCATTGTGATACCCATGCGCTGAACGAAAACGCTGAAGCGCTCCCGTATCGAAGCGACAAGTGACTTGCCTGCTGCAATGCCGACACTCAGGCCGGTGGTCAATGCCAGATGCTCGTTACTGGCAATGTGCGTGCTTTTCCCCGCAGTCAGTGCAGTGCTGGCGGCACTTGCGAGTACAAGCTGTGGCTCTGAAAGTTCCGGGAACAGATTGTCGTCGGTCTTCGGTCCACCACGGATGCCGTCGTTCTGGGCCTCCAGCGCGCTCGTGATCTCAGACTGATCGGTTCCTGACTGCTGCGCTTCGTGATACTGGGCCTGCTCCAGGAGGCTTTCCTGTAGCTCACGCGCTGCCGTAAGTCTCTGCACCGTCTCGCCCATGTCCTTGACGGGGGCCGTTGCGCCCGCGCGCGTTTCGGTCGTAATGAGAATACCCGGTGCGCGCATCACGGCGTTTGCATCAGTGGCGATCTCGATGCCTTCGCCCCGCGCTTCCTTGCGCCCCTTGTTGCCGTCGATGCGCGTGTTGTAGCCGACGATCAGCCGTGACTGCGCGTAATCGCTGCTGACCTGTACCTGAAGTTTGCCGGGCGTGTCGTCTGCGACGATCTGGTTGGCCTGGAACCCTTTCAGTTCCTGCGTCCGCGTGCCGCTCAGTGCGTAGTTGGCTGGCAGTAACCACGGTGGCTGCCTGAACCGGTTGACCATCCGGTCGGCAATATAGGGCTTGTCAGGGTCGCCTTCGTGGTAGTTGATCGTCACTTCCTGGCCAATACGGGGCACGTAGATCGAGCCGAACGAATTGCCCTGCCATGGTGAAGACACGCGTACCCAGCAGCTCGCGTTCTCGTCCTTCGGCCTGTCCACGTCCCACAGGTAGCAGATCTTGACCCGGCCGTACGCATCGACCCAGGTCGTCTGATCCTTGGGACCGACCACCACGGCTGTCTCGGCGTAACAGCGGGGCTTCTTCTTCGGCCTGTTCCTGAAGAACCGGTTAGGCGACTGCAGCACGAAGTCAGTCACGCACTCGAACT